>DATJSR010000257.1:0-17133 GCA_035504015.1 Steroidobacteraceae bacterium
CCCGTTCGGCCGAGCGATGAGAGCGAGTGCCAGGCTCACGAGGGCGAGCGCAGCAAAGAGCAGCGCCCAGACGCCGGTCAGCACGCGCGCATAGCTCACGATGCTCGCCTCGAGGCGCTCCTCCCGGGCATGCATCAGCCGCACGAGCTGCTCGATGAGCGGCACCTGGCCCGGCGCCAGCGTGCGGGCGAACAGGAAACAGACGAAGGCGTCCGCCGCGATGGACGGCACGTAGATCGGCAGCCACAGCCAGCCGCCCAGCGCCGCGCGCGCGAGCATCACCAGCAGCGCGACCGCGAGCAGCCAGGCGCCGAGGCTGCCACGCAGCAGCGCCCGCCCGAGCACGAGCGTTGCGAGGCAGCCGATGGCCAGGGCCGTGAGCGGCGCGCTGGCCGTCACCACTGCCAGATGCACCAGCAGCGGGTAGGCGATGGCGAGGCACACACCGAGACTCTGCAAGCCCTACCCCCGAGCGAATGGGGCCGCACACTAGCACGGGCTGCCGCGATTGCGCCTCGCGCGGCCGCGAGGGCGCTGTGGTTTCTGGCAGGGGGAGCGCCCCGGACCGGGACGCCCCCGCCAACCGCTCAACCGCCGACCTTGATCCGCCGCGGCTGGGCCTTCGCCTGCTTCGGAATGGTGATCTCGAGAACCCCGAGCCGGCCGCTTGCGCGCACGCGCTCGGCATCCACGGTCTCGGGCAGCACGAACCGGCGGAAGAAGCGCCCGTGGCCGCGCTCGACCCGCATGCGCAGCTGCTCGGCGTTGCCGTTGCTCTCGCCCTCGGCGTTGCGCAGCCGCTCCTCGCGCTCTCCGGAGAGGCTGAGGACCCCGTCCTCGAGGGTGATCTCCACCTTGGCGGGATCCACCCCGGGGAGGTCCACCGTCAGCTCGAACCGATCGGGGTATTCGGCGATGTCGACGGGAGGGATCCAGCCCGCAGTCGCGCCGCTGCTGTCCGCGGTCCCCGATAGCGTGGTGAAGACCCGGTTGATCTCATCCTGCAGCTGTGACACGACGCTGCCGGGCTCATACCTTGTGAGGGCCATGCGATTTCTCCTTTGGGGTAGGTGCCTGATTTCACATCGTGCGGCGCCACTGCGCCCACGATCCGCCAGATAGGGCCGGTGCCCGAGCTTTCAAGGGGTCATTGACCGCGCGCCTCGCCTCGGTATGATCGGGTGCATAGTCCAGGTAGACGCAGGCGATTTGAGCGAGCCGTCGGGCGGGATTCGGCCGCCAGGCCGGAGGCATCCGGCTGCACGTCCTCTCGAGCGCCCGCCACGAGCCTTGTAGGCCGTCGTTCCCTGACGCCGGATCATTCGACAATCCAACCGCCGCGAGCGTGAGCCCGCGGCGCTCGGCGTGCCGCGCGGTCGGACCACGCGAGGCGACGACACACATGACGCAGACGCACACAGGACTCTTTCGGGAGTCGTACGAGAAAGACAGCTGCGGCTTCGGCCTGATCGCGCACCTCGACGATCAGCCGAGCCACTGGCTGGTGCAGACGGCGATGACCTCGCTCAACCGCCTGACGCATCGCGGCGCGGTCGCAGCCGATGGCAAGACCGGCGATGGGTGCGGGCTCGCGCTCAAGCGTCCCGACGCATTCCTGCGCGCCGTGGCACGCGAGGAGCAGATCCGTCTGGCCGAGCGCTTCGCCGCGGGCCTGGTGTTCCTCAATCGCGAGCCGCGGCTCGCCGCGCTGGCGCGCGAGCAGCTCGAAAAACAGCTGCGGCGCGAAGGGCTCGAGGTCGCCGGCTGGCGCGCGCTGCCCATCCGCCGCGAGGCTTGTGGCGCCGAAGCGCTGAAGACTCTGCCGCACATCGAGCAGGTGTTCGTCAACTGCACCACCGCGGACATCGACGAGGCCTCGCTCAACCGCAAGCTGTTCCTCGCGCGCCGGCGCACCGAGAAGGCGCTCGAGCCGGTGGATCCGGTGTTCTACATCCCGAGCCTGTCGGCGAGCACCCTCGTCTACAAAGGCATGGTGATGCCGCAGTACCTGGCGCAGTTCTACCCCGATCTCACCGACTCACGCCTCGAGAGCTCGGTGGTGGTGTTCCACCAGCGCTTCTCCACGAACACACTGCCGCAGTGGCGCCTCGCGCATCCCTACCGCTACCTCGCGCACAACGGCGAGATCAATACCATCCAGGGCAACCGCAACTGGGCCGTCGCGCGCGGCCCGCTGCTGCGCTCACCGCTGCTGCCAGAGCTCGGGGACATCCTGCCGCTCGTGGCGCTCTCCGGGTCGGACTCGCAGAGCCTCGACAACATGCTCGAGCTGCTCGTGATGGGCGGGCTCGACCCGCTGCAGGCGATGCGCATCCTGATCCCGCCCGCCTGGCACGGCGATGACTCGATCGATGCGGACCTGCGTGCCTTCTACGAGTACTACGCCGTGCACATGGAGCCCTGGGACGGTCCGGCCGGCATCGTCTTCTCCGACGGGCGCTACGCCGGCTGCACCCTCGATCGCAATGGGCTGCGCCCGGCGCGCTTCGTCATCACGCGCGGGCGCATCCTCACGATCGCCTCCGAGAGCGGCGTGTGGGACTACGCGCCCGAGGACGTGGTGCGCAAAGGCAAGCTCGGCCCGGGCGAGATGATCGCGCTCGATCTGCAGACGGGAACGCTGCTCGAGTCGCGCGACATCGACGGCATGCTGAAGACGCGCCACCCCTACAAGAGCTGGCTCAAGAAGGGCGTGCGCTATCTCGAGAGCGATCTCGTCGACCCGCGGCTCGCCGCCGAGCCGATGGACCGCGAGACGCTCACGCTCTATCAGAAGATGTTCAACGTCACGGCGGAGGAGCGCGAGGAGGTGATCCGCGTGCTCGCCGAGGACGAGAGCGAGGCGGTCGGCTCGATGGGCGATGACACGCCGATGCCGGTGCTCTCGCACCAGGTGCGCTCGCTCTTCGATTACTTCCGCCAGCAGTTCGCGCAGGTCACCAATCCGCCGATCGACCCGCTGCGCGAGTCGATCGTGATGTCGTTGCAGACGCAGATCGGTCCGGAGTGCAACATCTTCGTGCCCGCCCCGGAGCACGCCCGCCAGATCGTGCTCGGCTCGCCGATTCTCTCGCAGCGCAAGCTGCGCCAGATCCTCGGCCTCGAGGACTTCGGCGTCACGCACGAGTTCATCGATCTGCAGTACGACCCGGCGGAGGGCCTCGAGGGGGCGATCCGCCGCATCGCCGCCCAGGCGGACGCGGCGGTGCGCGCGGGCAAGCTGGTGCTGCTGCTCTCGGATCGCTATCTGGTGAAGGGCAAGCTCCCCGCGCACGCGCTGCTCGCGACCGGGGCCGTGCACCAGTGCCTGGTGCGCGCCGGGCTGCGCTCCAAGTGCAATCTGCTGGTGGAAACCGCCACGGCCCGCGATCCGCATCACTTCGCCTGCCTCATCGGCTATGGCGCCACGGCCGTGTATCCCTACATGGCCTATCAGGTGCTCTTCGACATGATGCGCAAGGGGCGCGTCAAGCTCGACTTCGCGGCGCGTCTCGAGCTCGGTCGCAGCTACCGCGCGGGGATCCGCAAGGGCCTCTTCAAGATCATGTCGAAGATGGGCATCTCGACGATCTCGAGCTACCGCAGCTCGCAGCTCTTCGAGATCGTGGGGCTGCACGACGAGGTCGTGCAGCTGTGCTTCACGGGCACGGAGAGCCGCATCCAGGGCGCGGGCTTCGCCGACCTCGAGGCCGACCTGCGCGAGCTCGCCGCGCGCGCGTGGAATCCGCGCGAGCCGATCGCCCAGGGCGGGCTGCACAAGTTCGTGCACGCGGGCGAATACCACATGTACAACCCGGAGGTGGTCGCGACGCTGCAGGCGGCCGCCATCTCCGGCGACTACGACACCTATCGCAGCTTCGCCGCGCAGGTGAACTCGCGCCCGGCCTCCTGCCTGCGCGATCTGCTCGAGCTCACGCCGGCGGCCGCGCCGCTCGAGCTTGCGGAGGTCGAGCCCCTCGAGGCGATCCTGCGGCGCTTCGACAGCGCAGGCATGTCGCTCGGGGCGCTCTCGCCGGAGGCGCACGAGGCGCTCGCGATCGCCATGAACCGCCTCGGCGCGCGCTCGAACTCCGGCGAGGGGGGTGAGGACCCGGCGCGCTACGGCACCGAGAAGAGCTCCAAGATCAAGCAGGTCGCCTCCGGTCGCTTCGGTGTGACACCCGAGTATCTGATCAACGCCGAGGTGCTGCAGATCAAGATTGCCCAAGGGGCCAAGCCCGGCGAGGGCGGACAGCTGCCGGGCCACAAAGTCAACGAGATGATTGCGCGGCTGCGCTTCGCGCGGCCGGGGGTGGGGCTGATCTCCCCGCCCCCGCACCACGACATCTACTCGATCGAGGACCTCGCGCAGCTGATCTTCGATTTGAAGCAGGTGAATCCTCGGGCGCTCGTCTCGGTGAAGCTCGTCGCCGAGCCCGGCGTCGGCACCGTCGCGGCGGGTGTTGCCAAGGCCTACGCGGATCTGATCACGATCTCCGGCTATGACGGGGGCACGGGCGCGAGCCCGCTGTCATCCATCAAATATGCCGGCACCCCCTGGGAGCTGGGGCTGGCGGAGACCCATCAGACCCTGCGCGCCAACGATCTGCGCCACCGCGTGCGGCTGCAGACCGACGGCGGCCTGAAGACCGGGCTCGATGTGGTGAAGGCCGCGATCATCGGCGCCGAGAGCTTCGGCTTCGGCACCGCACCGATGGTGGCACTGGGTTGCAAGTACCTGCGCATCTGCCATCTCAACAACTGCGCCACCGGGGTCGCCACCCAGCACAACGTGCTGCGCTCGAAATACTTCGTCGGCCTGCCCGAGATGGTGATGAACTACTTCCGCTTCGTCGCGCAAGAGGTGCGCGAGCTGCTCGCGCAGCTGGGGGTGCGGCGCCTCGAGGATCTCATCGGGCGCACCGAGCTGCTGCGCGTGCGCCCCGGCGAGACCGCCAAGCAGAGAAAGCTCGATCTGCGGCCCATGATCTCAGGAGATGGCCTCGCCGCCGACGCTCCGCAGTTCTGCGTGGCACCCTGCAACGCGCCCTTCGACAAGGGGGAGCTGGCGGAGGCGATGCTCGCGGACATGCGCGCCGCGATCGAGGACAAGCGCGGCGGAGACTTCCGTTATGCCGTGCACAACTACGATCGCTCGATCGGCGCGCGCATCTCCGGGGAGATCGCCCGGCGCTGGGGCAATTACGGCATGGAGGAGGCACCGCTCGTGGTGCGCCTGACCGGCAGCGCCGGCCAGAGCTTCGGGGTGTGGAATGCAGGCGGCCTGCACCTGCACCTCGAGGGGGATGCCAACGACTACGTCGGCAAGGGGATGGCCGGCGGCAAGATCGTGCTGCGCCCGCCGCGCAACGCGCGCTTCGTGCATCGCCACACCGTCATCATGGGCAACACCTGCCTCTACGGGGCGACGGGCGGACAGCTGTTCGCCGCCGGCGTCGCCGGAGAGCGCTTCGCGGTGCGCAACTCCGGGGCGCTCGCGGTCATCGAGGGCGCGGGCGATCACTGCTGCGAGTACATGACGGGCGGGGTCGTGTGCGTGCTCGGGCGCACCGGCGTCAATTTCGGCGCGGGCTTCACGGGCGGCTTCGCCTACGTGCTCGATCTCGAGCGCGATTTCGTCGATCGCTACAACCACGAGCTGATCGACATCAGCCGCATCCATGCCGAGTCGATGCAGTCGAATCTGCAGCACCTCGAGGCCCTCATCGAGCAGCACGTGGCCGAGACCGGCAGTGTCTGGGGCGAGGAGATCCTCAACGATTTTCGCACCTACATCGGCAAGTTCTGGGTGGTGAAGCCCAAGGCCGCCTCGATCGAGTCGCTGCTCGAGAACCTCAGGCGAGCGGCGTGATGGCGGACAAGCATCTGCGGTTTCTCGACATCGCGCGCGCCGAGCCGGAGAAGGAGCCGGTGGAGTCGCGCATCACGCGCTTTGCCGAGATCTACGGCAGCTTCAGCGCCGAGGGCGCGGCACAGCAGGCGGGGCGCTGCCTCGCCTGCGGCAACCCCTTCTGCGAGTGGAAGTGCCCGGTGCACAACTACATTCCGAACTGGCTGAAGCTCATCGAGGAGGGCAACCTTCTCGAGGCCGCGGAGCTCTCCCACAAGACCAACTCGCTGCCCGAGATGTGCGGGCGCATCTGCCCGCAGGACCGCCTGTGCGAGGGCGCCTGCACGCTCAACGACGGTCTCGGCGCCGTCACCATCGGGGCGATCGAGCGCTACATCACGGATGAGGCTTTCAAGCGAGGCTGGACCCCGGACATGTCCAACGTGCGCCCGACCGGCAAGCGCGTCGCGATCGTCGGGGCAGGCCCCGCCGGCCTCGGCTGCGCCGATGTGCTCGTGCGCAGCGGCGTCACGCCGGTGGTCTTCGATCGCTACCCGCGCATCGGCGGGCTGCTCACCTTCGGCATCCCGCCCTTCAAGCTCGAGAAGCCGGTGGTGGAGAAGCGTCGCGCGGTGATGGAGGGGATGGGGGTCGAGTTCCGGCTCGGCATCGACATCGGCCGCGATGTGTCCTTCGAGCAGCTGCTCGAGGAGTACGAGGCGGTGTTCCTCGGCATGGGAACCTACCGTTACGTCAAGGGCGGCTTTCCGGGCGAGGACCTCGCCGGCGTGCACGAAGCGCTGCCCTATCTCATTGCCAATATCCGCCACGAGCTCGAGCTGCCGGGGGCCGCCGAGGAGCTGGTGAGCGTCAGGGGCCAGCGCGTGGTGGTGCTGGGCGGCGGTGATACGGGCATGGATTGCAATCGCACCGCCATTCGCCAGGGCGCGCTCTCGGTCACCTGCACCTACCGGCGCGACGAGCGCAACATGCCGGGCTCACGGCGCGACTACAAGAACAGCAAAGAGGAAGGCGTCGAGTTCCTCTTCAATCGCCAGCCGATCGAGATCGTCGGTACCGAGCGGGTCGAGGGCGTCAAGGTCGTGCAGACGCGGCTCGGCGCACCCGGACCTCGCGGGCGGCGTGTCCCCGAGGCCGTGCCGGGCACCGAGGAGATGATCCCGGCCGATGCGGTCATCGTTGCCTTCGGCTTTCTGCCGAGCCCGCCGCCGTGGCTCGAGGCGGCCGGCGTGCGCCTGCACCCCGACGGGCGGGTGCGTGTCTCCGCCTCGCCCGATGCGCCCTTCCAGACGACCCACCCGCGGGTGTTCGCCGGGGGCGACATGGTGCGCGGCTCCGATCTGGTGGTGACCGCGGTGTTCGAGGGACGTGAGGCCGCCCGCGGCATCCTCAACACCATCGGGGTCAGCGCTGCGAACGCCGCTGCGTGAGCGTGCGCGGAAGGGCGCCAAGCAGGGAAAGCATGGCGGGATGCCGAGCCGAGCAAAAAAAAGCCCCGCGAGAGCGGGGCTTGCAGTCGAGTCGTTCAACCGACCGGGTCAATCGCTGTCAGCTCCGGCCAATCGCCGCTACGAAGAGGGAGTTCCCATCCGTCGCGTCTGGCGCTCAGCGTCGTCACGGGCTCATTTTCGTCGGTTGAAGCGCTGGAGCCCCTGGCTCCGCCCGCACTAAGGTCAGGCTGCGTGTGAATTCACGCCTTGTGCTCCGGTGCTGCCCCGCATGTCGGTGGCCGCCTCGCCGTGCCCGCGTCGATCGCCCGTGTTTCTGTGCTTGCTCAACTCCTCACGCTGGTTGTCCGCTTCTCGCATCAGTTGCGAGCGGCCTGCCCATCGGAATACCAGCAAGACCTGTGCCAAGTCTCAAATATTGTGGATCCCTCGACACTTGCCATCATACGTAGCCTTCCGTGCCAGCGCAATTGTATAGTCGCACGACAATCCCGTCTGTTGCGCTTTTGCTACGTCGGGATGACGGGGAAGGCCACGCAAGTGCCGTGCCTCGAGCGCTGCCGGGGAGGCTCAGCGCGCGAGGTAGACCGAGAAGCGCGCCCCCGAGCCATCCGGCAGGTCCCCGGCCAGCGCCCGCCCGCCGTGGAACTCGGCGATCAGCCTCACGATGTACAGCCCCAGGCCGAAATGCGGTCGGCTGTCGCGTCCCTGGCGCGACTGCCACAGCGACTCGAACAGGCGCCCGCGCAATTCTCGAGGCAGGGTAGGCCCCGGATTGTCCACCTCGATGAGGGCGGCCCCCGCCAGCGCGCTCAGGCGCAGGCTGATCGTGGCGCCCGGAGGGCTGAAATCCACCGCATTGTCGATGAGCTTGTCGAGCATCTGCATGACGAGCTCGGGAGCCCCTTCGATCCACAGCGGCTCCCCGGGCACCTCGGCCTCGAAACGCCGCTCGGCGAACGCGGTGCGGTAGGACTCCACTGCAGTTCCCAGAAGCGCGCGCAGGTCGAAGCGCGAGCGCTCCGCGCTTGCGATGGCCTCCTCCACGCGCGTGGCGGCACCCATGGCGAGCAGGATCGCACTCAGCCGCTCGCTGCCCTCGCGCGCCCGCGCGATGTAGGTCTGGGCGGCGGCCGAGGAGCCCTCGGACTCGAGGTTCTCCAGCGAGGAGCGCACGATCGTGAGCGGCGTGCGGATCTCGTGCGCGAGCTTGCCGGCGAGGGTGCGCAGATAGCTCGTGTATTCCGCGAGCCGTGCGAGGAGCGTGGCGAAGCTGCGCGCTACATCGCCGAGCTCATCGGCGGCCGTCGTGTCCGGAAAGCTGGTGACGAGGCCCTCGCGCGTGAGTGCCGACTCGCTCGCGCGGCGCAGCCGCCCGAGCCGCCACGCAAGCCACGCGGCGAACGCCAGCATCGCCGCGAAGGCGCAGGCGCTCGTCACCAGCGTCACGTTGAGCAGCCGCGTGAGCGCGCGATCGCGCAGCGCGATCCAGCGATCCGGATTCTGCAGCACCTGCAGCGCCCCGATGCGCTGGCGCCCGGTGGCATCGAGGATCGGCGTGGTGACGGCGACGAGCCGGCGGTCACTCGGGCGCTCCATCAGCCGCCGATAGAGTCGGGCGAGGATGCCGCGATCGTTCCCCGGGTCCACCGGCAGCGCGAGCTCATCGACGCTCGCCAGGGGCTGGCCGGCGGCGGTCGCCACCGTGAGCCGCAGCCCCGGCTCGATGAACTGCGCCAGATACGGGCTGAGCTCGGGGGCGGCAGCGATCAGCCAGCCGCGGGTGGCGAGCGTATCCGGATCGAGCGTGCCGTAGCTGTCGGCCGTGCCGCCCAGCGTGTCGCGGTCATCGACCTGCACCCCGAGACGCGCGCCGAGCAGCGACAGCGGCACGCGCAGCTCCACGCGATAGCCGCCGGGCATGAGGCGCCACGCGCCCTCGATGCGCGGCTCATCGAGCGCCACCAGACGCCCGTACTCGCGCGCCTCGATGCGTCGCGCCCGCACCGGCCCGGGCCCCGTGGTGGCGATGAATACCTGGTGCTCGCTGCCCTGCGGGTCCTGATAGCCGAGCCAGAGCCGATCGCCGAAGCCCGCGGAGTCGAGTGGATCGGCATCGGGTGCGTCGAACACGACCTGCGGGTCGTGGATCTCGAGCAGCAGATACAGCATGCGATCGTGCACGCCCAGCAGCAGGCGCAGGCTGCGTGCGCCGTGGCTCACCGTGTGCCACGCGGACGGCACGCGCGGCCACTCATCGGCGTAGCCATCGACGAAGGGCGCGGTCGGCAGCAGCAGCGGATGCAGATCGTAGGGGCCTGAGCCTTCGGCCCCGGGCGCGAGCGCGCCGCGATAGAGCAGATCGGTATGCCCCCGGAGCGAGGCGCTGAGTGTGCGTGCCATGGTGGCGAGGGTCTGCTGCTCGCTCTCGCGCAGCGCGCTCTCCATTTCGCGCGCATAGCGGCAGCCCTGCCACGGCAGCACCAGCGTCGCGAGCCCGAGCAGCAACAGCTTCAGACGCAGCGTCATGCGCCGCGCTCACTCGACCCAGCGATAGCCCATGCCGTAGACGGTCTGGATCGCATCGAAGCCGGGATCGAGCAGCTGGAACTTGCGCCGCACGCGCTTGATGTGCGAGGTGATCGTATTGTCATCGAGCACCACGTTCGCGGCGTCCATGAGCTGCTGGCGATTCTTCACGTGTCCGGGATGGCGCGCGAGCGCGTGCACGATCCAGAACTCGGTGAGCGAGAGCAGCACCACCTGGCCGTTCCACTGCACCTGCATGCGCTCGGCATCGAGCGCGAGGGGGCCGCGGCGCACGCTCTCTCCGCCGGCCGCCGGGCGGCGCAGCGCCTCGATGCGCCGGAACAGCGCGTTCACCCGCGCGATCAGGTGGGCGAGGCTCAGGTCCTTGGTGAGGAAGTCATCCGCGCCCAGTCGCAGCCCCGAGACCGCATCGATCTCGCTGTCGCGCGCAGTCAGAAAGATGATGGGCAGCTCCGCCGACAGTGCGCGCAGCGCGCGGCACAGCTCGAACCCGCCCTCGGGCTCGTCCTCGAGCGAGATGTCGATGACCGCGAGGTCCGGCAGGCGCGCATTGAAGGCCGCGAGCGCCTGCTTGCGATTGCCGTAGGTGCGCACGGCGTAGCCCTCGCGCGTGAAGGCCGCGGCGTAGTTGTCGCGAATGGCCGGCTCGTCCTCGACGATGGCGATCTGCTTCACCGGCGCATCTTAGCCCATGGTCTATGCCGCTCGCGTGCGCCGCGTTGTGTTTGGCGGCAGGGAATGGCTAACTCTCGGGATCGTGTCACGCCGCCGCCCGCGCCGCTGCCGCGTGGGCGGCTCCTCGTGGGGCGCTCGCCGGCGCGGGCGCCAATGGGTCCCTCATGGCACTCTTCGAGCTCATCATAGGCCTGCTGCTGCTGGGGGCCGTGTTCGCGCTGTGGGCCGAGCGCATCGGCGCACCGTACCCGGCGTTGCTCGCGCTGGCGGGTGCTGCGCTGGCATTGCTACCCGGTGCGCCCCGGGTGATGCTCGAGCCCAACCTCGCGCTGGCGCTGTTCGTTGCGCCCGTGCTGCTCGATGCCGCCTACGACGCCTCGCCGCGCGACTTGCGCCGCAACCTCGCGCCGGTCATCAACCTGGCGATCCTCACGGTGCTGCTCACCACGGGCGCCGTGGCACTGGTGGCGCGCTGGCTGACGCCCGGCATGGGGTGGGCGGCGGCACTCGCGCTCGGTGCCATCGTCGCGCCGCCCGATGCCTCCGCGGCGAGCGCCGTGCTGCGGCGGCTGCGCCCCCCACACCGCCTGCGGGTGATTCTCGAGGGCGAGAGCCTGTTCAACGATGCGACCGCGCTGCTCGTCTATCGGATCGCCGTCGCGGCCGCCATGACCGGTGTCGTCTCGCGCTGGAGCATCGCGCCGACGCTCGTCCTCACCTGCGGCGGCGCCGTGCTGCTCGGCTACGGCTGCGCACGGCTGTACCTGTGGCTCACGGCCCGCATCTCCGACATCGCCATCTCGGTGCTGCTGCAGTTCGTGGGCACCTTCAGCGTGTGGCTCCTTGCCGAGAGACTCAATCTATCGGCCATCATCACCATGATCGCCTACGCCATGACGCTCGCGAGGCGCGTACCGGGGCGCGTGGACGCGCGTCACCGCATCGCCTCCTACGCCGTGTGGGAAGTCGCCGTGTTCGTGCTCAACGTGCTCGCCTTCGTCCTCATCGGCTTGCAGTTGCGCGCGATCGTTGCGCGTGCGCACGCGGCGGATTGGCACGCCTACCTCGAATGCGCCCTCGCCGTGTGCGCCACGGTGGTGCTGGTGCGCTTCGCCTGGATCTTCGGCTACTTCGGCATCCGGCGGCTGCTGCTGCGCAGCCACCTCGGGCGCCCACCGGTGCTGCCGAATGCGCGTGCAGCGCTCGTCGTGTGCTGGAGCGGCATGCGCGGCATCGTGACCCTGGCGGCCGCCGTGGCGCTGCCCGACGGCTCGGCATCGGAGGCGTTTCCCTACCGCGATCTCATCGTGCTCTGCGCCTTCTCCGTGGTGCTGACCACACTGGTGCTGCAGGGACTGACGCTGGGGCCACTCATGAGGCGCGTGGGGCTCAAGGACGATGGCACGGTCGAGCGCGAGCAACTGCTTGCGCGAGCGGCCACCGCGCGGGCGGCACTCAGCGTGCTCGACGAGGCGCCCGATGACGCCTCCTTCCGCATCCTGCGCCTGCCCTATCAGACGCGGCTGCGCTCCTGGGACGACAGCCCGGCGCTCGATGCCGCGACCTCAGCCGCGCCCGCGCCCCGACGCACGGCGCGGGTGCGGCCACCTGCAGCAGTGTCGGTGTCGGCGAGCGATCGCCTCGCCGAGCTACAGCTGCGGGTGGTGGCCGCACAGCGGCAGTGCCTGATGCAGTTGCGCGCGCGCGGCATCATCGGGGACGATGCTTTTCACGCGCTCGAGGAGGAGATCGACCTGTTCGAGCTCGCCGCCGATGCGCGCATCCGACCGGCGCCCGAGGACGTGCGATCGCTGCTGCGCTGAGCAGGCCGGTGGGGCGCGCCGCGCGCGCTGACCGAGCAACCCCTCCCGAGGAATGCAAGGAGACCACGCATGACGCTGCGGATCGATCTGGGCGGCAAGACCGCCGTGGTGAGCGGCTCCACCGCCGGCATCGGCTTTGGCATCGCGCTCGCGCTGGCGCGCGCCGGCGCGCGGGTGGTGATCAACGGGCGCTCGCGTGCGGCGGTCGATGCCGCGCGGGCACGCATCGAGCAGGAGTGTCGGGGCGCGGTGCTCGCCGCCGTCCCGGCGGACCTCGGCACCGCGGCGGGTTGCGCGGCGCTCGCGGCGGCGGCACCGCT
Organism: Steroidobacteraceae bacterium; assembly: GCA_035504015.1. Classification (GTDB taxonomy): domain Bacteria; phylum Pseudomonadota; class Gammaproteobacteria; order Steroidobacterales; family Steroidobacteraceae; genus JASHUC01. The sequence goes on from DATJSR010000257.1 coordinate 12,689, forward strand.
GGCCGATGTCCTCGTCAACAACGTCGGCATCTTCGGCCTGCGCGATTTCTTCGAGACACCGGACGAGGTGTGGCAGCAGTTCCTCGAGGTGAACGTGATATCGGGTGTCCGGCTCTCGCGCGCCTACCTGCCGGGCATGGCGGCACGCGGCTGGGGTCGGGTGATCTTCGTCTCCTCCGAGTCCGGGCTGAACATTCCGCCGGACATGGTGCACTACGGAGTCACCAAGACCGCCGATCTCGCGCTCGCAAGAGGTCTCGCCAAGCGCATGGCGGGCACGGGGGTCACGGTTAACGCCATCCTGCCCGGCCCGACCTTGAGCGAGGGGGTGCGCGGGATGCTCGAGGCCGCTGCGCGCGTGGCGGGTGTGTCAATCGAGCAGGCTGCTGCGGATTTCATCGCCAAGCACCGCCCGAGCTCGATCATCCGCCGTGCCGCCACCGTCGAGGAAGTGGCCAATCTCGCGGTATACGTGGCCTCACCGCTGTCCTCCGCCACGACCGGCGCGGCGCTGCGCGTGGACGGGGGCGTCATCGACACGATCGCCTGAGGCGGCTCAGCCGGGGGCGCTCGGCGAGGGGGTGAGTACCAGCCGATCGGGCGCCACGCGCCGCTCGAGCGCGAGTAGCCGGCGCTTGATGTCGAGGCCGCCACCGAAGCCCGTGAGCGAGCCGTCTGCGCCGATAACGCGGTGGCAGGGGATGAGGATCGGCAGCGGATTGGCGCCGTTCGCGAGGCCCACCGCACGACAGGCTCCCGGCCGACCGATGCGTCGCGCCAGCTCGGCATAGGAGACGACGCTTCCGTAGGCGAGCTGCGTCAGAGCCTGCCACACGGCGAGCTGGAAGGCGCTGCCCACCGGGGCGAGTGGCAGGCGAAAGACGCGGCGCTCGCCTGCGAAATACTCATCGAGCTGCGTGGCCACGGCGCCGAGCGGCGCGGGATCCTCGATCCAGTGATTGGGAGGCCGCATCGGCCGCGGGCCGCCCTGAAAGTGCACGTGCCGCAGCGACCTGCCATCGCCTGCGAGCAGCAGCGCGCCGAGCGGCGAGTCGATCTCGCAGAAGTACAGCGGGGCGAGCAGCGGGCGGCCGCGGCGGCTGGCGGTGGGCGAGTCGCTGTGCAGTTGCGCCCTCATAATGCGTAGTGTCTCACGCTTTGGCAGCGCCGCGCGCCGCAGCGGCGGCAGCGGCGCGACGAGCGGCTACAATTTCGGCCCGGGCCGCACCCAGCGCGCCCGCCTCGGGTGAGTGGCTTGAAGGTACCTGAGATCATCATCGTCGAGACGGTGCATCAGCCCGGCAGCCTCGCCAAGGTGCTGCAGGTGATCGCCGAGCGTGGCCTGGTCATCGAGCACCTCTCGGCACTGCGGCGCGAGCAGGGAAGAACGCTCTGGGAGATCACCCTCGAGCTCGATGAGGAGACCGATCGCAACCTGTACGAGCGCATCGATCAGCTGCCGACCGCACGCTTCGTCGGCAAGTCCGACCGGGTGTTCAATCGGCACCGCGGCGGCAAGATCCGCACGGTCGCGAGCGTGCCCATCAACACCCCCCAGGTGCTGCGCGACCTGTACACCCCGGGTGTCGCCCGCGTCTGCCTCGCAATCCGCAAGGATCCGGCGCTCGCGCACGAGTTCACCGCGCGCGACAGCACGGTCGCGATCGTCACCAACGGCACGGCCATCCTCGGGCTCGGTGACATCGGCGCCCTCGCCGGTCTGCCGGTCATGGAAGGCAAGGCGGCGCTGCTCGCCGATCTCGTGGGACTCTCGGGCGTGCCGCTGCTGCTCGCCGAGCGCGATCCGGCGCGCGTCGTCGCGGCGGTGAGCGCCGTCGAGATGTCCTTCGGCGCGATTCAGCTCGAGGACTTCGCCGCACCCGAGTGCTTCGAGATCGAGCGCCAGCTGCGGGCCCGGCTCGACAAGCCGGTGCTGCACGATGACCAGCACGGCACGGCGGTCGTGACGCTCGCGGCCCTGCTCAATGCCACGCGCCGCGCCGGACGTTCCCTGCGCGACAGCGTGGTGGGACAGATCGGCCTCGGGGCCGCGGGCACGGGCATCGTGCGCCTGCTGCGGGCGTACGGTGTGCAGCGGATCCTGGGTGCGGACCGCAACCCGGCCGCGATCGCACGGGTGGCCACGCTCGGCGCGCAGGGCGTCTCGCTGCCCGAGCTCATGCAGCGCGCCGACATCGTGGTCGCCACCACCGGGGTGCGCGATCTGATCCGCCCAGAGTGGGTGCGGGCCGGACAGGTGATACTGGCGCTCTCGAACCCCGATCCGGAGATCGACCCGCTCGAGGCGCAGCGTCGCGGCGCGGCCTTTGCCGCCGACGGACGCTCGATCAACAACGTCCTCGCGTTCCCCGGCCTCTTCAAAGGCGCGCTGGCCGCTCGCGCCCGGGCCTTCAGCGACGCGATGCTGATGGCCGCCGCGCGCACGCTCGCCGAACGTGCCTCGGGCGAGGAGCTCGTCCCGGATCCGCTCGACAAATCGCTCCACGAGGCGGTCGCACGCGCCGTGGCCACCGCTTCAGCAGCGCAGCCCCAGGCGCCGATAGAGCGCGGCGAGCAGCCACAGCGGCCCGATCAGCAGGAACTGCAGGTCCCGAAAGAATGAGGGACGCTTCCCCTCGACGGCATGCCCTGCGAACTGGCCGATCCAGGCGACCACGAAGATCGCGGTGGAGGTAGCCCACAGCGGCCAGGCAAGGCTCGCGAGCGCGTGGGTCGCGACCGCGAGCAGCGCAAAAGCCAGCAGCATCCCCGCGGCGAGCGAGGGTGAGAGCGCGAGGTAGTACAGCAGCACCGCCGCGGCGACGAGCGTCGCCACGTTGAGCCAGGGACTCGCGCTGTGCAGGGGAATCGACCACAGCAGCCCGAACACCGCGAGCACGATGGCCGGCACGCAGATGAAATGCAGCAGCTTGTTGGTCGGATCGTGGTGGCTCTCGTCGTACTCGGAGAGCCAGGAGCTCACGCTGCGCACATCTACGCCGCGGGGGCCATCAGCGCGCGCAGCTTCGTGAGCGCATTCGCCTCGATCTGCCGGATGCGCTCCGCGGACACACCGTAGCGATCGGCGAGCTCGTGCAACGTGGCCTTGTCCTCGCCGATCCAGCGGCTTCTGAGGATGTCGCGGCTGCGATCGTCGAGCCGGTCGAGCGCCTGATGCAGGCGCGCGGCAGTATCGCTCTCCCACTCCTCGGCCTCCACGTGCTCGGCGGGGTCGGCCGCAGGCGCCGGCAGATAAGCCGCCGGGCTGTAGGTGCCTTCTTCCTCCTCGGCATCGGGCGCCGGGTCGAAGGACAGATCGCGCGCCGCGAGGCGCTGCTCCATCTCGGTGACCTCGGCAGGCGTGACGCCGAGATCGCGCGCCACCGCGCGCGTCTCGTCCGCCGACAGCCAGGCGAGGTTCTTCTTCAGGCGGCGCAGGTTGAAGAACAGCTTGCGCTGCGCCTTGGTGGTGGCCACCTTGACCAGGCGCCAGTTGCGCAGCACGTATTCATGAATCTCGGCGCGGATCCAATGCACCGCGAATGACACCAAGCGCACGTTGAGGCTCGGGTCGAAGCGCTTCACCGCTTTCATCAGCCCGACGTTGCCTTCCTGGATCAGATCGCCGATCGGCAACCCATAGCCGGTGTAGCCCCGGGCGATGTGGACGACGAAGCGCAGGTGCGCGAGCACCAGCTGCCGCGCGGCATCCAGGTCCTGGTCGCGGCGGAAGCGCACGGCGAGCTCGCGTTCCTCTTCGCGGCTCAGTACGGGAATGCGTCCGACGCGCTCGAGATACGCATCGAGGCTCCCCACAGGACCGGAAAGGGACAGGTCGGCGGGACGGGCAACGAGGGCGGTCGCGGTGGTCATCGGTTCTTGGATCTCCTCAGGGGGCGGATTTTAGCACTCGCAAGATTAGAGTGCTAAGAGGCCCGGAAGTTTCCGGCTCGACCGACAGAAAAGTCTTCTCCTACAGTAACTTGAGAGTGCAAAGGCTTGAGCTGAGGCTGGGCATGGAAAGGCTGGGCATGGAGGGGCCCTCGCGCACCTAGGCGCGCGGCTCGATGCCCCGCAGGTGCCGGCCGGCCGAGACCCAGGCACCCAGCCAGCCAAGCAGCGCGCCGCAGCCAAGGAGCGCGCCCACGTCGCGCCCCTGCGGCCCGCTCAGCAAGTAGCGGCTGCCATACAGGCTCGCCAGGTGATCCACCGGCTGCTGCAACGCCAATACCGTCCCTGTCACGATGAGCCACGCAAGTACCGCACCCGCAATGCCGTACAGCATTCCCGTGTACAGAAACGGCCGACGCACGAAGCCGTTCGACCCGCCCACGAGCTTGACGACCTCGATCTCGCTGCGCCGGTTCTGGATCTCCAGCCGCACGGTATTGCCGATGACGGCGAGCACCCCGAGCCCGAGCAGGACCGCGGCGATCGCGAGGGCG
>DATJSR010000258.1:0-19281 GCA_035504015.1 Steroidobacteraceae bacterium
GGCGTGGCGTCCCGTCAAGGAAGCACGGGCGAATACCGTGCGCGGCTTCACACTTTCTCAGCTGCCCACACTGCGCCGGAAATGGATGAAGCCATCGCCCCCGAAACCCGACACGAGCGCGCCCTGGGAGTCGAAACCCTGATCGCTGAGCGCGAGCTCATCGGGGCTCAGCTCGATGTGACGCTGAGCGTACACCGAGCCCACGCCCGGAAGGTTGATGCGGCAGCGGTGTCCGTCGTTGCTCGCCGTGAAGCGCTCCTTGTGCTCGCTGTCCTGCTTCCAGTTGAGCTCGCAGCCGTGCTGCAGCCTCACGTCCGGCGGCTGCACCGAGGTGAACACCTCCGGAGACTCGACGCCTTCGCGCCAGCGCTGCGGATCGGCAAAGGACCAGACGGCTTCGACGATCTGCAGCTCCTTGCCCTTGCCCTTCTCCTTGTCCTTGCCGGTGTCGGCAGTGAAGGTCAGCAGATGCTGCTCGATGACGTGCTCGGGATAATCCGTCGTGCTCTCCTGCTCGTAGAAGACGTGCTCGCCGAGGAAGGGCACGGTGACGGGCACGATCGTGAGCCGCAGCGCCGGAGGAGGCTTGCGGCCGGCGCGCTTGTCCTCCGCGCGCTGCTCCTCATCGTCGTAGCGTCCGATGAGCGACTCCCACAGCGGCAGCAGCTTCTTGTCCTGCTTGGGCTGCTCCTCCGCACAACCGGCGAGCAGCGCGGTGGCCGCGAGCAGGGTGGCGGCGGCGAGCCACACCGCGGCGGCGAGCCACACCGCGCCGACGCGCGAGCGGTGCGCGGCGCGCGTGCGCCGTGCACGGCTGGCGCAGGTGCTGCCGACACCGCCAACTCGATCGAGCGGCGCTCCCCTGCCTTGCGAATCGCTCATGCTCGTTCACCCGTATGTGGCGCGCCACTCGGCGCGGTAGGAAAGCCCGAGCGCGATCAGCCGCTCGAGCAGCTCAGCATACTCGACACCGGCCGCGCGGGCCGACTCGGCAAAGTCCTCCGCGGCCTCCAGATTGGGATTGGCATTGGCCTCGAGCACGTAGAGATGGCCGTCGGGCGTGACGCGAAAGTCCATGCGCGCATAGCCCGACAGTCCCAGTGCGCGATAGATGCGCCGCGAGAGCCGATCGAGCTGGGCGATCAATGCCGGCGGCAGATCGAGCGCCGCGCGCGTGGTGATGCCATAGCGCTCCTGATAGCGCTTGTCCCATTTCACCTTGCGCGTGGCGATGCTCGCGAGCGAGCTCGGCATCGAGCCGAACACCATCTCCCACACGGGCAGGCGCGTCAGGCGCTCGTTGCCCATGACACCCACATACAGCTCTCGGCCCTCGATGTACTCCTCGACCAGCGCAGCGGATTTCACCTGCTCGTGCACGAAGTCGATGCGCTCCTTGAGGTGCGCGGCATCCTCGACCACCGAGGCCTGGGCGATGCCGAGGGAGGCATCCTCCACCGTCGATTTCACGAACATCGGGAACTTCAGCCGGCGCGGCACGTGAAAGCGCGCTCCCCGGCGAAACACCGCGAAGCGCGGCGTCGGCACGCGGTGAAAGCTCAACAACTGCTTGGAGAGCGACTTGTCGCGCGAGAGCATCAGACCGCGCGGGTTGCACCCGGTGTAGGGTTGGCGCAGCAGCTCGAGGAACGCCACGACGTGCTGATCGTACGTGACGATGCCATCGAACTCCTCGAGCAGATTGAACACCACATCGGGGCGCCAGTCGGCGATGCTGCCGCGCAGCTCCGTCAGGCTGTCGAGCACCCCGAGACAGCGCACCTCATGCCCGCGGCCCTTGAGCGTCGAGATGACGTCATACTCGGTGCGCCACTCGTCGACCTCCTTCTGCGAGTGGCCGTCGAGGCTATCGGGGGGCACGAGGCTCGCGTGCACGACGACGAGCGCGCGCAGCTTCTTCATAGCGCCAAGTGCGGCGTCTCACCCTGAGCATAGAGGCGCGCCACGCGCACGAGCATCCAGCGTGCGTGGCGCAGGGCATCGCGACGGCTGCCCCGCACGTAGAGCTTCAAGGTGTCGCTGCGCTCGATCAGCATGCGGAAGATCTGATACACGCTGTAGCGCGGCAGCCCGAGCTCGCTCGAGACCGCAGCAACGAGTTGCGTCTTCGCCGAGCGCAGGAAGGTGGCAGCTCGGACCGCGCCTGCACGCTCGGGCTCGGCGCTGAAGAGCTGCTGCAGAAGCTGCTGCGCGCGGCCGCGGCGATAGTGGCGCTGACGCGCGAGGCGCCGGCGGTAGAGCTCTGCGAGCGTGCGCGTGTCGGCGCGGGCCGGGTCGACCTGCACGCGGCTGCGCACCGGCGGGGGCTTGTCGCGCACGCTCGTGAGCAGCTCATCGACGAGGTTGAGCTTGTGAAAGGCCGGCCATTCGGCGTAGGTGCGGCGCCAATCCGAGCGCGGCTTGAGCCATACGGCGAAGGTCTCCGCGAAGTCCTCCGTCGGGTGCGCCTGCGCGTACCACTCCCCGAGGTGGTGCACGTAGCGGCGGCTGCCGGCGCGCGCGCGATAGCGGTGTGGGTAAGGCAGCGAGGCCGGTCCGAACACATCTCGCCAGCGCCGCCTGCGGCGCAGCCGGTAGGCATTATCGAGGGCGTGCCCCGCCTCGTGCCGCAGGATGCGCATGAGCCAGCGGCTGTTGCCCCCCTCGACCTCGCGCATGATGCGCCGCTCGAGCCTCTCGAGACGCGGATGCGCAAGATAGAAAGGGACGGCGATGCCGGGGACGCCATCGGGTGAGAACCACTCCTCCGCGAGCCACACATGAGGCTTGAAGCGGATCCCGCGGCTGTCGAGCTCGCGATACAAGCGGCGCACCGCCGGAGCGAGGCGCGATCGCGCGAGGTCGAGTCCGAGGTCGCACAGGCGCACGCGCAGCAACTGCTCATCGCTCAGGCGCGCCCACCAGTGTCGCCGCCGCGGGCTCCCCCGCGCCGGGCTGCTGGGCGTGCGGATACTGGCCGAGCCGGTGACAGCCATGATCGTGGTCGAGGATCCCCGTAGAGCGCTCGCGCGCGTGAGGCGCGATTCGTTCCGAAAGCTTACCGGAGCCGAACCGGCCTGTCGCCGGGCGCCCGCGGGACTGGGTCAGGCCGATGCCCTGCCCTGCGACCCCGCCATGGCCTGGGCAAGCAGTTGATCGGCCAAGCCCTCGATCAGCTCCAGTCGCGCGAGGCTCGCGCGCCACTCGGGCGGGATGCCGGCGACACCGTAGTGAGCCCCGGCGAGAGCCCCATAGGCGGCGCCGACCACATCTGAGGCCTCACCAAGATTGATGGCGAGCAGTGCGCCTTCGCGAAAGTCGCGGCTGCGCTGAAACGCCCAGAGCGCCGCCTCGAGCACGGCAAGGATGCTGCCCTGGGAACGGATCTGCTGCAGGGGCTTGGCCGCGTAACGGCCCTGCAGCAGCGCTCGCAGCCGCGGCCTGAGCGTCTCGGGCGCGATGGCTGGCGTCAGCACCTCGGCCTTGGGGCGCCCGCTGAGCGCCGCGTGCAGCATGAGCGCGAAGAGGCGGCAGGTCTCGAGCACCAGCGGCGCCTGGCAGGTGATGCGCGCCGCATCGCTCGCAAAGCGCAACGCCTCCTCGGGGGAGGCAAAGGCGTGCAGCACGGCGGGCGTGATTCGCGGCAGTGGCTCCGGATCGAGCCGCTTCGGGTCGTGGGTCCCCGGGAACACCTGGCGGCGCCACTGCGCGGCAGCCAATGCGCGCACGGTGCCGTCGGTGATGCCGACGCACTGACCGGTGGCCGACAGGTGCCCCTGCTGCTGCCAGCGCGTGTAGCGCTCGATCTGATCGCGGGGATCGAAGCCCCCGCAGCTCACCAGGCTCTCCGCCAGGCACAGCGCCATGGCCGTATCATCGCTCCAGGCCCCGCGCGGCAAGCCGAGCACGGCGCTTGCCTCGAGCGCCGACACCGGCGCATAGGAGCCGCGGGCGCGGCCCTGCGTGGGATTCGCGAGGGCATCGCCGATCGCGAGCCCGACGAGCGCGCCTCGGAAGCGGGCTCGCAGCGCCGCCGGTGAGCCGTTCGCGGCGCTGGTGCCGCCCGCTTGCGGCGCGGCGAGCGAGCGGCGCCACAGCCTCACGTAGTCGACCTGACTCGGGGTCTCGGGCACGCTCGGCCAGGTGTGCGAGCGTGAGCACTGACGCCAGCGAGCGTTGAGCGCCTCGAGCGCCTGCTCCCCGGATAGACCTCGCTCGACGAGCAGGCAGCCGACCACGGTGTTGGTGCGACCGATGCCGGCCCGGCAATGCACGTACAGCGTCCGTCCCGAGCGCAGCGCGGCGTCGATGATCTGCAGCGCCTCGAGCATGTGCTCGGGGTGCTCCGGCACGTCGTGATCGCGCAGCGGGCGATGGTGATAGCGCACGTGCGCGGGCAGCAGCGCGCGGTAGCCCGGCAGCTCATCGCCGGCGGTGAGATCGAGGAAGCAGTCGATGCCGGCACCGAGGAGCGAGGCGATGCGCTCGCGCGTGCCCTCGGGCTGAGCAGCGCTCGGGTGCTCACCGGCGAGCAGTCGCCCGGGCAGCACCCAGAAGGTGTTGGGGAGCGGCGGCGGCTGCGCCGCCGGCTCCCGCGGCGAGCTCATTCGAGCGCCGCGGCCGAAGCGCCGCCGTCGTCCGCCACAGCCCTCACGTCCGCCGCGCCGGCGAAGCGCTGCGCCGCCAGGTTCCGCAGCTGCTCGAGGGCGTTGAAGTCGTGCAGCCGCGGGTCGGCAAGATGCTCTGGCGTCACGTGGCGCAGGGCGGCGAAGATGCTGTCCGTGCGGCCGGGATGCTCCTGCTCCCACTGGCGCAGCAGCCGTTTGACGGTCGCGCGCTGCAGATTGGGCTGCGAGCCGCACAGGTCGCAGGGGATGAGCGGAAAGGCCCGCGCCCGAGCGTAGCGCTCGATGTCGCGCTCGGGGACATAGGCGAGGGGCCGGATCACGATGTGGCGGCGATCGTCCGAGAGCAGCTTCGGCGCCATGGCCTTGAGGCGGCCGCCGAAGAACAGATTGAGAAAGAAGGTCTCGACGATGTCCTCGCGATGATGGCCGAGCGCGATCTTGGTGATCGCGTTCTCGGCCGCGAAGCGATACAGGGCCCCGCGGCGCAACCGCGAGCACAGGCTGCAGAGCGTCTTGCCCTCCGGGATCACCCGCTTCACCACCGAGTAGGTGTCCTGCTCGATGATGTGATACGGCACGCCGAGGCTGCGCAGGTACTCGGGCAGCACGTGGGTCGGAAAGCCCGGCTGCTTCTGATCCAGGTTGACGGCGATGAGGCTGAACTCGATCGGGGCGCCGCGCTGCAGCGACAGCAGGATGTCGAGCAGCGTATAGGAGTCCTTGCCGCCGGAGAGGCACACCATGACTCGATCGCCGGGGCCGATCATGGAGAAATCCTCGATAGCCTTGCCCACCTGCGCCCGCAGGTGCGCCTGCAGGCGTTGCGCGCTGCGCGACAGCGTCGCAGGGGCAAGTGCGCTCGCGCCGCGCGGCGCCGGCGTCGCTGCAGCGCCGTTCGCCATCGCTTCAGGCCGCGGCGCTGCTGGCCGCATCCTCGAGGTACTTGCTCTCGAGATAGCGCACGAAGGGCGCAGCCGAGAGCGGCTTGCCGGTGGCGGCGCGCAGCAGCTCGTGCACCGAGACGCGGGCGCCCACGCCGTGCACGTGCTTGCGCAGCCAGCCGAAGAGCCCCGCGAACTCACCGCGGGCGATCTGGCTGTCGAGATCGGTCACATCCGCGCGCAGGCTCTCGTAGAGCTGCACGGCGATGACGGCGCCGAGCGCATACGAGGGGAAGTAGCCGAAGGAGCCGACGGCCCAATGGATGTCCTGCAGGCACCCGTCGGTATCGCTCTGCGGGCGAATGCCGAGCCGCTGCTCCATGCCGGCATTCCATGCCTCGGGCAGATCGCGCACGGCGAGCTCGCCCGAGAGCAGCTGCTTCTCGATGTCATAGCGCAGCAGCACGTGCAGCGGATACGTGAGCTCGTCGGCATCCACGCGGATCAGTCCCCGGCGCACGCGCGTCAGGTGCCCATAGACGTTCTCCGGATCCCACTCGGGACCCGCCACCGCGAAGTGCTTGGCGATGAGCGGCGCCAGATAGCGCACGAAGGGCCTGCCGCGGCAGACGAGCATCTCGAGCAGCAGCGACTGGCTCTCCTCGAGAGCCATGCCCCGGTCGCGACCCACGGGCTGGTCGCGCCATTCCTGGGGCAGGCCCACGTCGTACATGGCATGACCCGTCTCGTGCAAGGCTCCCAGCAGACCGGAGAAGAGGTCCGCGCTGTCGAAGCGCGTGGTCACGCGGATATCGCCCGGCACGCCCTCGGTGAAGGGGTGCTCGCTCTCATCGAGGCGGCCGCGCTCGAAGGGGAAGCCGATCGCCTTCATGATCTCGACGGCGAGTCCGCGCTGCTTGCCCGGCGGAAACTTGCCATTGAGCGGCAAGGGCGGATGCGTGTCCTGGAGCGCGATCACCTCGCGGATGAGCGCCGGCAGGCGCCGCGAGAGCGCCTTGAACACCGCCTCGATATCCGCCGAGGTGACGCCGGGGCTGAATTCGTCGACGAGCGCATCGTAGGGTGAGAGGTTCAGGGCCTGCCCGAGCAGCGCAGCCTTGTCCCGCACCAGATTGACGACCTCCTCGAGATTTGGCGCAAACACCTCGAAGCGGCCCTGCTGGCGCGCGAGCAGCCACTGCACCTCAGCCCGGGAGGTGGCGCGCGCCAGGCGCGAGATCAGCGTCACGGGGGTGGCGATGGCGTGATCGCGCTGGCGGCGCATCTCGCGCAGATTGGCGACTTGCCAGTCCGAGAGTCCCTGGGCGTTCGCCTGAGCGCGATCGAGCAAGCGGGTGATGCGTGGCGAGGTGAGCAGCGCGTGGTACTCGGTCTCGAGTGCCGCGAGCTGTTCCCCGCGCACGTCGGCGCTGCCGCGCGGCATCATGACCGCAGCGTCCCAGCGCAGAAGGGAAAGCGCTCCGCGAAAGGCGTGGAGGCGCCGGAACTCCTGCTCGAGCTGTTTGTAGGGCGAGGCTGACATGATGTGCGCTACCGATCAGTGTCCTTGCGAATCTCGCGCGTCGTCGGAGAGAAGCTGAGCGCGACGCGTGACCGCGCGGGGGCACGGCTGACTTTGCGCAAGGAGAACGGGGGTAGTTTACCCCGGACGGCACCCTCGCCCGTTGGCCTCGGGGAAGGAGTCTATGCATATCAATGGCTTATCGCGCACCGCCTCCCGTTGACAGGGCGCCGTCAAGAGGGGGTTTTTGCTGCATCGCAGAACGCACGGGACGTTGCCCGCCGACGCGCAGCTGCTCCCAGGCGAGCATCGCCTCTTTGCGCTCGACTCCCCAGCGGTAGCCGCTGAGCCCGCCGCTCGCGCTGAGGACGCGATGGCACGGGATCAGCCACGCAATCGAGTTGGCCGCCACGGCGCCGGCCACCGCACGCACCGCACGCGGCTCTCCCATCGCGCTCGCGAGCTCACCGTAGGAGAGCGTGCGCCGGGCCGCGAGCTCGAGCAGTGCGCGCCACACGCGCATCTGGAAGTTGGTGCCTGCGAGCGCAAGCCGCAGCGGCTCGGCGGCCTCCCCGGCGCCCTGCCCCCAGAGTCGCGCCGCGAGCGCGCTCGCGGCGGCGTCCGCGCGCACGAAGTGCGCTGCCGGCCAGGACGCAAAGAGCTCGCGGCAGGCGGCCTCCTCGGCACCCGGCCCCGCATCGAGAAATGCCAGATGCACGATGCCCCGGGAGGTCTCGGCGATGAGCGCATCGCCGAAGGGTGAGGGGGTGATGCCGTAGTCGATGCGCAAGCCGGCGCCGCGCGCCTTGAGCTCGCCGGGCGTGACCCCGCTCACCGTCACGATCAGATCATGAAGACGGCCCGGCCCGGACAGTCCGACGGCGTGGGCGGCCTCGAGCACCGAAGCCTGCCGATCGAGCGCCTGCGCAGCGGCGCGCGCCGTCACGTGCGCCAGGTACTGCTTGGGCGTGATGCCCGCCCAGCGGTGAAACAGCCGGTTGAAGTGAAAGGGTGAGAGCGCGACATGGGCGGCGATGGCGCCGAGGCGCGGCTGCTGCCCGTAATGTGCATCGATGAAATGAATGGCGCGCGCGATGCGCGTGAAGTCGCGGCTGTTGAGATGGCCGGGGGAGATGTTCTTCATGCGAGGCATGCTAGGCGGGCACCCGCCCCATCGCGACCCGTTTCTTGCCCACCTGCCTGCCCAGGGGCCTCAGTGTCGCGTGAGTGCCGGCCCGCAGCACTGCGGCCAGCTGGCCACCAGCGCGCCGATCGCGGTGGACAACACGATGAGCACCAACAGAGTAAGCCCGATGAGTATGCGGCGTATCACGGAAACGGAGCGCTCCTTCAGGCCAGAGTCTAGCGCGTGCCGCAACGGCACCGGCAGACGGTAAAGTTCAAGGTATGCGCATCTGCGCCATCGCATCAGAAGTAGCCCCCCTCGCCAAGACGGGCGGCCTCGCCGACGTCACCGGAGCGCTCACCCGCTTCCTGACCGATGCCGGACACGACGTGCGCATGTTCATGCCGCGCTACGCGAGCATCGACCCGGCGCGACTCGGGTGCGAGCCGTTGGCACGCCTCGAGGACGTGCCGCTCGCGCTCGGTCCGCATCGTTACCGTTTCAGCGTGCTGCGGGGCCGGTTGCCGGGCTCGGTCGCGAGCATCTACCTGGTCGACTGCCCGGCGCTCTACGAGCGCAGCGCTATCTACAGCGCCGACCCCGACGAGCACCGGCGCTTTCTGCTGCTCACCCGGGCCGCCTTCGAGGCCTGTCAGCGCATGGCCTTCAGTCCGCAGATCCTGCACTGCCACGACTGGCATGCGGCATTCGCGCCGCTGTTCAAGCGCACGCTGTACGGCTGGGATCGCCTGTTCGCGGCCACGCGCTCGGTCCTCACGATCCACAATCTCGGGTATCAGGGGGTGTTCGGCGCGGCGGACGCCGCCGATCTCGATCTGGGGCATGGCAGCCACCTGCTGCACCAGGACGACCTGCGCGCCGGCCACATCAACTCGCTCAAGCACGGCATCCTCTACGCCGACCGCGTCACTACCGTGAGTCCCACCTACGCCCGCGAGATCCGCACGCCCGAGCTCGGCATGGGGCTCGATCAAGTACTGCGCCAGCGAGGCGACGCCGTCCTCGGCATCCTGAATGGCGTCGACTACCAGGAGTGGGACCCGCGCCGGGACCGGCATCTGCCGCTGCACTTCGACGCGCAGCGTCTGGCACCCAAGCGCGAGCTCAAAGCCCGGCTGTGCCGGCGACTCGGGCTCGAGGCCGCCGAGCGCACGCCGCTCGCGGGCGTGGTGAGCCGGCTCGCGCAGCAGAAGGGCATCGACCTGCTGCTGGCAGCGCTGCCCGCACAGCTCGAAGCCGGACGGCTCGTCTGTGCCGTGCTCGGTAGCGGCGATCGGCCTTACGAGCAGGCGCTCGCGCAGCTGCAGGGGCGCTTTCCGGGACGCTTCGCCTTTCATAGCGGCTACAGCGATGAGCTCGCGCATTGGATCGAAGCGGGAAGCGACTTCTTTCTCATGCCCTCTCAATACGAGCCGTGCGGTCTCAATCAGATGTACAGCCTGCGCTACGGCACCGTACCGGTGGTGCGACAGACCGGAGGCCTCGCTGACTCGGTGCATCGCTACGATTTGGCGAGCGGCACCGGCACGGGCGTGCTGTTTCGCGAGTTCACACCCGCGGCGCTCGAGCGTGCGCTCGATCAGACGATCGACCTGTATGCGCAGCCGGCGCACTGGCTGCGCCTGTTGCGCAACGGCATGTCCGAGGATTTCTCGTGGGAGCACCAAGGCGCTGAATACGTCGCGCTCTATGAAAGCCTCGCGGCCGAGGCGCAAGCCGGGGGCTAGAGCGTCTCAACGCAGGCTGAAGCTACCCTGCTGCTCGAAGGGCACCGAGCGCAGCAGCCCGACAGAGAGCTCGACGCGACCCACGAGTCGGTATTCGATCGGCTTGTTGCGCTCATCCGGGTGCGTCAGCAGCCGCAGCATCGTACCCGCGGCGTTCGTCGTCACGTTCATGTCAAACTCGGCCTCGCCCAGTGCCGGTACCGTGAAGCTCGCCGCCGACTCACCCTGCGCGAACTCATCGCCGAACACATACAGCGTATACGAGAGGCCCTTGACGGGCAGCGCACGGTCGTTGGGGTTCTGTACGCGCACGCGTGCACGAAAATGCTGCTGCAGCAGATCACCCCCGACCCAGTCGAGGCTCTCGAGCGAGAGATGCGGGGTCGTGAACTTCGGCACGAACAGGGAGCACGCGCCGAGGGTCACCCCCAGCAGCACGCCCGACAGTGAGCGACACAGCGTTCTGCGAGCTTGCATCATCAGGCACGTCCATGGAGCTCGTTGAGGTGGCGTGAGTGTGCGGCGAGCGCAGGCGTCAGCGCGCCCTGCGGCACTCGCCAGCGCCAGTTGCCCACGGCCGTCGCCGGCGTGTTGAAGCGCGCCTCGGAGCCCAGGCCCAGCAGATCCTGAAGCGGCAGCACCGCAAGCCCCGCCACCGAGCCGAGCGCCGCCCGCACCAGCGCCTCGGGGATCGCGGCTCCCGAGGTCCCGAGGAAGTCATCGACATGCGAGCGCGCCGCGGCATCGAGGCTGTCGTACCAGCCCCTGGTGGTGTCGTTATCGTGCGTGCCGGTGTAGACCACGGTGTCACGGCTGTGCATGTGAGGCAGGTGGGGGTTGTCCGACTTGCCATCGAAGGCGAATTGCAGCACGCGCATTCCGGGCAGCCCGAAATCGCGACGCAGGTCTTCCACATCCGGCGTGATGACGCCGAGATCCTCCGCAACCAGAGGGAGCGGCCCGAGCCGTAGCCGCGCGGTGCTGAGCAGCGCCCGGCCGGGCGTGTGCTGCCAGGACCCGTGCCGCGCATCGGGTGCGGCGGCGGGCACCGCCCAGTGAGCCGCGAGCGCGCGAAAGTGATCGAGCCGCAGCACGTCGACCCGCGCGAGCTGCAGGCGCAGGCGCTGCACCCAGTAGTGAAAGCCATCGCGCCGCATGTGATCCCAGTCGTAGAGCGGATTGCCCCACAGCTGGCCCATCTGGGAGAAATAATCCGGCGGCACGCCGGCGACCGCCCGCGGGCGACCCGTGGCATCGAGCTGAAACTGCTCGCGCTGAGCCCACGTCTCGGCCGAGTCGGGGGCGACGTAGAAGGGCAAGTCGCCCAGGAGCTCGATGCCGCGCTCGTGCGCGTAGGCGCGCAGTCGTGCCCACTGCCAGGCGAAGGCGAACTGCGCATCGCGCACCCGACGCAGCTCTTCCGCGTGCTCACGCTCGAGCTGCGCCAGTGCCCGCGGATCGCGGTCGCGATACTCCTGCGGCCAGCTCCACCAGGGCACGCCGGGATAGCGTCCCGCGAGCGTCTCGAAGCGCGCATAGTCCTCGAGCCAGGAGGCTGCCTCCACAAACCCGCGCTGCTCCGGCCCCCCGAGCGGGGGCAGCTCGTGGGCATCGAGCAGCAGGGTATTGCCCGCCGCATCCGAGCGCACCCAGTAGGGGGAGCCTTCCACACCCGTGGGGCCCACGGGCAGTACCTGCCAGAGACCGAACCCGGCTTGCGCCAGCCAGTCGATGAAGCCGCGGCCACCCCGGCCGAGCGCATCGGGCAGACACGTGAGGTGCAGCAGCACGCCTGCGCGGCGCCGCTTGAGCAAAGCCGTGTGCATGCGGCGATGTTACTTTATCCGCGGCGCTGCGCTCGGGCCTGCGCACCAGGACGTGACGAGCTCAGCAAAGCCGCAGGCGTCAACGCGCGCCGTGCACGAAGTCCTCGAGGCGTGCGCGACCGAGCCGCCATTGGCGCATCAGCTGCTTGCGCCAGCGCACGAAGACCTTGAGCTTCTCGAACAGCACGAGCAGCAGCGACGCGGTGCCGGCGGGCAGTCCTTCACGAAAGACGTGGCCGTTGCGCAGCGTGCGCGCACCCACGTACTCCGGGAACATGCCGCGCACGCGGCTCAGCTCCTCGGCGGGATCGATGCCCATGGCGGAGAGCTTGCGGTAGAACGCGCCCGGGCGGCCATCGCCCGTACGCGTGTGGTCCATGGTGACGGCGTCGACGACGAAGAGCGGATGCCGCCCCTGCAGCAGGCACCCCCACGCCCAATCGGTACCCCAGGTGCTCTTGGTCCAGGAGAACGTGTGGATGAGCTCCTCGAGAGCGGCGCTCGAGAAACACGGCGCCATCACCTCGACGAAGCTCACTCGCCGCAGCAGGCAGGCCGGATTGTGCACGAGCACGTTGAGCGTGGTGTGCGTGAGCCAGCGCAGCGCGGGTTGCGACACGTAGGTGCCGTAGCGTTCGCAAAGCGCGAAGAAGCGCGAGATGTCGCCCGGTCGCAGATACACGTCATCGTCGATGATGAACACGTAGCGGTACGTCCAGGGCAGTGGCCGGCGGCGCCAGAACTCCAGGAAGCCCTCGAGCTTGTTGTCGCCACCGTCGCAGTAGTACTCGGCGAGGGCCTCGGACGGAGGGGGCACGTACCAGCTGACGCAGCAGTCCCAGTTACGCTCGCGGTCCTCGGCGATCAGTCGCCGGTGCAGCGACTCGCTGCCCGCGCGCACGAACAGCAGGTACGGACGGGTGCGCCGCACGGGTACCACCGCCGGCGCGGGCAGGCTCACCGATACGTCCGATAGCTCACGCATGCATCGCTCTAGTGCGCACCGAGCAGCGCACGAATCCGGCTCCAGTGATTGGGAAACACGCCGAGAATCTCCTCGCGCCGTGCGTCCATCGCCGCATACTCGAGCGCGAGTCCCTCCGCGATGAGCGCCGGCAGCCGCTGCTGCAGCAGCCGCGAGCTCGGGTCGAGTCGGCTGATGAGCGCAAGCCCGGTCGGTGGCGTGGCGATGGTCCGTACCAGCAAGTCCGGCCGGTGGCGCCGCAGCAGCGCCACCAGGCGCCACACATCGCCCGTCCAGAAGCCGGTGGAGCGCTCGCGCGCCGCCGTCCGCGCATCGAGCGGGTAGCAGTCGTGCACCAGCAGCACCGAGTCCGGATCGCACAGCGGCTCGAGATTGACGAAGTCGCGCAGCGCAAACTCGAAATGATGCATGCCATCGATGAAGGCCATGCGCACGCTGCGCCCGCCGAGCACGGCGCGCACGTCGATGCGCGCGAAGAACTCATCGCTCGTCATCGCAAAGAGGCTGTGCCCGGGAGCGAGCGAGTGCGCGAGCCGCGCCGCGGGGTCGATGCCGATCGCCTGCGTGCCCGGGCCCAGCAGACGAAAGGAGTGCCCCTGGTCGACGCCGATCTCGAGGTAGGTCGCGGGCGCCAGCGCATCGTGCAGCCGCGCGAGCAATTGCTGGTAATCCTCCCCGGGCAGCTGCAGGTACGCGAGCAGCCGCCAGGCACGCAGGTAATCGCTGTGCTCGAGCGCGCGCCGGCACAGCGCGGCCGCCTGCGGCGCCCGGCCGATCCACTGCTGCAGCCGCGCACGATAATAGAGGTGACGTGCGCGCAAGCGCCGCTTGGCACCGGCGTCGCGCCAGTCTCGTGCCGCAGGGTACGGCAGGCTGGTGCTCATGTGGCAAACGCCCGACGCATGACGCCACCATGCTCCATCTGACCCCGTCCGAGGGAGATCGGCTGGTCCAGGCTCGCCGGGGCGGGCTGCCCGAGCAGACGGTATAGATTGACGAGCTGACGGCGGTAAAGCTGGTCGAACTGGCTGACCGCCTCGGAAGGGTTGTAATCCCCGAACCACCAGAACCAATCCGAGCTCTCACAGAGGGCGAGCTGGCGCTCGGCCGCAGCGCGCTGCGCTGCGTCCAGCGCGGGCAGCGCCGCATCGAAGGCGCTCTTGGCATCGCACAGCAGATCCCAGGCGAGATTCTTTGCCACATCTCCCATCCAGGTGCTCAGCGTTCCGTGAACCCAGCTGCCGGCGACCACCCGAGCTAGAGGCCGCGGGGCGCTCTCGCGCCTCACGCACTCGGCAAGCGTCGTCAGCTCCAGCAGCGGATGATCGGCGAGCGCAGCATAGAGCGCGCCCAGAAAATAGTAGCCGTTGAAGGGGTAGTGTTCCCAGGCATTCTCGCCGTCGAGGGCGATGAGCACCGCGCGGCCGGCAGCCCCCTCGGCCGCCGCGATCTGCTCGAGCTCGTGAACCACGTTGCGCGCGGCATCATCGCCATGCCAGGTGGAGTAGGTGAACCCGATCAGATCCGAGAGCCGATCGTCGCGGAAGAACACGCGCAAACGCTGGCCCGGCAGGCTGCAGGGGCGCTGGTACGCCTGCGGGTCATCCACGGAGCCGCCGGTGGCGGCGAGGCTCGCCCGCAGCACGTTGCCGCTCGAGGCGGCCCAACGCATTCCAAACTGGTCGATGAGCTGCAACGCGGCCGTACTGATGGCTCCTTCGGATGGCCACATGCCTTGCGGCGGGGTGCCGAAATAGCGCGTGAACACGCGCACACCTTCGGCGATGTGCCACGTCGCTCGCTCGCTGCCTCCCGGGTAGCCCGGGTGCTGCGGCAGCGGCGCGCTGGGCTGCGACTCGCGCGCCGCATGAAAGTCGATGAGCAGCGGCAGGATCGGGTGACTGTAGGGAGAGACCGAGAGCTCGCAGCGGCCTTCGGCGGCGAGGCGACGGTAGCGTGGCACGATGCCTGCGAGCAGCTCACCGATCAAGGACAGCAGTTCGCGACGCTGCGCGGCGTCGAAGCCGCGCCCCTGCTCGGTGAGCGCGCCGATGCGCGCATCGGCACGGCGCACGAACTCCCCCATCCAGGCAATGTGGTACCAGACGGCGAGGTCGTACAGCAGCTGATCCGAGGCGTAGGCGATGCGCTCCGGGGTGGCGAGCTCCTGCGCGAGCGTGGCGAGATCCAGATAAGGCCCGAAGCGCTCGATCATGTTCTTGCGCTGCGCGCGCAGGCAGGCCGTGAGCAGCGTGAGGCGCGCCTGCGGTTGCTGCGGCAGCGGCGCCGGACCGAGCATGGCCAGCACCGGATCCGGAAGTGGCGTCGCCTGCGCCAGGTGCTGCGCCACGGCGCGCGCGAGATCTTCCAGCTGCTCGAGCAGCACGGGCGTGAAGTTGACGACCGCGCGGGCTCGCGGCTGCGCCTCGAGGTGCGCCGCCATGTCGGTGTAGTCCTTGATGGCGTGCAGGTAGGTCCAGGGCAGCACGTACTGCCCGCTGAGCTGGTCGCGATACTGCGGCTGGTGCATGTGCCAGAGCAGCACCACCGGCAGGCGAGCGGTCGCGGTCATGGGCCGATCCGGGCGAGAGCGGTCATGCGGGTGAGAAGCGAGCGGGAGCGCCCGAGGCTTAGGCTTGCAGACGGCGCAGCATGTCGGGTGTGACGAGCACCACGCCCTGCTCGGTCACCAGGAAGCGCTGCGCATCGGCCTCCCGCTCGATGCCGATACGCGTCCCGTCGCGGATCTGACAGCCCTCGTCGATGATGGCGCGGCGGATGTGGCAGCTCTTGCCGATCTCGACGCGCGGCAGGATGACGGCGTCCTCGACGACCGAGCGCTCGTCGACGCGCACGTCCGAGAACAGGAGCGAGCCGCGCACGATCGCTCCGGAGATGATGCACCCACCCGAGACCATGGAGTTGACGGCCATGCCGCGGCGACCGTCCTCATCGAGCACGAACTTCGCGGGCGGCGAATGCACCTGATACGTCCAGATGGGCCACTCGGAGTCGTAGATGTTGAGCTCGGGATTGACGTGCACGAGCTCGACGTTCGCCTCGTAGAAGGCATCGATCGTGCCGACATCGCGCCAGTAGCTCTGCGCGCGCGTCTTCACGTCCTGAAACGGATAGGCGAACACCTGCCGGGTGCCGATGGCGCTCGGGATCACGTTCTTGCCGAAGTCGTGGGCCGAGGTGCTGTCGGCCGCATCCTCGATCAGCAGCTTCTCCAGCAGCCGCGTGTTGAAGACATAGATGCCCATCGAGGCGAGGATCGAGTCGGGTCGGTTGGGCAGCGTATCGGGCTGGGCGGGCTTCTCGGCGAACTTGGTGACGCGGTTCCATTCGGTGGCGGTCAGCACGCCGAAGCTGCGCGACTCGCGCGCGGGCAGCACCACCACGCCCACGGTGATGTCGGCACCCTTCTCCACGTGATAGGCGATCATGGGGCCGTAATCCATCTTGTAGATATGATCGCCGGCGAGCACCAGTACGTGCTTGGGGCGGTGCGAGAGGATCAGGTCGAGGTTCTGATAGAGCGCATCGGCCGTGCCGCGGTACCAATTCTCCCCGGTCTGCTGCTGCGCGGGCACCACTTCGACGAATTCGCCGAACTCGCCGCGCAGGTAGCTCCAGCCCTGCTGCACGTGCTGAATGAGCGACTGTGCCTTGTACTGGGTGAGGATCGCGATCTGGCGGATCCCGGAGTTCACGCAGTTGGAGAGCACGAAGTCGACGATGCGGAACTTGCCGCCGAAGGGGGTGGCCGGCTTGCAGCGATGCGCCGTGAGATCGCGCAGCCGCTCGCCACGGCCGCCCGCCATGACGACCGCCAGCGTGCCGCTGGTCAGGCGGCTGACGTAGCGTCCGGAGGAAGCGCGCGCGGGAAGTCTCGGCATGATCGGCCCTACGATACCGCGCCCGCCGTCGCTACAGCCACTTCATGAGCCCGAGCTCGTACGGATGCGACAGCAGCTCGTGAAACGGGTAGATGCGAATCTCGGTCGCGAACTGACCGCACGCCGGCGGCTGCACATCGAGCGCGAAGACGGCAGCGCCATCGGGCTCGCTGTCGCCGGTGGCACTGAGCGAGGCGGTCCACAGCCCCTCGTGGGGGCTCGCGCGGTAGGAGGACAGGGGCGGGGGCTCGAGAGTCGCCTCGGGCAGGCGCCGCCGCGCGACGAAATCCACCCGCACATCGCCCGGCGCGAGTCCTGCGAGGCCGGCCGCGACCCGCACCTTGAGCCGCCCCGCCCGCGGCAGCTCCCCCGGCGCATCCGACAGCAGGCGCAGGTCGACCTTCGCCCAGGCCTGGCGTACCCGCTGCTTCCAGTCCGCGAGCGCTCGGGCCCCCGTGTACTCGCGCTCGGCGAGCCGCTGATACTGGCGCGCCGCAGGCGCGTACAGGCCCTGGACATAATCCTGCAACATGCGCCGGGTGCTGAACTGCGGAATGATCGTCATCATCGCGCGCTTGCTGCGCCGGACCCATTCGGGCGAGTAGCCGTGGCTGTTGCGCGCGTAGTAGAGCGGCACCACCTCCTCCTCGAGCGTATCGAGGATGAGCTCCGCCTCGAGCGCATCGCGCCGCTCCGGATCGGACACGCTCACCGGGGGAATGCCCCAGCCGTTGTCGACCGCCCAGCCCTCCGCCCACCAGCCATCGAGAATGCTGAGATTCAGCCGTCCGTTGATGGCCGCCTTCATCCCCGAGGTACCGCTCGCCTCGAGCGGTGCGATCGGATTGTTGAGCCATACATCCACACCCGAGGTCAGCCAGCGCGCGAGCTGGATGTCGTAGTCCTCCATGAACACGACGCGGCCCATGAACTCGGGCACGAGCATCAGCTGCGCGATCTGCCGCAGCACCTGCTTGCCGGGCTCATCCGCCGGATGCGCCTTGCCCGCGAATAAGAACACGACCGGCCGTCCGGCCTGATTGACGAGCCTTTCGAGGCGCGTGCGGTCCCGCAGCAGCAGCGCCGCGCGCTTGTAGGTGGCGAAGCGCCGGGCGAAACCGATGACGAGCGTGTCAGGCTCCTGCGGATCGAGGTGGCGTGTCACGTGACGCCACTGCGCGGGGCTCAGGCCCCGGCGGGCGTAGGCGTGATGCAGCCGCTCGCAGACACCCGCGAACATCCGCGCCTTCACCGACTGCGCCGTCGCCCAGTACAGATCGTCGGGTACCTGTGCGAGGCGCTGCCAGAACTCCCCCTCGGAGAGATGATCGCGCCAGTCCGGGGCGAGCCGCTCATCGAAGAAGGAGGCCCAGCTTTGATGCAGGAAGGTGGGCACGTGCACGCCGTTGGTGACGTAGCCGACGGGGTTGTCCTCGGGACGCACCTCGGGCCACTGATCGGCACAGAGCCGCGCGGACACGGATCCATGGATGCGGCTCACCCCGTTCACGCGACGCGCGCCATTCAGAGCGAGGCGGGTCATGTTGAAGAGTCCGGGGGCGCTCGGGGCACGCCCGAGCTCGAGGACGCGCTCGGCCGGTATGCCGAGCTCGCGGATGAAATCGCCGAAGTGGGCGAGCAGCAGCTCGTGGCTGAAGGCATCGTGGCCGGCGGCCACGGGCGTGTGCGTGGTGAAGACGCACTGCGCCGCGACCGCCTCGAGCGCGACGGGGAGCGCGAGGCCCGCACCGAGCTGCTCGCGCAGCAGCTCGAGGATGAGGAACGCGGCGTGCCCTTCGTTGAGGTGAAAGACGCTCGGCTGCAGGCCGAGCGCGCGCAGCGCGCGACGCCCGCCGATGCCGAGAATCATCTCCTGACGAATGCGGGTCGACTCATCGCCGCCGTAGAGGCGGTGCGTGATGTCCCGATCCGAGGGCGCGTTCTCCTGGCAATTGGTGTCGAGCAGGTACACCGCCACACGCCCGACCTGTGCCTTCCACAGCTGCGCCACCACGTCGCGACCCGCGATGCGCACGCTCACCCGCAGCTGCTCGGCACCCCCGGCGCGCACCGCCTCCACCGGCAGCTCGCGCGGGTCGTGCTCGCGGTAATCGGCGTGCTGCACCCCATCGCCATCGAGGCTCTGAGTGAAGTAGCCCTGCCCGTAGAGCAGTCCCACGGCGACGGAATTCATGCGGTCGTCGCTCATCGTCTTGCAGTAGTCGCCGGCGAGCACGCCAAGGCCGCCCGAGTAGATCGGGAAGCTCTCGTGAAATCCGTACTCGGCGCACAGGTAGGCGATGAGCGGCGCGCTCGGCGCAGGGGCTGCCTCCCCGAGATACGCATCGAAGCTGCGCAGCACCTCGGCGTAGCGGGCGAGGTAGACCGGATCGCACGCCGCTCGATCGAGCTTCTGCTGCTCCACGCAACGCAGAAGCAGCCGCGGATTGCCGCTCGACTGCTCCCACAGCGCCGGGTCGAGGTCCTCGAAGAGCGCGCGCGTGGGGCGGTGCCAGCTGAAGAAGAGGTTGCCGGCGAGCTCGGGCAGGCGCGCAATCGCGGCTGGGATCGCCGGCATCACTTCCAGGACGGCGTTTCTCATTCGTTACCTATCGAGCCTATCGAGCCTCGCCGCGACTTCCGCTGTGTGAAGGCACATGCAC
>DATJSR010000259.1:0-17133 GCA_035504015.1 Steroidobacteraceae bacterium
GTCGTAGCCGATGTCGAGCACGGTCTTGCGCACGAGCGCCTCGACGTCCACCCACGCCGAGGTCGTCACCTCTCCGGCGACGATGACGACGCCGGTCTTCACCAGCGTCTCGCACGCCACGCGCCCGCGCTTGTCCTGCGAAATGATCGCATCGAGCACGGCATCGGAGATCTGATCGGCCACCTTGTCGGGATGGCCCTCGGAGACGGACTCAGAGGTGAAGAGGTAGTTGTTGGCCATGGACGATCCTGCTGTGAAGTCGTGTACTGAAATCGAGCCCGTGGAGTGCTCCGCCGCCTGCGCCCCGCCCTAGCCGCTCGCGCGCCGCGCACCGCCGAGCGCGCCGGCCTGCAACGGCACCCCGAAGCTTGCGCCGAAGCGCTCGGCAAACTGCGCTCGCGTGAAGCGGTGATTCTGCGGTCCGCGCGTCTCGATCTTGATGGCGCCCATGAGCGAGGCCACGCGGCCGCTCGTCGGCCAGTCGAGCCCATGCAGCAGGCCGTGAATGAGGCCCGCGCGGTAGGCATCCCCGCAGCCGGTCGGATCGACGATGGCCGCGGGGCGCGCCGCCGGAATCGTGTGCTCGGCGCCGGCGGTGTAGATGATCGAGCCGGCCGCGCCGCGCGTGACGATGAGCGCCTCGAGCCGCGCGGTGATATCGGCCACGCCCCAGCCGGTGCGCTGCTGCAGCAGCTGCCATTCGTAGTCGTTGACGGTGAGCCAGGTGGCCTGCTCGATGAAGGCGCGCAGCTCCTGGCCGTTGAACATCGGCAGTCCCTGGCCCGGATCGAAGATGAAGGGAATGCGCGCCGCGGCGAACTGCGCCGCGTGCTGCAGCATGCCCTCGCGCCCATCGGGCGCGACGATGCCGAGGGCGATGCCCGTATCCGGCACCCGGTTCAAGTGCGCGTGCTGCATGGCGCCCGGGTGAAAAGCGGTGATCTGGTTGTCATCCAGATCGGTGGTGATGAAGGCCTGCGCCGTGAGTTCGGTGTCGATGACGCGCACGTGAGGATCCGGCACGCCCGTCTCGCGCATCCAGGCGGCATAGGGGCCGAAGTCGCGCCCCACGGTCGCCATCGGCAGGCCCTCGTCCCCGAGCAGCCGCAGGCTGTAGGCGATGTTGCCCGCGCAGCCGCCGAACTCGCGCCGCAGCTGCGGCACCAGGAAGGCGACGTTCAGGATGTGGATCTGATCGGGCAGGATGTGATCCTTGAAGCGCCCCTCGAACACCATGATGTTGTCGAAGGCGAGCGAGCCGCACACGAGCGCGCGCGCGGCGCCGGCATCCTGCGAGGGAGCGGCTTTCATCAAGCCCTCACCGTGAACTTCTCGCCGCCCTCATCGAGCTCGAAGGCGCCATCGATCACGGCGCGCAGCCAGCGCGCCGTGGCAATGACACCGCCGAAGGCATACACGTGCGGATGCACCAGGTGCGTGCCGGAGCGTGTAGCCGTGCTGCGCGCGAGCTCGATCAGCATCTCATCGGGCGACATCGCCAGCCCCGCCACGCGGCCCATGAGCGCCATGCCCTTGCCGAGCGCGCCGAGGGAGTTGCCGATGCCGCACATCATGGCGAACTTGATGAGCTTCGGGAGCGGGGTGGGGCCTGCAATGCCGATGTGCACGGGCAAGCGGATGCCGTGCTCGCTCAGGCGCTGATCCCAGGCCTCGACCGCGGCAGGGTTGAAGCTGAACTGCGTGCAGATGTGCAGCTTGAGCCCGGTGCGCTCGGCAAAGGCCTGCTTGGTCTTGAGCGCGCTCCAGAGCACCTCCTGCGAGACGGCCGGGTGCCCCTCCGGATGGCCCGCCACGCCGACATTGGCGAGGCCCGCATCGGTGATGGCACCGGAGTCGAGGATCTCGAGCGTGCTCGTGAACTCTCCGGCCGGCGGGTTGCGATCGCCGGCGACCAGCAGCACCTGCTCGATGCCCGCATCGCGCACCTCGCGCAGCGCCTGACGCAGCACCTGGCGGCTCTCGATGCGCCGCGCAACGATGTGCGGGGAGGCCCGCAGCCCCGCCGCCTGCACCTTGGCGGCGATGCGCACCACCTCGCCGATGCTGGCCTTCGGCGTGTGCGCCACATACACCGTGGTGCGCGCCGGCACGATGCCCGCGAGCTCCGCGATGAGCCCCTCATCGTGGGGGGAGATCTCGGTGGAGGAGCCACGGGCGAACTCCACGATGCGCTGCTTCAGCGCGGGAGGGGTGAGGGCAGCGCCCGAGCCGCTGCGGGGATCGACGGAGGCATTCATGCGATCAGGGATCCTGTGTAGGGTCGGTCCGAAAAGGGTGCGCTCGGGGCCTTCAGGGAGCGGCATTCAAGCACGCCGCCGGGCGACCACGAAAGTCTCATCGTTGAACCACAGTCCGCCGTGCTTCTGCAGCACCTGCTGGGTCGCATCCAGGTAGGCACCGTTCTGCACCACCGAGTCGAGTCGCTCGTCCTCGATCTGGTTGACATAGATCGCCGCGTTCCATGCGGCGAAGAGCGTCGAGGTGCCGATCCGGTCCCCGATCTCGGAGGGCAGCGTGTGCATATCGTAGCGGAAGACCGCCCGGTCATCGGCGAGCGCGGTCAGGGTGAACTCGCGGGCATCGCGGCCGAGCTCGGCTTTGAGGGCGCCGAGCAGCTGATGGCGGTCGACCTGGAAGGGATTCTCGCCCGGCCAGAGTCGTTGGATGATCTCGAGCGCCGGGTCGCGCCCGTAGGACTGGATGGCGAGCAGGCGGCCGCCCGGGGCGAGGCTGCGGGCGAGCGGTGCGAGCACCTTCTGCGCCTTGAATTCGGCCGACATGCGCGCCCGCCAGGGCTGCGAGGCGACGATCAGATCGTAGCTCTCGAAGATGCGCCCCGGCTTGGGGATCACCCCATCGAGCAGAAACTTGTGATCCTCGCGATAGACCACGAGCACGGAGGGCCGCAGGTACACGGGGTTGCCGGACTTGGCGCTCGGGCGGGTCTGCCAGCCGTAATCGAGCGTGGACTCGAGCTCCTCGATCTGCTCGGCGTACTCGTGGGCCGAGGCACCGGTCAGGCGCACTTCCTGCCAGTTGAGCGCTGCGGCCACGTGCGTATCGCGCGGCATGAGCCGCGGGGCCTCGGCATAGTGCAGGTTGGTGACCACCAGCACCGTCGCCGGGTGCTCCTGGAAGCGATCGGGCATCTTCTCGAGGCCCAGCCGCACGTCCTCGAGACTGATCTCCTTGGCGACCACCGAGAGCGGTACGGTCGGAAACACGCGGTGCACGCCGCGCATCAGGCGCGAGAGCACGGTGGCATCGCCCATGCCCGCATCGAAGATGCGCAGCGCCGGGGGGCTCGGGCGCAGGTAGGCGAGCTCCTGGATGGCCCGCCGCGCAACCGCCGACTTCTCGTTGCAGGTATTGACGAAGGCCAGATACTTCTGGCGATTATCGTAAAAGCGAAAAGGCCGGGGGTCGCTCTCCGGGGGGCCGGCAGCCCCCGAGGGCGCGCGCACGGCGGCGCCGGCGTGATTGGTCGCGACATTCATGCTGCAGCGTCCCCGATGGCCCGCATCCGGGGCGCGAACTTAGAGCCGCCTCGCTCGGCTGGCAAATCGATTGTGGGAATAGCAGATATTCGCTGGCGGGATGAGCCACTCAGGCGGGCGTGGGCCCCTGCGGCGGGCGCTGCGGGGGGGCGGCTGCGGCCGCCTCGGCGGCGAGCAGCCCCACGGCCTCGCGTGCGATGTCGGAGAGGCCCGCCGCCCCGCGCACGTAGTGCGCGATGATCTCGCGGCGCATGCGTGGCTCCCAGTAGCGACGCAGATGCGTCGCCACGTCCTTGGGTGCTTGGCCCTTGGCGGACTCGCCTTCGAAGAAGTCCGCGATCTCATTCGCCATCTTGATCATGTGATCGATGTTCATCGGCGTTCGGGTGTCTTTTCCGGTGTGTTTCCGCTGCTCAGGGCGCAAGCCGCTGCGGATGCGCATAGACCACGTGCCGATCGCGCCGCGCGAAGGCGACGAGAGTGAGTCCGCTTCTCTCGGCGTGGCGGATGGCGAGCGAGGTCGGCGCCGATAGCGCCGCCAGCATCGCGATACCCACCGTCGCAGCCTTCTGCACCATCTCGTAGCTGGCGCGGCTCGTCACCAGCATGTAGCCCCGGTCGAGGTCGAGGCCCGCGCGCAGCAGCGCGCCGATCGCCTTGTCGAGCGCATTGTGCCGGCCCACGTCCTCGCGCACGCAGTAGATGCCCTCGCCCGGGATGACCCAGGCTGCCGCGTGCACACTGCCCGTGCGGGCGTTCAAGGGCTGACGCGAGCCGAGCTCATCGATCGCGCGATGCAGCTCGGCCGCGCTCACGCGCGGTCCCGTGCCGATGCGTGCGCGGCCACGGATGGCCTCCGGCAGCGTCTCCGCACCGCATAGCCCACAGCCCGTGCGCCCTGTCAGGTTGCGCCGCCGGCGCAGTAGCTCCGGGAAGCGCTCCCAGGCGATCGAGACGTGTACCTCGGTCGCCTCCTGCGCGGCTCGCACCTCCACCGAGCGGATCTCCGCGGGCGTTGCGACGAGCTCCTCGCTGACGGTGAAACCATAGGCGTAGTCGATGAGATCGGCCGGACTTGCGAGCATGACCACGTGCGGCACGCCCTCGTAGAGAATGGCGACGGGTGCCTCCTGGGCCACCTGATCGCTCGCGAGCACCGTGTGGCCGCGCTCCCAGCGCTGCACCTCGACGGTGACGCCCTGCGCCGCGGCCGGCGGCGCTGCCGGCTCGATCGCCGCCGGCTCGACCGCAGGCCCCGAGGCCTCGACCTGCGGGCTCGCGCTCAAGCGTGCGTGACGTCTCGGCGGCTGCGTCCGTGATCCGCCGAGCGCTCCTCGGCCGCGCGGCGCTCCCAGGCATCGCGCTGCTCGACTTTGACGACCTGCACCGCCGTGACCTTGTACTCGGGGCAGTTCGTCGCCCAGTCGGAGTTCTCCGTGGTGACGAGATTCGCCGCCGACTCGGGGAAGTGGAACGTGGTGTAGACGACGCCCGGCTGCATGCGGGTGCTGATCTGGGCACGCAGCACCGTATCGCCCGCGCGGCTCATGATGCCGACCCAGTCCCCGTCCTCGATGCCGCGGCTCTCCGCATCGCTCGGATGAATCTCCAGCCGATCCTCCGCGTGCCAGGCGACATTCGCCGTGCGTCGGGTCTGTGCGCCCACGTTGTACTGCGTCAGGATGCGTCCCGTCGTGAGCAGCAGCGGGAAGCGCGCGTTCGAGCGCTCGCTCGTCGGCACGTACTCGGTCACGAAGAACCTGCCCTTGCCACGCACGAAGCGATCGATGTGCATGGTGGGAGTGCCCTCGGGCGCCTCCTCGTTGCACGGCCACTGGATGCTGCCCAGCCGATCGAGCTTCTCGTAGGTGACCCCGCGCATCGTCGGTGTGAGCGCGGCGATCTCCGCCATGATCTCCGACGGATGGTTGTAGCTCATCGGGTAGCCGAGGGCCTGCGACAGCAGGCAGGTGACTTCCCAGTCGGCATAGCCGCCGAGCGGCTCCATCACCTTGCGCACCCGGCCGATGCGCCGCTCCGCATTGGTGAAGGTGCCGTCCTTCTCGAGGAAGGAGCAGCCCGGCAGGAAGACGTGCGCGAACTGTGCCGTCTCGTTGAGGAAGATGTCCTGCACGACGATGCATTCCATGGCGCTGAGCGCGGCGTTCACGTGCGTGGTGTTGGGATCGCTCTGCGCGATGTCCTCTCCTTGCACGTACAGGCCGCGGAAGCTGCCATCGAGCGCCGCCTCGAACATGTTCGGGATGCGCAGGCCCGGCTCGCTCTGCAGCGGCACGCCCCACACACTCTCGAAGAGCTTGCGCGTGGCGGTGTCCGACACGTGGCGGTAGCCGCTGAACTCGTGCGGGAAGGAGCCCATGTCGCACGAGCCCTGCACGTTGTTCTGGCCGCGCAACGGATTGATGCCCACGCCCTCGCGCCCGACGTTGCCGGTCGCCATGGCGAGGTTGGCGATGCCCATCACCATGGTCGTGCCCTGGCTGTGCTCGGTGACCCCGAGGCCGTAATAGATGGCACCGTTGCCCGCCTTGGCATACAGGCGCGCCGCGCCGCGAATATCCGCCGCCGGCACCCCGGTGATCGCCTCGACGCTCTCCGGAGAGTTGCGCTCATCCGCGACGAATGCCTTCCAGCGCTCGTAGGAGTCGGCCTCGCAGCGGGCCTTGACATAGTCGTCCCGGGTGAGCCCCTCGGTGACGATCACGTGGGCAAGCGCATTGATGAGGGCGACGTTGGTGCCGGGACGCAACGGCAGGTGATAGCTCGCCTCGATGTGCGGGGAGCGCACGAGCTGGATCTGCCGCGGATCGATGACGATCAGCTTGGCACCCTCGCGCAAGCGGCGCTTGAGCTGGGAGCTGAAGACCGGGTGACCATCCGAGGGGTTGGCGCCCACGACGATGATCACATCGGCCTTCATCACCGAGTCGAAAGCCTGAGTGCCGGCGGACTCCCCGATGGTGTTCTTGAGCCCGTAGCCCGTGGGCGAGTGGCACACGCGGGCGCAGGTGTCGACGTTGTTGGTGCCGCACGCCGCACGCACCAGCTTCTGTACCAGATAGGCCTCCTCGTTGGTGCAGCGTGAGGAGGTGATGCCGCCCACCGAGTCGCGCCCGTACTGCGCCTGGATGCGCTTGAACTCGCTCGCCGTGTACGCGATCGCCTCATCCCAGGAGACCTCGCGCCAGTCGTCCGTGATGCGCTTGCGGATCATCGGCTTGGTGATGCGATCCTTGTGAGTGGCGTAGCCATAGGCGAAGCGGCCCTTGATGCAGGCATGGCCGTGGTTCGCCTGCCCGTCACGGCTGGGGACCATGCGCACGATCACTTCCTGCTGGCCGTTGCGTGCCGCCATCGTGGGCGCGCCCAGATCCGCGGCCGCCTCGACGCTCAGCGTCTTGCTCTCGGCCGTGAAGCTGCAGCCGACGCCGCAATAGGCGCAGGTGGTATCGGTCGCGTGCTGGGCCTTGCCGGCGGCGATGAGTGACTTCTCGGTGAGCGCTCCGGTCGGACACGCCTCGACACAGGCGCCACAGGAGACGCACTCGGACTCGAGGAAGCTCTCGGCCTGGCTGGCGGAGATCTTGGAGCCGAAGCCGCGGCCCTGAACGGTGAGCGCGAGCGTGCCCTGCTGCTCGTCGCAGGCCCGCACGCAGCGGGAGCACACGATGCACAGCGTCGGGTCGAAAGTGAAGTAGGGATTGCTCGCATCCTGCTGCAGGCACTGATGATTCACCGCGTCCTTGGCGGCGTAGCGGCTGCTCGTGACGCCCACGTGATCGGCCATGCTCTGCAGCTCGCAATGACCCTCGGCGGGGCAGGTATTGCAGTCGAGCGGATGATCCGAGACGTACAGCTCGATGACATTGCGGCGCAGCTTGGCGAGCTGCTCGCTCTCGGTACGGATCTTCATCCCCGGCGCGACGGTCGTCGTGCACGAGGCGGGATAACCCTTGCGGCCCTCGATCTCCACCAGGCACAGGCGGCAGGAGCCGAACGCCTTGAGCGTGTCCGTGGCGCACAGCTTCGGGATATTGCGCTGCAGCGTGGCGGCCGCCCGCATGATGGAGGTGCCGGCCGGGACCGTGACCGGCTGGCCATCGATCTCGACGCTCACCGTCTCTGTGGCAGTGCTCTCGGGAGTCCCCGAGTCGGTGTAATCGATCGCGTACATAACTTAAGAGCCTCCGGCCCCTGTCATCTCCGCTTGCGGCGTGCGCGTCGCAAACCGCGTTCGCACGACCCTACGCCAGGCGGACCGCCGCGGGCCAGGCGGCAGGTCCGAAAACCACTTATTCTCGCTCATTGCGGGCATTCGCGCTCACTGGGGGCGGCCGCGCCGGAAGTCCTCCGGAAAATGCTTGAGCGCGCTCTGCACGGGAAAGGGCGCCATCCCGCCCAGGCCACACAGCGAGCCCTGCACCAGGGTCTCGCACAGCTCCTCGAGCAGCGCCACGTTCGCCTCGGGGGCGGCCCCTTTCTGAATGCGCTCGAGGATCTCCACCCCGCGTGTCGAGCCGATGCGGCAGGGCGTGCACTTGCCGCAGGACTCCAGGGCGCAGAACTCGAGCGCATAGCGGGCCATCTCCGCCATATCCACCGTGTCGTCGAAGGCGACGATCCCACCGTGACCGAGCAGCGCCCCGATACCCGCCAGTGCCTCGTAATCGACGGCGGTGTCGAACTGCGAGGCCGGGATGTAGGCCCCGAGCGGGCCGCCGACCTGGATGGTGCGCAGCGGCCGTCCCGAGGCCGAGCCGCCGCCGTAGTCGTAGAGGATCTCGCGCAGCGAGACACCGAACGCACGCTCGATGAGACCGCCGCGCAGGATGTTGCCGGCGAGCTGGATCGGCAGCGTGCCGCGGGACTTGCCGCTGCCGAAATCGCGGTAGAACGACGCCCCCCGGTCGAGGATCACCGGCACGCTCGCGAGTGAGATCACGTTGTTCACGATGGTCGGACGTCCGAAGAGCCCTTTGATCGCCGGCAGCGGCGGGCGCACGCGCACCTCTCCGCGCCGGCCTTCGAGACTCTCGAGCATCGAGGTCTCCTCGCCGCAGATGTAGGCGCCGGCCCCGAGCCGCACCTCGAGATCGAAGCGGCGCGCACTGCCGCGCACGTTTGCGCCGAGGTAGCCCGCATCGTACGCGGCGCCGAGCGCCTGCAGCAGCGTGCGGTGCGCGTGCGGGTACTCGGCACGCAAATAGATGTAGCCCTGCGTAGCACCGACCGCGAGCCCGGCGATGGTCATGCCCTCGATGAGTGCGAGCGGGTCGCCCTCCATCAGCATGCGATCGGCGAAGGTGCCCGAATCGCCCTCATCGGCATTGCAGGTCACGTACTTCTGGTCCGCGGGCGCATCGAGGACGGTCTTCCACTTGATGCCGGTGGGAAAAGCCGCGCCCCCGCGCCCGCGCAAGCCCGAGTCGGTGATCGCCTGCACGATCGCGGCCGGGGCGAGCTCGAGCGCGCGCGTGAGGCCGCGATAGCCCCCATGTGCGACATAATCCTCGATGCTCGTCGGATCGATGATGCCGACGCGCGCAAAGGTCAGGCGCTGCTGGTTCTTGAAATAGGCAATCTCCTCGGTGGGCCCGAGGCCCAAGGCATGCGGCGCACCCTGCAGCAGGCCCGCATCGAGCAGGCCCGGCACGTCGGCCTCGTGCACGGGGCCGTAGGCCACCCGCCCCGTCGCCGTCTCAACCTCGATCAGCGGCTCGAGGAAGTACATGCCACGCGAGCCGTTGCGCACGATCTTCAGGGGCAGACGCCGTGCGGCCGCCTCGCTCGCCAGGCGCCGCGCCACCGCCTCGGCACCGAGCGAGAGCGCCCCGGAGTCGCGCGGCACGTAGACGGTGGTGCTCACTTTGCCGCCCCGTGCTCGGCGATGAGCGCATCGAAGCTCGCCGGCGTCACCCGCCCGTGCAGCTCCCCATCGATCATGATCGCGGGCGAGCAGGCGCAATTGCCGAGGCAGTACACCGGCTCGAGCGAGAAAGCGCCATCGGGGGTGGTCTGATGAAACTCGATCCCGAGCCGGCGCGCGGCGTGCGCGGCGAGCGCCTGGGCACCGAGCGCCTGGCAGGACTCGGCGCGGCAGATCTGCACGGTGTGCCGTCCGGGCGGGGAGTGGCGGAAGTGGTGGTAGAAGGTCACGACGCCGTGCACTTCCGCGCGCGAGAGATTGAGCTCACTGGCGATGAGGGGTACGGCCCCCGGTGGCACGAATCCGAGCTCGTCCTGGATACCGTGCAGCACTTCGAGAAGGGGGCCGGGTCGGCTCTTGAGCTTCGCGACCACACGGTACACGGTGTCGCGCTGCTGAGGGGTGAGGGCTTGAGTATTCACGGGGCGTGACGTTAGCGGCTCGAGGGGCTCCGGGACAATCATTTTTGCGGATTGCGGCTATTCGCGTCCAATATGCTCGCCGGGGGCAGGCGCGCGCCGGAATTCCATGCAACTCAATCGCTTCGACCTCAATCTGCTCATCGCGCTCGACGCCCTGCTGCACGAGAAGAACGTGACCCGCGCCGCCGAGCGGGTCTTCGTGTCGCAGCCGGCCATGAGCGCGGCGCTGCAGAAGCTGCGCGATTACTTCTCCGACCCGCTGCTGGTGCGCGTGGGGCGCGACATGGAGCTCACCCCCCGCGGGCTCTCCCTCGTCGAGCCGGTGCGCGAGGCGCTGCTGCGCATTCAGGCCACCCTCGGCACTCAGCCGAGCTTCGATCCGACCACGGTGCGGCGCGCCTTCACCCTGATCGTCACGGACGAGGCCGCGCCGCGCGTGCTGCCGAGCCTGTTGCGGCGCCTGGCGCGCGATGCGCCGGGCATCCAGTGCCACATCGAGCCGGTCTCGCACACGAGCCTCGCGCGACTCGAGTACGGGGATGCCGACCTGTGCCTGTGCCTCGACCTGCTGCGCCTGTTTGGCGTGCGTGCCTTTCCGGAGACGCTGCGCGCAGTGGAGCTGCGGCCGGTGCGCTGGGTGTGCACCGTGTGTCGCGAGCATCCGAGCCTCGGTGAATCGCTGAGCCTCGAGCAATACCAATCCCTGCCGCACGTGTTCGCCCGCCCGATGGGTCACACCGCGCCGATCGAGGAGCTGGTGCGCCGGCTGCTCAATCTCGACATCGACGTGCGCGCGAGCGCCCAGAGCTTGCTCGAGCTGCCGTTCATGGTACCGGGCACCCCCCTGCTCGCGACGGTACCGGAACGCATCGCCACGCTCGCGGCCACCGCCGTGCCGCTGCGCACGCTGGCACTGCCCTTCGATGCGCTCGACAGCCACGAGGTGCTGCTCTGGCACAAGCGCAACGAGCCCGATCCGGGCCACGCCTGGCTGCGCACGCTGCTGATCGAGATCGCCCGAGAATCCTAGCAGCCGAGGCACGCGGCCAACGCCGCGCCTTGGCCGCCGGCTGCGAAGGCACGGTGCGCGCGAACGGCCACAGGCCGGTTCGCGCCGATCAACCGAGCTGGCGGGCGTGGTGGCGCAAATGATCCTCGATGAAGCTGGCGACGAAGTAGTAGCCGTGGTCGTAGCCAGGATGCCGCCGCAGCTTGAGCGCCTGCCCCGCCTCGGCGCAGGCCTCCTCGAAACGCTCGGGCCGCAGCTGGCGCTCGAGGAACTGGTCGGCGAGACCCTGATCGATGAGAATCGCGGGGCGCTTGCGGGCCTCAGCGCTGCGCAGCATCAGGGCGCACGCATCG
Source organism: Steroidobacteraceae bacterium (assembly GCA_035504015.1). GTDB lineage: Bacteria > Pseudomonadota > Gammaproteobacteria > Steroidobacterales > Steroidobacteraceae > JASHUC01. The sequence continues at coordinate 11,250 of DATJSR010000259.1, forward strand.
TGCTCGCTCCATTGCCCGCGGTCGGCTCCGAGGTAGCCGCCAAAAGCCTTCTGCCCCCAGGGCACCTCGCTCGGAGCGGCGATGGGAGCGAAGGCGGAGACGCTGCGGTAGAGCTGCGGGTGGCGCAGCCACAAGGTGAGCGCACCATGCCCGCCCATCGAGTGTCCGAAGATCCCCTGGCGCTGCCGATCGGCCGGAAAGCGCTCGCCGATGAGCTCGGGCAGCTCCTGCGTGACGTAGGATTCCATGCGGTAGTGGCGCGCCCAGGGCTGCTCCGTGGCATCGAGATAAAAGCCGGCCGCGACGCCGAAGTCCCACGACTCGCTGTCGCCGGGCAAGGGGACGTTGCGCGGACTGGTGTCCGGGGCCACGAGCAACAGGCCGAGCTCGGCCGCCAGGCGCTGCGCGCCGGCCTTGATCATGAAAGTCTCTTCGTTGCACGTGAGGCCGGCGAGGTAATACAGCACCGGCACCGGGCGTGAGCCCACTCGCGGCGGTGTGAACACGGCAAAGCGCATCGGGCAGGCGGTGCTGCTCGAGTCGTGTCGGTAGAACCCGACTGTGCCGCCCCAGCAGGAATGCTCGCTCAGCTTCTCCAGCGTGGTGGTCAAGAACCTTTTCACCCATGCAGCTCGGGGAGTTGCCTATTATCGGTGAATCCACCGACGTAAGGACAGGAACCGGAGTGCCGGAGCGACTGGATCTGAATCTGCTGCCCGTTCTCGTCGCCGTCGACGATCACAGAAGTGTCACCCAAGCCGCGCTCGCGCTCTCCATGAGCCAGCCCGCCTTGAGCAGCGCGCTCGGCAAGCTGCGCAACTACTTCGGGGATCCGCTGTTCGTGCGCACCGCCGCCGGCATGCAGCCGACCGAGCGTGCCAGCACCCTGGTGAAGAGCTGCCGCGCGGTCCTCGGACAGATCGAGCGCGAGATCGCCGCCGCAGCCGCCTCGGAGCCGGCGAGCGTGCGCCAGCGCTTCACCTTCGCGCTCTCCGATGCGGGGGAGATGGTCTTCCTCCCGCGGATCTTGAGCCGCCTGCAACAGCTCGCGCCCGAGGCTACCGTGCAGACCTTCGACGCGCGCGCCGCGGAGCTCGAGACGGGCCTCGAGCGCGGCACCGTCGACCTCGCGATCGGCCACCTGCCCGACCTGCGCAAGAGCAGCTTCTTCGAGCAGCGCCTGTTCACCACGCGCTTCGTCACGGTGCTGCGCAGCGAGCATCCCCTGCAGAGCGCGCGCCTCAGTTGGGAGTCGTTCCGTGAGCTCGAGCATGTGGCGGTGCAGGTGCCCGGCAGCGCCCATCAGGTGCTCGAGCGCTTCCTCGCCGCGCAACGCATCGAGCGGCAGGTGGTGCTGACGACGCCCAACGCTGCCAGCATCGCCTCGGTCATCGCGCAATCGGACCTGGCGGTGACCGTGGGATTGCCCCTGGCGGAGTACTTCTGCAGGCTCGAGCCGCGGCTGCGCATCGTGGCCCTGCCCCTCGGCACACCGCGTATCGAGGTGAAGCAGCACTGGCATCGGAAGTATCATCACGATGCGCGCAGTCGCTGGCTGCGCGAGGTCATCGCCGAGATCCTCTCCGAGAAGCCCGCAGACGCATCGCTCGCCTCCTGAAGCTCTCCCGTGTCGCAACCTTACGAGGCACCGCTCGCGCTGCTGCGCTGGGCCATCGAGCAGGCCGCATCGAGCACCGGCCTCGATGAAAGCGCACCCCACGCCGAGGCGCTCGGCGACATCGCCGACGGGGTGCTCGCGGGCGCCGCGCGCCTTGCCCGCGAGGTGCTCTCCCCCCTCAACGCCGTGGGGGATGCGGAGCCCGCGCACCTCGGCGCTGAGGGCGTGCACGCATCGCCGGGCTTTCGCGGCGCCTACGAGCGCTTCTGCGCCGACGGCTGGCCCGCCATCGCCGCACCGCTCGAGTATGGCGGCCAGGGGCTGCCATTGCTGCTCGGGGCGGCCACCACCGAGATGTGGGGAGCGGCGAATCTGTCCTTCGCCATGTGCCCGGAGTCGGCGGTCGGAGCGATCGAGGCCCTGAGCCGACACGCCTCACCGGCGCTGCGCGCGCAGTACCTGCCATCGCTCGTGAGCGGGACGCGCACCGCCTCGATGTGTCTCACCGAGCCGCACGCCGGCTCGGATCTGTCGACGCTCCGCACGCTCGCCGAGCCCGACGCAGAGGGCTGGCGGCTGCGCGGGCGCAAGCTCTACATCTCCTGGGGCGATCACGATCTGACCTCCGACATCGTGCATCTGGTGCTCGCCCGCACACCGAACGCCCCCGCCGGCACCCGCGGCATCTCGCTGTTCTTGGTGCCGAAGCTGCTCACGCGCGGCGGCGCGGCAGCCGAGCGCAACGACATCCGCGCCGTCTCTCTCGAGCACAAGATGGGCATCCGTGCGAGCCCGACCTGCGCCATGGTGCTCGGGGAGGCGGGCGGCGCGCGCGGCTGGCTCGTCGGCGAGCTGCACCAGGGCATGCACTGCATGTTCAGCATGATGAACCACATGCGGCTCGGCGTCGGCCTGCACTCGACGGGGCTCGCCGAGCGCGCACGCCAGCTCGCCGTCGGCTACGCGCACGAGCGCCGCCAGGGTCGCGATCGATCGGGCGAGCAGCGCCCGATCATCGAGCACGCAGACGTGCGGCGCATGCTCCTCGGCATCACGACGCTCACGCATGCGGCGCGCACGCTCGCCTACACCGCGGCGGCGACGCTCGACATGGCCCGCGACGAGGTGAGCGAGCGCTCCGCCAGCGCCGCGCGGCGCGCCGCGCTCCTCACACCGCTCGTCAAGGCGTGGTGCTCGGACGTGGCCGTCGAGGCCGCATCGATCGCCGTGCAGGTGCACGGGGGCACGGGCTACATCGATGATTGCGAGGTGTCGCAGATCTATCGCGATGCGCGCATCGGACCGATCTTCGAGGGCACCAACTACATCCAGGCGCAGGACCTGCTCCAGCGCAAGATCCTGCGCGACGAGGCAAGCGAGCTCGGCGCACTGCTCGGCGAGATCGAGCGTGCCGCCGCAGGCTTGCCTCCCGCCGCGCAACGCGGCGGCGCGCTGCGCGAGCCGCTGCTGCGCGAGTGCGCGCAGCTGCGCGCCTGCATACGAGGACTGCTCGTGAGCGGTGCCCCCGACACCGAGCTCACCGGGGTGATCGCCTATCCGCTGCTGCAATGGCTCGGCGTGCTCGCGGGCGGCTGGCAGTGGGCGCTCACCGCACGGCGCGCGGCCGAGCGCCCACCCGGAGACCGGCTGGCACAGGCACTGCTCGGGGGCGCCGACTTCTACGCCACGCACGTGCTGCCGCGCGCCGCGGCGCATGCCGCGAGCGTCGCCGCAGGAGTCCTGCCCGAGGCGAGCGCGCTGCTGTAGGATGAAGCTCGGCTCGGAGTCGCGCGTTGAGGGGGTGGCGCGGTGGCGGCGGATCGAAACATCGCTCGAGCGAGGGTGGCATCGCCCATCCCCGTGCACGAGACGGCACTCGCCGCCGTCCTCCTGCCTCGCAGCTTCTGCCTGCGCCTGGCGCGCACGACGCTCGAGGGTATCCAGTTCGGTGAGCTGCATTCGCAGGCCCAGCGCCTGCACCCCGCATGGGCCGAGCCGCAGCACGCGGCAGACTCGGGTACGCACCCGAGCGCTGGGGCGGGCAACTTCTACGTGCACCTGCAGCTCGAGGGCGAGAGCGTGCATCGCCAGCACGGTCGCGAGGCGCGACTGCAGCCCGGTGACTTCACGCTCTGCGACGGCTCGCAGAGCTACGAGATCGAGTTCGTGCACGCGGGGCGCCAGCTGCTGCTCGCCATCCCGCAGAGCCTTCTGCGGCGGCACCTGAGCTGCCCGGAGGATGTGGTGGCGGTGCTCATGCCCGGTCACTCGGGCCTGAGCGCCCTGCTGTCGAGCTTCCTGCGCGACCTCTGGCGGCAGTGCCGGCAGATGCTCGAGGCATTGGCCGACTCACGCGTGATGCATGCGATGCTCGAGCTCCTGGCGAGTGCCTACGCCGGCGTGTCGCGCGGCAGCAGCGATCGTGGCTCGGTGGCCGATGCACAGCGGGCGCGCATTCTCGACTACATGGAGGCGCACCTGCGCGAGCCCGATCTCACGCCCATGAAGGTCGCGCGCGCCTGCGGCATCACGCCTCGCTATCTGCATCACCTGTTCTCGAGTCAGACCGAGACGGTCGCCCGCTACATCCTGCGCCGCCGCCTCGAGGAGTGCTCGCTCGCCATGAGCGACCCGGTGCAGCGCAGCCGCACGGTCACTGCCATCGCCTTCGAGCGCGGCTTCAACAGCACCACGCACTTCGGGCGCGTCTTTCGCGCCCGCTACGGCATGACTCCGCGCGAGTATCGGCAGCGCCACTTTCACGGCTGAAGCCCGCGCGCGCTAGCCGCAAAACGACAAGAGGCAGGCGGTCTCCCGCCTGCCTCCGTCCTGCGATGGCTCGTGTCGCGTTCAGGATTGGCGCGTGCGCCAGCCCTCGTGATAGCCCTCGCGGGCATCGCGCGCGTAGGGCACCGGGGCGACCTTCACGCGTACGTCGAGCTGCTTGTGCCGCTCGACGGTCGGCTTCTTGGTGCCGCCACCCTCCTCGCCCCAGGTGAGCGTGAGAACGTCACCGATGTTGATGTTCGGATCGACCACCCCGAGCGAGAGCCCCGAGCGCTCGTTGTAGCTGTAGCCGCCGAACATCGACAGGCCCACGACCTTGCCGCCCATCTTCACGGCATCGAAGGATGCCGCCCCGTAGTTCGCGATCGGCAGATCGAAGAACTTGTAGTGCTCCTGCCCGGGCACGAAGAGCGAGGCGTAGATCTTGCCCATGTCCTCGCCGTTCCAGGCGAAGGTCACCTTCTTGCGGTGCGGCTCCTTCGCCTTGCGCTCGAGCGCCTCGCGGCCGATGAAGTCATGATCGAATTTGACGAAGGGGCCGTAGCCGAGCTCGTACGGGCTCGAGTAGTAGTCCTCGATGTTCTCGGAGACGAAGCTGCCTGCGATCGAGGCGGTGCCCTCGTAGCCGTTGGCGGGCAGCCACTCGCGGTACTTCTTCATCTTCTCGCCGGTGTACACCGCCGGAAGCGGCGAGGGAATCCACCCGGACTCGAGGGTGTTGCTGGCATAGGCGCGCGAGCCGACCTGCACCAGCCCGAAATCCTTGCCCGCCTCGACGATGGCATCGCGGATTGCGTCGTACTCGGCGTAGGGACCCCAGATCTCGAGGCCGGGCGCGCCGGCCATGCCGTGGCGCAGTGCCCGAACCTTCTTGCCCTTGATGTTGATCACATCCATGTTGAAGAACTTGACCTCGGGAAGCTTTGCGCCGTTGAGCTTCTCGAGCACCTGAGCGGCATTGGGTCCCTGGATCTGGAAGCGGTAGTGCCGGCGTGTGACCGCCTTGCCGCGCGGATGCGAGGGCGAGCGATCGTCGCGGATCACGTCGATCTTGAAGCCGCCGGTCTCGGCGTGGAACTGCATCCAGTTGACCGTGGGCGCGCGACCGACGAATACCAGCTCGTCCTTGTCGAGATAGAACAGAATCCCGTCGCCGATGACGTAGCCGTCGTAGCTGCACGGGACCATCTGCTTCGCCTTGTTGGGCGTGAAGTTGTTGAAGCTGTTGATGGTCAGGTAGGAGCAGAACTTGAGCGCATCGGGGCCCTTGACCGTGAACTCCGCCATGTGATGCGACTGGTCGAAGAGAACCGCGGACTCGCGCCAGGCCTTCTGCTCGTCGCGCCAGTTGCTGAACTCGCTCGGCACCACGGGGTAGACATAGGCTCCCAGCTGCGAATTGCGCAGGAGCTTTACCGGGTTGCCGGCGCCGCGTAATAGGTTCTCCAAATTCTGTTGACTCATGACTGCCTCATCGAT
>DATJSR010000260.1:0-2194 GCA_035504015.1 Steroidobacteraceae bacterium
GACCGCATCCGAAGGCACGCGCAGATCGGTGCCGATGACCAGCGCGCCGCTCGGCAGATCGTTGAGCTCGCGCAGCGCCTGGGGCGTGGTGTTGCTGCGGCGTGCGATGGCCGCCATGGTGTCGCCGCGATGGACGAGGTAGTGCTTCACCCTCAGCCGCTCATCGGGGTCGAGCTGAGTGAGATTGGTGCGAAACGCGTTGGCCGCATCGGCGGGCAGCAGCAGAAAGTTCGGCCCCGAGGGGTCCGTGGCCCAGCGGTGGAATGCGGGGTTGAGCTCGTAGAGCTCGTCATAGGTGATGCCGGCGATCTCCGCCGCGACCCGCAGATCGATCTGCCCCTCGGTCTCCACGCGCGTGAAGTAGGCCTGATTCGGGATGCGGCTGAAGGAGAGCCCGTGCGCCTCCGGATCCGATACCAGCCGCTTCATGGCCAGCAGCTTCGGCACGTACGCCCGTGTCTCGGCCGGCAGACGCAGGCTCCAGAAGTCGATCGGCTTGCCCTTCTGCTGGTTCGTCTGCACAGCCTTGGCTACGGCCAGCTCGCCGCAGTTGTAAGCCGCCACGGCGAGCAGCCAATCTCCGTTGAACTCATCGTGCAGCGCCTGCAGGTAATCGAGTGCTGCGCGAGTGGATTCGACCACGTCGCGCCGACCGTCGTACCACCAGTTCTGCTTGAGCCCGAAGCGCGAGCCGGTACCCGGAATGAACTGCCACAGACCCGAGGCACGCGCACGCGAGTAGGCGTAGGGCTCGTAGGCGCTCTCGATCACCGGCAGCAGCGCGAGCTCGAGAGGCATGCCGCGGGCCTCGATCTGCGTGACGATGTGATAGAGGTAGAGCTCGGAGCGCTGGAACGCGCGCTGAACATAATCTGGATTGGCCGCGAACCAGTTCAGCTGCTCGTCTACCGCAGTGCGGTCGACGTCGGCCAGCTTGAAGCCAGCGCGCATTCGATCGAGCAGGTCGGCGTACTCGGCCGGATCGAGTCCGGCGACGGGTTGCGGCGCCGTCGTGCTCTCGGGGGCGAGGGTGGTGGCAGTCGCGCCGTTCGTGGGCTGCTCCGGTTCAGGCGCGGCGGGTGCCGCTGTCGTGCCCGAGCTGTCCGCGGAGGGGCCAGTTTCGGCAGCGGTGGCGGTCCCGGGAGCCGCCGGAGCTGCAGGAACCGTAGCGCCCGCGGGTACCACGGCGCCGGCGGCTACAGGGCGCTGAGCGGGCGCATGTGTGCAGGCGGCCAACAGCAACAGCGAAGCGGGGAGAATTCTCGAAAGCAGAAAGCGCAGTGCTGCCATCGTCTTTAGTCCGCACCCTCGAGCAGTGGTAGAGATCGTTCGCTGCCGCAATCTGCGCGGGAAAATCCCCCTCGGATTTCCCTCGCCAATGGCTGCGGCTGATGGACATAAGCCCAGCGCCGCAAAGTACCGTGTTTAGGCCCGGGAATTTACCTGGTAAGTTCACAAAATTGCTACTCTTTTGTTCATGTCCCTCCCGAGCCCACCTGTCGCCCTCGCCGATCGCCACGGCTCCTTGCGCGCCTGGTGGGCCGGTGCGCTCGGGCGGGCGCTCGTGCGCGCGGAGGCGGAGTTGCTCGCCGAGGCGCTCGAGGATGTTTTCGGCTGGGAGCTGCTGCAGATCGGTGCCTGGGGTGCCGAGCGCGAGCTCCTCGCAGGGGCACGCACGCGACGACAAACGCTGGTGGCACCGGGTGAGCTGGCCGCCCGGGCGGACATCCTGGCCCGCCCAGCCCAGCTGCCGATCGTCAGCGATGCGATCGATGCCGCGTTGCTACCCCATACCCTGGAGTTCGCGACCGACCCCTATGCGATCGTTCGCGAGGTGGATCGCGTACTGCTCGCCGACGGGCAGTTGCTCGTGCTCGGCTTTCGCCCGTGGAGCCTTTGGGGCCTGCGCGCTCTCGGGAGCCGCAGCGGGTATCCGCCCGGCATGCGCCGGATACTCTCCGAGCGGCGCGTGCGCGAATGGCTGAGCTTGCTCGGCTACGAGGTGGTTGCCAGCGTCAGTTACCTCTACAGCACGCCTTGGAGCCGGCGCTTCGAGCCAGGCCAGGGCAACGAGCGGATGCTGCGTCGCTCGCTCTTCAATCCGCTCCCGGCGGGCGCGTATCTTCTCAAGGCCCGCAAGCGTGTCTTCACACTCACCCCCATCCGACCGCGCTTCCGTGAGAAGCCAGCGGTG
>DATJSR010000261.1:0-2206 GCA_035504015.1 Steroidobacteraceae bacterium
GCGACGCTGCTCGAGTACCTGCTCGGGCGTGATGCCGGCATCGACCAGATCATCTTTCGCGACACCGGTCACGCCTACAACGTCGTCCGCGGGCGGATGTCGCCCTATAGCGCACTCGCCTTCATCGGCATCGGCCTTGCCCTGACGCTGCCCCGCAGATCCGCCCTGCGGCCAGTTCTGTACTTCGGCGTGCTCCTCTCCAGCCTCATCGGCGGTGCCTCGCTCCTCGGCTACTTCTGGACCGCGAAGGAGCTCACCACCGATGTGTGGCTACCGCCGGTCGCGCTCAATACGGCTCTCGCCTTCCTGATGCTGAGCATCGGCACGGCGATCGCGCTGCGCATTCCCGCGCTGCACGGCCTGGGCGCTGCGGGGCGCCAGCGCGTCGAGAACAAGGTGCTGATCGCCTTCGTCGGGGCGCTGCTGCTGCTCTGCGCCGGCGGCGGAATCACCTATCGCATGCAGGTGTCCTTCGCCAACTCCGCACAGCTCGTTTCCGACGCCCAGCAGGTACGCACGACCCTGGGCGAGCTCTACGGCTTGATTGCCGATGCCGAGTCGGAGCAGCGCGACTACCTGCTGATCGGCGGCGCGGCCTACCTCAGCGAATACCAGCGCCTGTCGGCGCAGCTTGGCCTGCGGATGCAGGCGCTGCGGCTGCTTTACGCCAAGGATACCCCGCAGCCGCAGGCCATGGACCGGCTCGTCGGGCTCATTCAGCGCTACCAGCAGACACTCGGGCGCGAGCTCGACCTCGCTGCGACGAGCGATCGCGATGCGCTGCGCGCCGCCATCGCGGGCGATGGCACCGTCGAGCAGATGCAGGGCATCCGCCGCTCGATCAAGCAGCTCGATGCGGCCGAGGAAGACCTGCTGGTGACGCGCGCCAGACGGCTCTCGCTCGGCCGCAGCTACACCCTGATCGCACTGCTTGCCACTCTCACCCTCTCGGCCACCATCCTGTTCGTGCTCTTCGGCAGCATCATCCGCGACATCCGCGAGCGTGCTCGCATCACCGCCGAGCTCGATAAGGCGCGCAGCGAAGCCCAGCGCGCCGCGCTCGCCAAGTCCGAATTCCTGGCGGCGATGAGCCATGAGATCCGCACGCCCATGAACGGCATCCTCGGCATGCTGGAGCTGCTGCAGCAGAGCAGCCTCATGGGACGGCAGCTCGAGATGGTGCAGCTCACGCGCGAGTCGGCCGACTCGCTCCTCACGATCATCGACGACATTCTCGACTTCTCGAAGATCGAGGCAGGACGCCTGGAGATCGAGCGCTCCCCGATTGCCGTCGCCGAGGTGGTCGAGCGCTCCTGCGCCCTGCTCGATCGGGTTGCCGAGCGCAAGCAGACGACGCTCACCGCCTTCTGTGACCCGGCCGTTCCCGCGCGCCTCCTCGGAGACTCGACGCGCCTGCGGCAGATTCTGGTGAATCTCATCAACAACGCGATCAAGTTCTCGAGCGGGCTCGAGCGACCCGGCCGTGTGCGGGTGCGCGTGCAGCTCATCGAGCGGCGCGCCGACTCCGCTCTGGTCGAGTTCCTGGTGAGCGACAACGGCATCGGCATGGATGAGGCGACGCTCGCGCGGCTGTTCGGCTCGTTCATGCAGGCGGACGTATCGACGACGCGTCGCTATGGTGGCACGGGGCTGGGACTGGCGATCTGCAAGCGCCTGGTGGACCTGATGGGCGGGGAGATTGCCGTGCAGTCGGCCGCGGACAAGGGCGCACGCTTCAGCGTGCGCCTGCCCTTGCCGATCGCGCCGGGCGCGGCGCCCGAGCCGCAGCAAGCCCAGGAGCTGAGCCTTCTGCCCTGCCTCGTCCTCGGCGGTGAGCAGGGCGTCGCCGACGATCTCGCCGCATACCTGCGCGCCGATGGCGCAGGCGTCACGCGCGCAGCGGATGAGAAGAGTATCGCCCCATGGGCGCAGGCTCAGCCGCCCGGGGTCGCGGTCTGCGTCATCGAGGCAGGCGAGCAGCTGCCCCGGCTCGCGGAGCTACGCGCGGGGATGCAGTCCCGCGCCGATCTGTCGGTGCGCACGGTGTGCGTCGTCATCGGCCGCGCCCTGCGCAATCCCCGCGCCGAAACCGAAGGCTTCGTCGTGCTCGATGGCAACGCGCTTGCCAGGCGCACCCTCACCGAAGCCGTCGCCATCGCCGCCGGGCGCGCCACGCGTAGCGCAGCGGCCGCCCCGCCTCTGCGAC
>DATJSR010000262.1:0-18423 GCA_035504015.1 Steroidobacteraceae bacterium
TAGAGCCCCTTCCGTGTCGTGTTCCGCGGTGCAACAAAAGTCACGCTCGACGATAAGGGCCGGATGGTCATGCCTACCCGGCACCGCGAGTCGGTCATCGAGCAGGCTCAGGGAAAGCTCGTGATCACCGTGCACCCGCACCAATGCCTCCTCATCTACCCGCTACCGGACTGGGAACGGACCGAACGCAAGCTCATGGAGCTGCCAAGCCTACATCCGCAGGCGAGTCGGTTGCAGCGGCTCATGGTGGGCCATGCGAGCGATGTCGAGCTGGACGGCCACGGTCGGTTCCTGATTCCGCCCGAGCTGCGCGAGTTCGCACAACTCGGGAGGCTGGTGATGCTGATCGGGCAGGGTAACCGCTTCGAGCTGTGGGACGAGACGCGCTGGAACGACGAGCGCAGCACCTGGCTCGCGCAGGCCGAAGGCGCGACCGATCTGCCTCTACTCAATTCGCTGCTGCTGTAGGCGGCGGGAACGGGGCTCGAGAGAAACGGGGAGAGCGGCGTTTGCTTGGCGCCAGCTCAATGAACGCAAACGCGGCAGCTCGGGGGCGGGGCGCAACCGCTTCGAATCATGGATGAGCACGAACCGGTGCTCGTCGATGAGGCGCTGACGGCTCTGGCCCTCGAGGCGGGGGGTTACTATGTCGATGCGACGTTCGGGCGTGGTGGGCACACGGCACGGATTCTCGAGGCCGTGGGTGGAGAGGGCCGCGTGCTCGCGCTCGATCGCGACCCCGACGCGATTGCGGCGGGCCGCCGCCGCTTCGCCGGCGATCTGCGCCTCACGCTCGCGCACGCGTCGTTTGCTGCCCTTGTGGAGCTCGTGCCGGCGCATGCGCAGGGGCGGCCTTGCCGAGGCGTGCTCTTCGATCTGGGCGTCTCCTCGCCACAACTCGCCAGCGCGCATCGCGGCTTCAGCTTCGGCCTCGACGGCCCGCTCGACATGCGCATGGACACGACACGCGGCGAGCCCGTCGCGGCGTGGCTCGCTCGGGCGAGCCTCGACGAGATACGCGAGGTGATCGCCACGCTCGGCGAAGAGCGCTTTGCGCGCCGCATCGCGCAGGCGATCGTGGCGCGGCGCGCGGTGCGTCCGCTCGAGCGGACCGCCGAGCTCGCGACGCTGGTCGCCGGCGCCGTGCGCACGCGCGAGCCGGGCAAGCATCCCGCGACGCGCACGTTCCAGGCGCTGCGCATGCACGTGAACGATGAGCTCGGTCAGCTCGAGCGCGGACTCGCCGGCGCACTGCAGGTGCTCGCCCCCGGCGGCCGCCTCGCGGTGATCAGTTTTCATTCGCTCGAGGATCGAGTCGTCAAGCAGTTCCTGCGACGCCACTCGAGTGTCGATCCGGCGCTCGCCCACCTGCCCGTGATTCCGCAGAGCGCGCAGCCGGTACTGCGGCTCATCGGTAAGAAGACGCGCCCGGGTGAGCCCGAGCGCGCGCGCAACCCCCGGGCGCGCAGCGCGCTGCTGCGCGCGGCGGAGAAGCTGCCGTGAGCGCACCCACACCCCGCACGCTCGTGCTGCTGATACCGCTGCTGTGGCTCGGCACGCTCGCCTCCGCGGCGGCCGCGATCTGGTGCACACACCGCTCGCGCGAGCTGTTCATCGAGCTCGAGCGGCTCGAAGCGCGGCGCGACAGTCTCGACATCGAATGGGGCCAGCTGCAGCTGGAGCAGAGTGCCTGGTCCACGCACGCCTTTGTCGAGAGTGTGGCGCGCGCCAAGCTGCACATGTCCAATCCGCCGCCGCGGGACATCCGCCTGGTCTCCCCGTGAGCACGCTCGGACGCGGCAACGATCGAGTGCGGGGTCGCCGCGGATCGCGGGGGGGCGCCCGTTCGCAGCGCAGCCGCGATCCGCGCGACACCGAGCCGCGCTCGTTCCGCTGGCGGGCGCATCTGCTGTTCGGACTGCTCGTCTGCGCGGCCGTCGGGCTGCTGTGGCGCGCCGCGGACCTGCAGTTGCTCGATCATGGCTTTCTCGCGAGCCAGGGCGCGGCGCGCTTCTCGCGTGTGGTGTCGATCGTCGCGCACCGCGGGACCATCACCGACCGCTACGGTGAGCCGCTCGCGGTCAGTACGCCGGTCGACTCGATATGGGTGAATCCCCAGGAGCTCACGCCGGCGAGCGATCAGCTCCCGCGGCTTGCCGAGGCGCTCGGCGTCGGCCGTCAGCAGCTCGCCCAGCACGTGGCGAGCAACGCCGACCGCGAGTTTCTCTACGTCGCGCGTCACCGCCAGCCGGCCGAGGCCGAGCGCATCAAGCAGCTCGGGATTCCGGGCGTCTACCTGACGCGCGAGTATCGTCGCTATTATCCGGCCGGTGAGGTGACGGGTCAGGTGCTCGGTTTCACCAATGTCGACGATGCGGGCCAGGAGGGCCTGGAGCTGGCCTTCGATCACTGGCTCGCGGGCGAGGACGGCGCGAAGCGCGTGATTCAGGATCGTTACGGGCGCGTGGTTTCCGACGTGGAGAGCATCCGCCCCGCGCGACCCGGACGCGACCTCGTGCTCTCGCTCGATCTGCGCGTGCAGTATCTCGCCTATCGCGAGCTCAAGGCCGCGATCCGCGAGCAGCGCGCACGCGCCGGCTCGATCGTCGTGCTCGATGTGACCACCGGCGAGGTGCTCGCCATGGTCAATCAGCCCGCCTTCAATCCGAACGATCGCGATCAGATGGCCGTCGCCGCCTACCACAACCGCGCGGCCACCGACATCTTCGAGCCCGGCTCGAGCATCAAGCCGTTCTTCGTGGCCGCGGGCATCGCGGCCGGGAAGTACGATGATCGCAGCATCATCGACACCTCGCCGGGCTACATCAAAGTCGGCACGCGCATCTTCGAGGAGGAGCACGGCAGCCTCGGCCGCATCGACATTGCGACGATCCTGGCGAAGAGCTCCAACGTCGGCATGGCGAGACTCGCGCTGTCGCTCGACCCGCAGCAGATCTGGACGACGCTCACCGAGCTGGGTTTCGGACACCTCACCACCAGCGGCTTCCCGGGAGAGTCGGCGGGCCTGCTCAGCCACTACTCGCACTGGCGCCCGATCGGCATCGCCACGATGTCGCACGGCTACGGCATCTCCGTGACCCCGCTGCAGCTCGCGCACGGCTATGCAACGCTCGGCGCGCTCGGCATCAGTCGCCCCGTGTCCTTCGTCAGAGTCGATGGCGCCGTTGCCGGCCAGCGCGTGCTCGATGCGCGGGTCTGCCGCGAGCTGCTGCGCATGCTCGAGTCGGTGGTCGTGGCCGAGGGAGCGACGGGCACGCGCGCAGCGATTCCGGGCTATCGCGTCGCGGGCAAGACCGGTACGGCCTTCAAGGCGACCGCAGGCGGCTATTCGACCAATCTCTACATGTCGGTGTTCGCAGGCGTTGCGCCGGCCACCGATCCGCGGCTCGCCGTCGCCGTGGTCATCGATGAGCCGAGCGCCGGAGAGCACCTGGGCGGGGTGGTCGCGGCGCCGGTGTTCTCCTCGGTCATGGGAGGGGCGCTGCGCTTGATGGGCGTGCCGCCCGATCAGCCGATCGCTCTATCTGCGGACGAGCAGGCGTCGCCGCAGCCGCTGCCGCAGAAACGCAACGTGCGCACGGCGGCCCGCCAGTGAGCGCCGTGCCAGGCAAGCCCCAGGCCCCGCGATCTGGCGCAGGAGCGCCGCGCGGTGTGCCGCTCGCGGCGCTGGTAGAGGGACTGCTGCAGGTTCCGCCCGAGCTGCGCGTGGACGACGTGACGCTCGACAGCCGCGCGGTGACTCCGGGCGCGCTGTTTCTCGCTTTGCCGGGTGCTACCCGCCACGGCATCGAGTTCGTGCCCGAGGCGATTGCCCGTGGCGCGCGCGCGGTGCTCTACGAAGGTGGCGAGCCGGCGGCCTCCGCGAGGGCGCGCTCGCTCGGACACGGCGCGGCCGGGAATGCCGCACCGTACGTCGCCGAGCTCGCGCAGCTCGGCCGGCATGCGGGAACGATCGCCGAGCGCTTCTTCGGCTGCCCCTCGCTCGCACTCGAGATCGCGGGCGTCACGGGAACCAACGGCAAGACCACGTGCGCGTACCTGCTCGCGCAGGCGCTGACGCGCACCGGGCGACTTGCCGGCTACGTGGGCACCATCGGCTGCGGGCTGCCTGGCGCGCTCGGTCCGGCGAGCCTCACCACCGCGGATGCGGTGAGCGTGCAGCGCCAGCTCGCGGGGCTGCGCGCCCTCGGCGCGGCCTGCGTCGCCATGGAGGTGTCCTCGCACGCGCTTGCGCAGGGCAGGGTCGATGCCGTGCGCTTTCGCCTCGCGGCCTTCACCAATCTCACGCGCGATCATCTCGATTTCCACGACAACATGGAGACCTACGGCGCCGCCAAGGCGCGACTGCTCGAGCGCTCCGGTCTCGGCGCGCGCGTCATCAATACCGATGATGCCTTCGGTCGGCAGCTCGCGCAGCGCTTCGCCGCCGACGCCAAAGTGCAGCTGGTGCTCACGGCACGGCGCGAGGAGCCCCCCGCCATCGGCGCGCGTATCGTGCGGGCGAGCGAGGTGCGGCTGCGACCCGCGGGTCTGGAGCTCGCGATCGAGTCGAGCTGGGGCAGCGCGCAGTGCTCGCTCTCGCTGCTCGGGGACTTCAACGCGGACAATGCGCTCACGGTGCTCGGCATGCTGCTCGCCCTCGGCACGCCGCTCGAGCGCGCGGTCGAGGCGCTCGCGGGTGTCACCGGGGCTCCCGGTCGCATGCAAGTGCTGGCCGGCCCGGCGGGCGCGCTCGCCATCGTCGACTACGCGCATACCCCCGATGCGCTCGCCAAGGCACTGCGCGCGGCGCGGGCGCACTGCGCCGGGCGGCTCACTGTCGTGTTCGGTTGTGGCGGGGACCGCGACCGCGGCAAGCGCGCGCAGATGGGCCGCGCGGCCGGAGAGCTCGCCGACGAGGTCGTGCTCACCGACGACAACCCGCGCACCGAGGATCCGGGACGCATCGTCGCCGACATTCGCACCGGCATCGGCAGCGGCGTGCGCCTGCGCATCGAACACGATCGCGCGAGCGCCATCCGCCTTGCGCTCGAGCGCTCGGGGCCGGGCGATGTCACGCTCATCGCCGGCAAGGGACACGAGGATTATCAGCTCCATGGCCACGAGCGGCGCGCATTCAGCGACCAGGCGGTCGTACGCGCGCTCTGGGATCAGCCAGGATCGGTCGAAGGACGGGCATGAGGCGCACGCTAGGGGAATTCGCGCATGCCTGCGGCGGTCGGCTCGAGGGAGCCGACCGTCCCTACACCGGCGTCTGCACCGACAGCCGCACCCTCGCCTCGGGCGAGCTGTTCGTGGCGCTGCGCGGGGAGCGTTTCAACGGACACGAGTTCCTGAGCGCGGCCCAGGCCGCGGGAGCCGCCGGGGCGGTCGTCGACCCGGCGGGGGCTCTGGTGCACGCCCCGCCCATCAGCTTCCCGCGCATCGTGGTCCCGGACACCCTGCTCGCTCTGCAGCGCGCGGCGAGTGCGTGGCGCGCCGCGCTGCAGCTGCCCGTGCTCGGTGTCGCCGGCAGCAACGGCAAGACCACGGTGAAGGAGATGCTGGCGGCGATCCTGGGGGTCGTCGGCTCCTGCCTCGCCACGCGCGGCAATCTCAACAACCACATCGGCGTGCCGCTCACGCTGCTGCGTCTCGAGCCCTCCCACCGCTTCGCGGTGATCGAGATGGGTGCGAACCGCGCCGGCGAGGTGGCCGAGCTGGTGCGCATCGCCGCGCCCGGCATCGGGCTCATCACCAATGCGGGTGCCGAGCACCTCGAGGGTTTCGGCAGCCTCGAGGGTGTCGCGCGTGCCGAGGGTGAGATGGTGGCGGGGCTCGAGTCGAGCGCAACCGCCGTGATCAACGCGGACGATGAGTTCGCGCCGCTGTGGCGCTCGCTCACCCCGGCGCGTGTGGTGAGCTTCGGGCTGCGCACGGCGGCAGATTTCACCGCCCGCGATGTCCGGGCGAGCATCCAGGAAGGACACTTCCTCACCCGCTTCGAGCTCGTCTGCAGCGCGGGCGTTGCGCCCATCGAGCTGCAGCTCGCGGGGCGGCACAACGTCATGAACGCCTTGGCGGCCGCCGCGGCGGCGGCCGCGGCCGGCGCCGATCTCGGCGCCATCGCGCGGGGGCTCGCCGCCATGCGTGCGGTGCCCGGCCGCCTGCAGTTGAAGCGCGCCCGCTCGGGTGCGTGGCTCATCGATGACTCCTACAACGCCAATCCGAGCTCGGTACGCGCAGGGATCGAGGTGCTGGCCGAGCTCGAGGGTCAGAAGTGGCTCGTGCTCGGTGACATGGCGGAGCTCGGCAGCTTCGCCGCACAGAGTCACGCGGAGATCGGTGCCTACGCGCGTGAGCGCGGCGTCGAGCGACTGTTCGCCACGGGGCAGCTCGCGGCGCTCGCCGTCGAGCGCTTCGGGCCCGGAGGAGAGTGGTATCCGGATGCGCAGGCGCTGAGCGGGGCCCTCGGGCAGATCGCAGGGCCGCAGGTGCGCATGCTCATCAAGGGCTCGCGAGTCAATCGGCTCGAGCGCGTGGTGGCGGCGCTCGTCACGGCGAGCGCCGATGGCGGGGGAGCCTAGCCGTGCTGTACTGGGTGACGCAGCGCCTCACCGTCGTCTACTCCGGGTTCAACGTGTTCTCCTACCTCACGTTGCGGGCGATTCTCGCGGCGGTGACGGCGCTCGCGTTCTCACTCCTCGTCGGTCCGGGGACGATCGCGCGCCTCTCGCGCTATCAGATCGGGCAAGTCGTGCGCGACGACGGCCCCAAGACCCACCTGCCCAAGGCCGGTACGCCCACCATGGGCGGCGCCCTCATTCTGATGTCGATCCTCTTCGGCACGCTCCTGTGGGCGAAGCTCACCGACCGCTTCGTGTGGACCGTGATCGGAGTCACCTTCGCGTTCGGGCTCATCGGCTTCTACGACGATTATCGCAAGCTGGTGCTGCGCAACCCCAAGGGACTCATCCCGCGCTGGAAGTACTTCTGGCAGTCCGTCGCGGGATTGTGCACCGCCGCCGTCCTCTACTACACCGCGCAGTCCCCGGCGGAGACCACGCTGTTCCTGCCGTTCCTCAAAAAGTTCGCCGAGCCGCTCTCGGCGGTGAGCTTCATCTCCATCACTTATCTGATGATCGTCGGCATGAGCAACGCGGTGAATCTCACCGACGGTCTCGACGGTCTCGCCATCATGCCCGCGGTCTTCGTGGCGGCGGCGCTCGGACTGTTCGCGTACCTCTCCGGCAATGCGGTGTTCTCGCATTACCTCGAGATACCGGAGATCCCGCGCGCGGGCGAGCTCATCATCTTCTGCGCGGCGCTCGCCGGAGCGGGACTGGGCTTTCTGTGGTTCAACGCCTATCCGGCGCAGGTCTTCATGGGCGATGTGGGCGCACTCGCGATCGGCGCCGCGATCGGCGTGATCGCCGTGATCGTGCGTCAGGAGCTCGTGACGCTGTGGATGGGCGGCATCTTCGTGCTCGAGACCGCCTCCGTCATCCTGCAGGTCGGCTCCTTCAAGCTGACCGGCCGGCGCATCTTCCGCATGGCGCCGATCCATCATCATTTCGAGCTCAAGGGGTGGGCCGAGCCGAAGGTGATCGTGCGCTTCTGGATCATTTCGCTGCTGCTCGTGCTCACGGGCCTCGCGACCCTGAAGCTGCGATGAACGCCGTGCCCCACAGGCCCTCGGCCGCAGTCATCGCCGGGATCGGACGCACGGGACTGTCGTGCGCCGCCTACCTGCGCGAGCGCGGGTGGCGCGTGGCCCTCACCGACACCCGCGAGGCGCCGCCCGAGCTCGAGCGAGTGCGAGCCCTCGACCCGGGCATCGCCGTGCGCCTCGGCGGCCTGGACACGGGACTGCTGCAGGAGGCGGTGTGTGTGATCGCCTCCCCGGGTCTGCCCCTGACGCACCCGTTCTTCAACGAGGCGCGTCGCCGCGGCCTCGACGTGATCGGCGACATCGAGTTGTTCGCGCTCGCCGCGGACGCGCCGGTCGTGGGCATCACCGGCACCAACGGCAAGAGCACCGTGACGACGCTCCTCGGGCGCATGGCCGAGCGCGCCGGCGTGCGGGTGCGCGTCGGCGGCAACCTGGGCGAGCCCGCGCTCGACCTGCTCGCCGCCGCGCAGCGCGAGCGGGCACGCACCGAGCTGTACGTGCTCGAGCTGTCGAGCTTTCAGCTCGAGGCCACCCGCTCGCTGGACCTGCGAGCCGCCGTCGTTCTCAACGTCAGCGCCGACCACCTCGACCGTTATGCGAGCCTCGCCGACTACGCTGCGGCCAAGGCACGCATCTTCGAGCGCTGCGAGACGGCCGTGCTCAACGTGGACGATCCGCTGGTGCGCAGCATGCCGCGCCCGGGCCAGACACGCCTCAGCTACTCGCTGCAGGACCCCACCGCGGACTACGCGCTGAGCGCTGCGCGCGAGCCGGCGCTCGCACGCCGCGGCGTCCCGCTGCTTGCGGTGCGCGAGCTGAAGATCCGCGGGCTGCACAACATCGCCAACGCCCTTGCGGCGCTCGCGCTCGGCGAGGCCGTCGGCCTCGAGCTCGCCCCCATGCTCGAGACGCTGCGCGATTTCACGGGCCTGCCACACCGCACGCAGTGGGTGGCCGAGGTGCGCGGGGTCACCTACATCAACGACTCGAAGGCCACCAACGTCGGCGCCACGCTCGCGGCCGTCGCGGGTCTACCCGGACCGCTCGTCGTGATCGCCGGTGGCGATGGCAAGCAGCAGGATTTTGCGCCGCTCGCGCCCGCCTTCCGCGACAAGGTACGCCATGCCGTGCTCATCGGCCGTGACCGCGAGGCGCTCGCACGGGCGCTCGAGGGCGTGTGCACGCTCGAGCGCTGCGAGACGCTGCCCGAAGCGGTGCGCGCCGCGGCGCGCGCCGCGCGCCCGGGAGACACGGTGCTGCTCTCGCCCGCCTGTGCGAGCCTCGACATGTTTCGCGACTACGCGCAGCGCGGCAGCGTGTTCACGCGCGCCGTCGAGGAGCTCGCCGCATGAGCACGCCGTTCGAATCGGGCGGCGCGCTCGCGTACGCACGCTCGAGCCGGCGAGTGGGCGCGCTGCGCATCGACCCTTTGACCGTCGCCCTCGTCCTCGCCCTCTCGCTCTTCGGGCTCGTGATGGTGACCTCCGCCTCGATCTCGATCGCGAGCCAGGAGGGTGAGAGCTTCGCCTACCTCGGACGGCAGCTGCTGCTCACCCTCATCGGCGCCCTCGGCGGGGTGGTGCTGCTCGGCGTGCGCACGGACTGGCTCGAGCGCTGGTCGATGCCGCTGCTCATCGCCGCCTTCTGCCTGCTGTTCGCCGTGCTCGTTCCCGGACTCGGGCATGCGGTCAACGGCAGCCGGCGCTGGCTGCGCGTCGCCGGATTCAATTTCCAAGCTTCCGAGCTGGCTCGCGTCTTCATCCTCATCTACGTGGCGAGCTACGCCGTACGGCGTCAGGAGGAGCTGCGCACGAGCCTTGCGGGACTCGCCAAGCCGCTCGGGCTGCTCGTCTGCGCCGGCGTGCTGCTGCTCGCCGAGCCGGATTTCGGAGCGGCGACGGTGCTGTTCGCGACCGGCTTCGGACTGCTGTTCCTTGCCGGGGCGCGGCTGCGTTACGTGATCGGCATGACGCTGCTGGCAGGGGGAGGGTTCATCCTGCTCGCGGTGTCCTCGAGCTATCGCCTGCGGCGCATCACCGGTTTCCTGAATCCCTGGGCCGATCCCTATCACAGCGGCTTTCAGCTCACGCAGTCGCTGATCGCGATCGGGCGCGGCGAGTGGTTCGGCGTGGGGCTCGGCGAGAGCGTGCAGAAGCTCTTCTATCTGCCCGAGGCGCACACCGACTTCCTCTTCGCCGTGCTCGGCGAGGAGCTCGGGCTCGCCGGAATCATCGCCACGCTCGGTCTGTTTCTCGCGCTCGTATGGCGCAGCTTCTACATCGCGCGGCTGGCAGCCGATGCCGGACTCAAGTTCGCCGCCTATCTCGCCGCGGGCTTCGGCCTGTGGCTCGGCATCCAGGCATTCATCAATGCCGGCGTCAACATGGGCGTGCTCCCCACCAAGGGTCTGACGCTGCCGCTCATGAGCTACGGCCGCTCGAGCCTCATCGTGACGCTCACCTGGGTGGGACTGCTGCTGCGCGTGTACCACGAGGCGGCCGTGCGCACGGCGGCTCCGGAGCGCGGCCGCGTGCTGCGCCGGGCACCACCCCCGCAGGCAGCGCTCGAGGACGAGGAGGAGGAGGCGTGAGCGCGCGCCCCATCCTCATCATGGCCGGCGGCACCGGGGGGCACGTGTTCCCGGCACTGGCGCTCGCGCGGCTGCTGCGGCAGGGCTCGCACGCGGTGCTTTGGCTCGGGACCCGTCGCGGCCTCGAGGCGCGAGTGGTGCCGGCCGAGCACATCCCCATCGAGTGGCTGAGCGTCGGCGGCCTGCGCGGCAAAGGCACGCTCACGCTGCTCGCGGCGCCCTTCCGCCTGGTGCTCGCGCTCGGCCAGGCGCTGCGTGTGGTGTGGCGGCACCGACCGCTCGCGGTCGTCGGGCTCGGTGGCTTCGTGAGCGGCCCGGGCGGCCTAGCCGCCTGGCTGCTGCGCCGGCCGCTGCTCATTCACGAGCAGAACGCGGTCGCCGGCTTCACCAATCGAGTGCTCGCACATCTCGCGCGCGAGGTGCTCGAAGCCTTCCCGGGCAGCTTCGGCCCCGCCGTCCGCGCCCGCACCATCGGCAATCCCGTGCGCGAGGACATCATCGCACTCGCCGAGCCGGGTGAGCGCTTCGCGGCGCGCGGCGGCCCCGTTCGCGTGCTGGTGATCGGCGGCAGCCAGGGGGCCGCGCGCCTCAACGCTGTCGTGCCGCAGGCGCTCGCGCAACTGCGTCCGGCAGCCCCCCTCGATGTGTGGCATCAGGCAGGCGCCCGCGGACTCGAGGATGCCCAGCGCGCCTATGCCGAGAGCGCGGTGCCGGCGCGCGTCGATGCGTTCATCGAGGATATGGCCGGTGCCTATGGCTGGGCCGACCTGGTCATCTGCCGCTCCGGGGCGCTCACGGTCTCCGAGCTCGCCGCGGCCGGTCTCGGTGCGATTCTCGTGCCCTTCCCCGCGGCCGTCGACGATCACCAGAGCGCCAACGCGCGCTATCTGGTGAGCGCCGGCGCCGCCGTGCTGATCGCCGATCGGGAGCTCACCGCCGAGCGTCTCGCGCGCGAGCTGCGCGACCTCGTCGCCGCGCGGGCGCCGCTGCTCGCGATGGCCGAGCGTGCGCGGGCGCTCGCCCGTCCGCGCGCCACCCAGGAGCTCGCTGCCGCCTGTCTCGGCTTGCTGGAGCGCACCGCGTGAGCCCGGCCGATCGCATGCGCCGCATCCATACGATCCACCTCGTGGGGATCGGCGGCAGTGGCATGGGCGGCATCGCCGAGGTGCTGCTCAATCTCGGTTACCGCGTGCAGGGGTCGGATCTCAGAGAGAACGCCATCACGCGCCATCTCGCCTCGCTCGGCGCCACCATCAGCATCGGTCATGCGCCCGAGCACGTGCGCGGCGCGGACGTGGTGGTGGTCTCGAGCGCGGTCTCCCCCGACAACCCCGAGCTCGGCGCCGCCGCCGAGCAACGCATTCCCGTGGTGCCGCGTGCCGAGATGCTCGGCGAGCTCATGCGGTTTCGCTACTCGATCGCGGTGGCCGGCACCCACGGCAAGACCACCACCACCAGTTTGGTGGCGAGTCTGCTCGCCGAGGGTGGGGCGGATCCTACCTACGTGATCGGCGGGCGCCTGAAGAGCGCCGTGAGCAACGCGCGGTTGGGCGCGGGCCGCTACCTGGTGGCCGAGGCGGACGAGAGCGATGCCTCCTTCACGCATCTGCACCCGCTCATCGCCGTCGTCACCAACATCGACAACGATCATCTGAGCACGCACGGCGGAGACTTCGAGCGGCTGAAGGCGAGCTTCGTCGAGTTTCTGCACAACCTGCCCTTCTATGGCCTCGCCATCGTGTGCCTCGACGACGCCCAGGTGCGCGGCGTGCTGCCGCGCATCGCCCGCCCGGTGCTCACCTACGGACTGGCCGCCGATGCCGACGTGCGGGCGGTCGAGGTGCGGCGGCGGGGGCTGCAGAGCGAGTTCACGGTGCTGCGAACGGCCGCGGCCGCGCGGGCCGGCAGCGCAGCCCGGCTCAGCGTCACGCTCAATCTGCCGGGATTGCACAACGTGCTCAATGCGCTCGCAGCGATCGCCGTGGCGAGCGAGCTCGACATCGAGGATGCGGCGATCCAGCGCGCCCTTGCGGGCTTCCAGGGAATCGAGCGGCGCCTGCAGCACGTCGCGGACATCGACGTGGGCGCGGGCAGCGTCACGGTCATCGACGACTACGGCCATCACCCACGCGAGATCGCCGCCTCGCTCGAGGCGCTGCGGCAAGGCTACCCCGGACGCCGCCTCGTGCTCGCCTTCCAGCCGCACCGCTACACGCGCACGCGCGATCTGCTCGATGACTTCGCGCACGTGCTCTCGAGCGCGGACGTGCTGCTCGTGACGGAGGTGTATGCGGCGGGCGAGGCGCCCATCGCCGGCTGCGACGGACGCGCCATCTGCCGTGCCGTGCGCTCTCGGGCTCAGGTCGAGCCGATCTTCGTCGAGCGGCTCGAGGAGCTGCCCGCGGCGCTGCGCGGCGTGCTGCGCGCCGGTGATGTCATCGTCACGATGGGCGCAGGACACATCAACACGATCTCCCACAGCCTGCCCGTGGAGCTCGCCGCCGCGGCACACCCGGCGCGAGCGAGAGCACCGTGATGCTCGAGATCGATCCACGCTTTCAGTTGAGGGTACGGCGCAACGAGCCGATGAGCCGGCATACCTCCTGGCATGCCGGCGGGGCGGCGGAGCTGTACTTCAATCCGCGCGACCGCGAGGACCTTGCCGCCTTCCTGCAGGCCCTGCCGCCGCAGGTGCCGGTGCACTGGGTCGGGCTCGGCAGCAATCTGCTGGTGCGCGATGCCGGGCTCAAAGGAGTGGTCATCGCCACGCAGGGAGCGCTCGAGCGGCTGGAGCGCCGCGATGAGACCTCGGTGTACGTGGAGGCGGGAGCCGCCTGCGGGCGCATCGCGCGTCAGTGCATCAAGTGGGGGCTCGGCCCTGCCGAATTCCTCGCGGGCATTCCGGGCACGCTCGGCGGAGCGCTGGCGATGAATGCCGGCGCGTTCGGCGGGGAGACCTGGCAGCACGTGGTCGATGTGGAGACGCTCGATCGGCGCGGCGCGTTCCAGCGCCGTACGCCGGCGGATTACGAGGTGGGCTACCGCAGCGTGCGCCCGCGCTACCAGGAGGAAGGCTTCATCGCGGCGCGGCTGCGCTTCGAGCATCGCCCGGGCGCCAATCCGCAGGGACTGCGCGAGCTGCTCGAGCGGCGCAAGGCGGCCCAGCCGATCGGCGAGTGGAGCTGCGGCTCGGTGTTCACGAATCCGCCCGGGGCTCATGCGGCGCGGCTCATCGATACGGCCGGTCTCAAGGGCTATCGCATCGGCGACGCTTCCGTATCCGTGAAGCATGCGAACTTCATCATCAATCACGGCGCCGCGAGCGCCGCCGATCTCGAGCGGCTGATCCGTCACGTGCAGGCGACCGTCGAGCGTGTGCACGGAGTGCATCTCGAGCCCGAGGTGCGCATCGTGGGTGAGCCCTCGGTCGCGGCGCTGGCTGCGGGGGTGAGCTGATGCGCCTGCAGCTCAGCCCCCTCGCCGCGACTCACGTGAGCGATGCGCGCGCCTTCGGCCGTGTCGCGGTGGTCTGCGGGGGCTTCTCGAGCGAGCGCGAGATCTCCCTGCTCACGGGAGCCGCCGTGCTGGCAGCCCTCGGGCGTCGCGGTGTCGATGCCGAGCGCGTCGATCCGCGCGCCGAGCTGGCGCGGCTTTGGAGCGAGCGCTTCGATCGTGCCTGGATCGCCCTGCACGGACCCGGTGGCGAGGACGGATCCGTGCAGGGACTGCTCGAGTGCCTGGGTGTGCCGTATACGGGCAGCGGGGTCGCGGCCTCGGCGATCGGCATGGACAAGCTGCGCACCAAGCGCCTCGCGCAGGCGGTCGGCGTCGCGACGCCGCCCTCTGTGCCGCTACGCGGTCCGGAGGATTTCGATTCGGCGCTCGAGCAGATCGGCCTGCCGCTCATCGTCAAGCCCGCGACACAAGGCTCGAGTGTCGGCATGAGCAAGGTCGCGCGCGCCGCGGATCTGGCGCCGGCCTACGAGGCCGCCGCGGCCTTCGACTCCAGCGTCTTCGCCGAGCGCTGGGTCAGTGGCCGGGAGTACACGGTCGCGATCCTGCAGGGGGCGGCGCTGCCTTCGATCCGCATCGAGACACCGCGCACCTTCTATGACTACCAGGCGAAGTACTTCCGCGACGACACGCGCTATTTCTGTCCTGCGGGCCTCTCCGCACCGGCGGAGCAGCACCTCGGCAACCTCGCGCTCGCGACCTTCGAGGCGACCGGTGCCTACGGCTGGGGGCGCGTGGATTTCATGATGGACGCGACCGGGCGCCCGCAGCTGCTCGAGATCAATACGGTGCCGGGAATGACCGACCACAGCCTGGTGCCGATGGCCGCGCGCGCGAGCGGCATCGGCTTCGATGAGCTCGTCTGGCGGGTACTCGAGACGAGTCTCGCGCGGCGCCCGCTGGCTGAGGGGGCCGAGGCATGCTGAGGCAGCTGCTCGAGCGTGTGGGAAAGCGCCGCAACCGCCGCAAGCCATCGGGCGAGCGTGCCCCGCAGGCGAAGGCCCTCAACCTGCGCCCGCTCGTGATCGCGCTCGGCTGCCTCGGCGCGCTCTGTGGCCTCGCCGGGGGGGTGCTCTTTGGGCTCGATCGGCCGATCCGTTCGGTCGCCATCGACGGCCGCTTCGAGCGCGTGGCGCCCCTCGATGTCGAGCGCGCCGTCAAGCAGGCCGTGCACGGGGCGGGGCTGGTGGGAGTGGATCTGCGCGCGGTCGGCGCTGCGGTGCGCCGGCTACCCTGGGTCGATGCGGTGAGCGTCGAGCGCACCTGGCCCGATGGCCTCAAGGTGAGCCTCACCGAGCAGGTCGCCGCCGCGCGCTGGGGCGACACCGGCCTGCTCAATACCCGCGGCGAGCTCTTCGCCGCGGACATGCGCCACATTCCTCCGGAGCTGCCGCAGCTCTCGGGGCCCGACGGCACGCAGAGCGTCGTGGCACAGCGCTACCTGGCGATGCACGGCCGGCTGCTCGAAGCGGGCATGCGACTCACGGCGCTGCGACTCGATGCCCGTGGTGCGTGGGAATTCGATCTGGACAACGGCGTGAGGGTGCGTCTCGGGCGCAAGCGCATGGACGAGCGCTTCGAGACGTTCATGGCCACGGCCGCAAAAATCGTGGCGCAGCGCGCCGGCGACATCGCCTACGTGGACATGCGCTACACGAACGGATTCGCCATTGGCTGGCGCGGCGCCGCTGCCGTGCACCGATCCCGCGGCGAGGAACACACGAGTGATGCCTAAGCGTTCGGACAGAACCCTGATCATCGGACTCGACATCGGCACCTCCAAGGTGGTGGCGCTCGTCGGCGAGGTGGGCCTCGATGGCAGCATCGAGGTGCTGGGCCTGGGCTCGCAGCCATCCCGCGGACTCAAGAAGGGCGTGGTGGTCAACATCGAGTCGACGGTGCAGTCGATCCAGCGCGCCGTCGAGGAAGCCGAGCTCATGGCCGGCTGCGAGATCCACTCCGTGTACGCGGGCATCGCCGGCAGTCACGTGCGCAGCTTGAATTCCCATGGGGTGGTCGCGATCCGCGACCGGGAAGTCACACACGGCGATGTGGAGCACGTGATCGATGCCGCCAAGGCGGTGGCGATCCCTGCCGATCAGAAGATCCTGCACGTGCTGCCGCAGGAATTCATCATCGATGGCCAGGAGGGGATCCGCGATCCGATCGGGATGTCCGGCGTGCGTCTCGAGGCGAAGGTGCACATCGTCACCGGCGCGGAGAGCGCCGCGCAGAACATCGAGAAGTGCATCCAGCGCTGCGGGCTCGAGGTGGACGACATCGTGCTGGAGCAGCTCGCCTCGAGCTTCGCAGTGCTCACCGATGACGAGAAAGAGCTCGGAGTGTGCCTGATCGACGTGGGCGGGGGCACGACGGACATCGCGGTGTTCTCCGCAGGCGCAATCCGGCACACGGCGGTCATTCCGATCGCGGGCGATCAGGTGACCAACGACATCGCGGTCTCGATGCGCACCCCGACGCAGCATGCCGAGGACATCAAAGTCCGCTATGCGTGCGCGCTCTCACAGCTCGCCAACCCCGATGAGACCATCGAGGTACCGAGCGTGGGCGAGCGTCCGGCGCGCCGCCTCGCCCGGCAGACGCTCGCCGAAGTCGTGGAGCCGCGCTACGAGGAGCTCTTCGGCCTGGTGCGCGAGGAGCTGCGGCGCAGCGGCTTCGAGGAGGCTGTCGCGGCGGGCATCGTGCTCACGGGCGGCAGCGCCAAGATGGAGGGCGCCATAGAGCTCGCCGAGGAAGTCTTTCACGTGCCGGTGCGACTCGGCGTGCCCCAGCAGGTACAGGGTCTCGCGGACGTGGTGCGCAATCCAATCTATTCCACCGGTGTGGGGCTGCTGCTCTACGGGCGCGACAACACGCTGCCCGTGCGCCAGCGCCGCGCGCTGAGCAACGCCAAGGGCGTGCTCGAGCGGATGCGCTCCTGGTTTCAGGGCAATTTCTGACGGGCGACAGGCAGGCAGGTTCTCGAGAGCTGACGGACTTTCACAGGCACACAGGGCAAGGCTGACAGATTCAGGGCTGACAGATTCAGGGCTGACAGATTCTCAAGCTGACAGATGCGAATGCACCACCGGATTTCACCAACGCTTTCGTCGAGAGGAGCAACAGAATGTTTGAATTAATGGACGCGTACAGCCAGAGCGCCGTCATCAAGGTGATCGGCGTCGGCGGAGGCGGCGGCAACGCCGTCGCGCACATGGTCACGAGCGGCATCGATGGCGTCGACTTCATGTGCGTCAATACGGATGCGCAAGCGCTCAAGCACTCCAAGGTCAAGACCTCGCTGCAGATCGGCTGCAACATCACCAAGGGTCTGGGCGCCGGCGCCGATCCGGAGATCGGGCGGCAGGCCGCGATGGAGGACAGGGACCGCATCGTCGAGCTGGTCGAGGGCTGCGACATGCTGTTCATCACCGCAGGCATGGGCGGTGGAACGGGTACCGGCGCGGCGCCGGTCGTGGCCCAGGTCGCCAAGGAGCTCGGCATCCTGACGGTGGCCGTGGTCACCAAGCCCTTCGAGATGGAGGGCGGCAAGCGCTCCCTGGTCGCCGATCACGGCATCGCCGAGCTCGGCAAATATTGCGACTCTCTGATCACCATTCCGAATCAGAAGCTGCTGACGGTGCTCGGGCCCACGACCACGCTGCTCGATGCCTTCAAGTCGGCCAACCAGGTGCTGCAGGGTGCCGTGCAGGGCATCGCCGAGCTCATCACCCGGCCGGGCTTGATCAACGTCGACTTCGCCGACGTGCGCACGGTCATGGCCGAGACCGGTATGGCCATGATGGGCTCCGGCGCCGCGAGCGGGGAGGGTCGCGCACGCGAGGCGGCCGAGGCGGCCGTCTCCTCGCCGTTGCTCGAGGACATCAACTTGGCAGGCGCCCACGGCATCCTGGTCAACGTCACGGCCGGGATGGATCTATCCATCGGTGAATTCCAGGAAGTAGGCAACATTGTGAAACAGTTTGCCTCAGAGGATGCGACCGTGGTGGTCGGCACGGTGATAGATCCGGATCTTACGAATCAGGTGCGCGTTACCGTCGTGGCGACCGGACTCGGCCGTCCGGCCACGCCCGCGCGGCACGTGACACCGCGCGAGAGCGCGCAGTCGCGCGAGGCGCAGTCGCGCGAGCCCGCCATGCGCGTGGTGCGGCGCCAGCAGCCGCTCTCGAGTAGCGATTACGCGGTGCTCGACAAGCCGACGGTGCAGCGCCAGCGCGCCGTCGGCGATGGCTTGCGCCCGGAGCAGGATTCGGAGGATCTGCTGGACATTCCTGCTTTCCTGCGCCGCCAGGCCGACTGACGCGACCTCGGCGGCGCGCCTCGCGGCCGGGGGCGATGCGCCGCGGCCGATGCGCTGCGGCCGATGCGCCGTGCGTGCGCTGCCTCACCGGCAGCGCACGCGTGTGCACGCCGCGGCTGCCGCTGCGTTTGACGGATTGCGAGTTGAGTCGTTGGAGCGCAGGCCACGCCGTGGTACGGTAGCGGACCGTTTGACTTAAAATTCAAGGGCTGGCCGCCTCGTGGCCCCACCGCTTAGGACTTCGATGGTCGGACAACGCACACTGAAGAATTCGATTCGCGCGACCGGGGTGGGGTTGCATACGGGCAAAAAGGTGTTGATGACGCT
>DATJSR010000263.1:0-10702 GCA_035504015.1 Steroidobacteraceae bacterium
TGCTCTGCACCGACTGCGCAAGATCCTGAAGACCAAGAACGCCGTGCAGCTGGTCAACGGCAGCCTCTCCTTGAACAAGGATGTCGTGTGGCTCGACACCGGGGAGCTGGAGCGGATCAGCCTGCAGGGGCCTGCATCCCCCGAGCTGCGGGACCATCGCGAGGAGCTCCTCGAGCTGTACCGAGCCGGATTGCTGGCAAGCGAGGAGGTACACGGGAGCGTGCTGGCTGCGCGCCAACGCTTGCGCGGCAGGTTCGTGCGCAGCATTGCGCAATGTGCCACGCAACTGGAGCAAGCGCGCCGTTGGGAGGAGCTGACATCCCTGTACTTGCGCGCCCTCGATCGCGAGCCCGGCGAGGAGAGCTTGGCGCGCGGGCTGGCTCGCGCTTTCCAAATGGGCGGGCAGGCAACGCGCACAAGCCACTTGCGAGAGCCATCCGCACCCCGCGGTCGCGCGACGAGCACTTGATCCGCCTGGCAAATGGGGGGGCCGAGAGGGCCGGACCAATGGACTGCAAAGCTACCTTGTGATAAAAAGGTACTAAGCGATCCAAAGGGCTAGCGATGAGACCACGGGGTCCGATGTCCAAGCGCCACTGCGCTTCATGAGCGCGAACGAAAAGTTCGCGCCGATCCGCAAGGGTCTCCTCGAGTTCCTGATCCTGCGGATCATCGACGCCGATCGAGTCTATGTGGCCGACATGTTGCGCAAGCTGGCAGTGACACCCTTCGCCACGCAGGAGGGGACGCTGTATCCGCTCTTGAGCCGCATGCGTCGCGAGGGGCTGGTCGACTACGAGTGGAAGGAGTCCGACTCCGGTCCGCCGCGCAAGTACTACCAGCTGACCGATGCAGGGCGGGCCCAGCTCGCCGAGCTCGTCGATTACTGGCAGAGCATCAATCAAACCATCGAGCGTCTCGGGAGCTAGCCATGCGCCGGGTCACGACCATCAGTCTCAATGGCAACGCCTATCAGATCGATGAGGCGGGCTACGCCGCCCTGCAGAGCTATCTCGGTGCGGCGGAGCAGCGGCTCGCAGGCAGTCCCGACCGTGCGGAGATCCTCGCCGATCTCGAGCAGGCCATCGCCGAGAAGTGCGGTCGCTTTCTCGGCCCCCACAAGAACGTGGTGAGCGTGGAGGAGATCACGGAGGTGATCCGCGAGATGGGTCCGGTGGAGCCGGCCGCCGCGCAGGGCCCGGCGGCCACGGTGGATGCGACGCCCGCGGCGGATGCGCCGGACGCGGCGCCCGATGCCTCTCAGGGCGGTGACGCCGGCGCCGCCGGCTCGAATGCCGCAGGCAGTGGACAGGCAAGCGGGGAGGGCGGCACTGCGGCTCCCAAGCGGCTCTATCAGATCCGCGAAGGCGCGATGATCAGCGGTGTCTGCAACGGCATCGCCGCCTATCTCGGCATGGACGTGACGCTCGTACGCATCGCCTTCGTGCTACTCGCGCTCATCACCTGGGGCGCCTGGATACTCGTCTACGGGGTTCTGATGTTCGTGATCCCCTACGCAACGACGAGCGAGCAGCATGCGGCTGCGCATGGCTGGGCCTTCAATGCACAGGAGCTGATCGAGCGCGCCAAGCAGCAGCTGCGCGACGGCGAGCATTGGCGCCAGCAGAAGCGCCAGTGGCGCGAGCAGCGGCGGCAGTGGCGCCACCAGTGGCGCCTGTGGCACGCGCAGCGGCGCTGGGGTGTGCCGCCGCGCTGGGCTGCGCCCTTCCCGAATCGCCCCGCCGATGCGAGCTATGCGACGCAGCTGCTCGCCGGGTTGCTGATCCCGATCGCCGCGCTGCTCGGCATGGTGCTGCTCTTTGGATTGATCCTCGCGATCATCTCGGTCCTGCGCACGCATACGCTCTTCGGTTGGGAGCTTCCTGCGGACGTGCCGCAATGGGCGGCGATCGGCGTGCTCGTTCTGCTGTATGCGTTCATCGTCTCACCGCTGCACGCGCTGCACCGGGTGAGCCATTACGCGCACGGCGGATTGGCGGCGACCGTCGGGGGCCTGCTCTGGGCGGGTCTGCTGGTGGTGTGCCTGTGGGCGGCATGGCGGCACTGGCCCGAGGTGCAACAGTTCCTGCAGCAGCTGCGCCACCCCGCAGCCGTGGCGACTCAGCTCACGTGGCTGCGCTGAGGGAGTGCGTCGAGAATTCCAGGCGCATCGACAGATCGACGGCGCGCACGTGCTTGGTGATCGAGCCCACGGAGATGTAGTCGACGCCGGTGGCCGCGATCTCGCGCACGCGCTCCAGGCTCACGCTGCCTGAGGCCTCGAGCCGAGCGATGCCGCCGCGCTCGCGGTTGAGCGTGGCGGCGCGCGCCATGTCCTCGAGGGAGAACTCATCGAGCATGATGATGTCGGGTCGTGCGCCGAGCGCCTGCGCGAACTCCTCGAGGCTCTCGACCTCCACCTCGATGCGGATGCCGGGCGTGCTGCGCCGCGCCGCCTCGATGGCGCCTAGCAGCGAGCCGCTCGCGGCGATGTGATTCTCTTTGATGAGCACCTGGTCGAAGAGTCCCATCCGATGGTTCTGCGCGCCACCACAGCGCACCGCGTACTTCTGCGCCGTGCGCAGTCCCGGCAACGTCTTGCGCGTATCTAGGATGGTGCAGCCGGTGCCCGCGACCGCATCGACGAAGCGTCGCGCAGCGGTGGCGGTGCCCGAGAGCAGCTGCAGGAAGTTGAGCGCGGTGCGCTCACCCGTCAGCACCGGACGGGCCGGACCCTCGATGAGAAGCACGCGCGCGCCCGCGGCGAGCGCGGCGCCATCCTCGACGGCGAACTCGAGCCGGATGCGCTGATCGAGCTGGCGGAAGGTCTCGCGCGCCCAGGCCGAGCCGCACAGAATCGCCGCCTCGCGCGTGATGACCTCGCCGCGCACCCATTGCGAGGCGGGCACCAGGCTCGCGGTCACATCGCCCGTGCCCACATCCTCCTGGAGCGCGGAGCCGACTTGCCGGGGCAGATCCTCGGGGAGGGGAAACCGCTGCATCGCGCACCGCCTTGCCGTCCTGTGAGGACGGCAAGAGTAGCGCGAGCGGTGGTTTCTCTAAAATGGCAAGCCGTGCGACGCGGAGCCCATGCACAGCAGCATGGGAATCGACAGCACGAAGTTGGTGCGCGAGGCGGTGGCCGCGATCTTGCGCGCGCGTGCCTTCTCCTCGTCGCTTGCGGGCACGATGCCGAGAATCTTCTTTTGATTGGGCCAGATGAAGACCCAGACGTTCAACAGCATGATCGTGCCGAGCCAGGCGCCGATACCAATGACCAGGCCGTAATAGTTGTGGCCGCCGTGGCCGATCGAGACCGCATTCGGGAAGTTGCTGCTGCGGATCAGGTACCAGGCACCGGTGAGCCAGGTTGCCACGGCGCCCCAGCGAAACCACGCCAGTGCGCGCGGCGCCACGTACTTGGTGATGCCTGCGCCCCCGGGACCGCCCTTGTCGGCCGCGGCTGCCGCAAGCGCCGGTGTCTGCACCACGTTGAAGTAATAGAGCAGCCCGATCCAGGTGATGCCGCTCAGGATGTGCAGCCAGCGAGCGAGGCCGAGCTCATGGAAGGTGCCGGGCGAGACACCCAGACCGACCGCCACAGCGATGACGATGATCGCGATGATCACCCCCGTAATGATCGAGCCCGAGATGGAGCTGAGCGGATTCATGTGAGGTTCTCCCCTTCGGTGAGCTGGGTGCTGTGCAAGTTGTTGTTCTGGCAAGCCATAGCGACAGCTGTGCCGTCGTTTGAAGAATAGGCGAGGACCCCCCATAATTCAACGGGTGCGCCAGCCCGGCGCCTTGAAGCCGCGGGGCGGGCGATGCGTGTGATGCTCGAGCAGTCCGAGAGGCCTCGTCGACCCGATTCCCCGTGCGTGGGCGTGTGTGTGCTCGAGCCGAGCGGGCTGTGCCGCGGCTGCCTGCGCAGCGGCGAGGAGATTGCCGCCTGGGGCTCGATGAGCGCCGCGGAGCAATGGTTGCTCCTCGATGAGCTCGCCGAGCGCCGGCGCCAGCGAGGTTCGACCTGAGGGTCGTGGAGGAATGGACGCGATGGACGTGAATGAGCGAATCAAGACCGAGCTCGGCTCGGCGCCGGTGGTGCTGTTCATGAAGGGCACGCCGGATTTCCCCCAGTGCGGCTTCTCCGCGCAGGCGGTGGCGGCGCTGCGCGCCTGCGGCGCGCAGTTCAAGTCGGTGAACATCTTCGAGGAGCCGGAGCTGCGCGATGCGCTCAAGCACTATTCGAACTGGCCGACTTATCCGCAGCTGTACGTGAACGGAGAGCTCCTGGGCGGCTGCGACATCACCCTCGAGATGTATCGCAGCGGGGAGCTGCAGAAGCTGCTCGCCGAGGCCGGGGCCGTCGCGGCCTGAGGCTGGGGCGCGCCCGCGCCGCAGCCGGTTACTCCTCGAGCGCGGGATGCTCTGCAAGGGCCGAGGGCTCGCCCCAGCCGAGCTCGCGGGCGCGCTCCTCGGCGCCCTCGAACACCCCTTGCATGTGATTGCAGACCAGGCAGAAGAGCTCAGCGGCTCGCTCGGCGTCGTAGGCGGCCGAGTGCGCTGAGCTCGCATCCCAGGACAGTCCCGCCACCGCAAGCGCTTTCGCGAGCACCGTCTGCCCGAGTGCGGCGCCCGCCAGGGTGGCGGTGTCGAAGCACGAGAAGGGATGAAACGGGCTGCGCTTGATTTCGGTGCGCGCGATCGCCGCGTTGAGGAAGCCCAGATCGAAGGCGGCGTTGTGACCGACGAGAATCGCACGCCGGCAGTCATAAGCGCGCAGCGCGTGGCGAATCTCGCGAAACACCCTCTGCAGCACATCGCGCTCGGGCAGCGCCGGGCGCAGTGGGTGAAACGGATCGATCCCCGTAACCGCGAGCGCGGCCGGATCGAGCCGCGCGCCGACGAAGGGCTGCACGTGGTAGGTGTGGGTGGCGCCGCGGCGCAGCTGACCGTCGGGCTGCATGTCGATGAGCACCGCGGCGAGCTCGAGCAGCGCATCGGTGGCGGCGTGAAAGCCGCCGCACTCCACGTCGATGACCACCGGCAGAAAGCCCCGAAAGCGGCGCGCCATGAGCAATGCCGTCGGGGCGAGCGCGACGCTGGCGCCTGCGCGTGCGTCGGCGCTCATGCCGCGAGGCGCCAGGCGATACGCTCGCCCGCGCGCAGCGGCACGAGCGTCTCGGCGGCGAAGGCGTAGTGAGCGGGGACCGTCCAGGGCTCGGGCAGCAGCGTGACGAAATCCTCATTGCGCGGCAGGCCGTAAAAGTCCGCTCCGAAGTGCGCGGCGAAGGCCTCGAGTCGCGCGATGCGGCCGACGCTCGCGAAGGCTTCCGCATACAGCTCGAGGGCGGCGTGCGCGGAGAAGACCCCAGCGCAGCCGCAGTCCGACTCCTTGGCGCTGCGCGCATGCGGGGCGCTGTCGGTGCCGAGAAAAAAGCGCGGCTCCCCGCCGGTGGCGGCCTCGATCAGCGCCTGTCGATCGCTCTCGCGCTTGAGTATCGGCAGACAGTAGTGATGCGGGCGCAGCCCGCCCGCGAAGAGCGCATTGCGGTTGAGCAGCAGGTGCTGCGGCGTGAGCGTGGCGGCGATGCCGGCCCGCGCCCCCCGCACGAACTGCACGGCCTCGCGCGTGGTGATGTGCTCGAAGACGATGCGCAGGCGCGGGTAGCGATGCGCCAGCGGCTCGAGCACCTGCTCGATGAAGCGCGCCTCGCGCTCGAACACATCCACCTGTGGGTCGGTCACCTCCCCATGCACCTGCAGCACCACGTCGAGCTCGCTCATGCGCTCGAGCACTGCCTGCAGATTTCGCACGTCGGTGACGCCCGAGTCGGAGTGAGTGGTGGCGCCCGCCGGATAGAGCTTGCAGCCGTGAATGCGGCCGCTCGCGTGCGCGCGCGTGATCTCCTCGGCCGGCGTGCGGTCGGTGAGATAGAGCGTCATCAGGGGCTCGAAGCGCACACCGGCGGGCAGGCGCTCGCGGATGCGCGCGTGGTAGGCGAGCGCGCGCTCCGTGGTCGTGACCGGCGGCTGCAGATTGGGCATGACGATGGCGCGTGCGAAGCGTGCCGCCGTAAAGGGCAGCACGGCGGCGAGCTGCGCGCCATCGCGCAGATGCAAGTGCCAATCGTCGGGGCGACGCAGCCGCAGCGGGCTGCTCATGCGGCGCGCTCCAGCTGCGCGAGCACCTTGCCCGAGAGCAGCAGCTCGAGCGCATAGCGCACACCAAAGCCCGTGATGTCGGTGTTGATGTGCCCGAGGCCGCCGCTGCGCAGTGCGGCCGACAGATCGAGGTGCACCCAGGCCGTGCCCGCGGGCACGAAGCGGCTGAGAAAGCGCGCGGCGAGAATATGATCGCCCTTGCCCTCGGGTGCGCACTGCATGATGTCGGCCACGCGGCTCTCGAGGTCGCTGTCGTAGTCGGCATCGAAGGGGAAGGGCCAGACGCGCTCGCCGCTCGTGCGCCCCGCCGCCAGCAGCGGCTCGGCCAGACGCGGCTCGTTGGTGAAGACACCGCTCATGCGCTCGGTGAGCGAGTACACGCACGCGCCGGTGAGGGTCGCAAAGTCGAGCATCAGGCGCGGCTTGCGCCGGCCTGCCAGCGCGAGTGTGTCGGCAAGCACCATGCGCCCTTCGGCATCGGTGTGGATCACCTGGATGGTGAGGCCGTTGGCGGCGCGCACCACCTCCTGCGGGATGTAGGCGCTGGGGCCGATGCGATTCTCGGTCATCGCCAGCCACGCATCCGCCGCGATCGGCGCGCGCAGCTGCGCGAGCGCGAGCAGCGTGGCGAGCGCCACGGCGCTACCCGACATGTCGATGTGCATGTCGAGCATCGAGCGGTGCGGCTTCAGATTGGTGCCGCCGGTATCGAAGAGTATGCCCTTGCCGATGAGCGCCACATCGGGTGTGCCGCGGCGGCGGCGCGGCGGCCGATAGCGCAGGTGTGCGATGCCGGCGGTGCGCTCAGCGTTGCCGGCGCTCACCGCCAGGAAGGCATTGGCACCGAGGCGGCGCAGCGCAGGCTCATCCAGCCAGCGCATCTGCAGGCGATGCGCCCGGGCCTGCTCGGCAAGCAGCCGCCGGTAGGCACGCGCATCGAGCACGTTGGGCGGGAGCGCGGTGAGAAAGCGTGCGAGGTTGTTGGCGCGAGCGACGGCCTGGATGCGTGCGAGGTCGAGCCCGCCGCCGCCGAGCACGAGGAGACGGCGTATGGCGCGCGCGCGCGACTGCGCGTGGCGAAACTGAGGCAGCGCACACGCCTGTGCCAGTGCCCCCGAGAGCAGCGCCTCGAGCGCTGCTCGATCTGCAGGCGCTGCCAGTGCGATGCGCTCGGGCTCGCGCACCGCGGTTTCTTTGAGCATGCGACCGGCGAGCGCCAGGCGCTCGAAGGCGCTCGCCTCGGGGCGCAGATAGCCGAGCACCGCGCGCGTCTGGCGCGCATTCGGCAGGCTGGTGCTGCGCACCGTGCCGGCGCTCGGGCGCGACTGCGAGTTGAGCCCGCGCCAACGCTCGGGGTAGGGGAAGGCGGCGAGTGCCGCCGCGGGCGTCGCCGCGGGCACGATGGCGAGCAGCGCATCGAGCCCATCCGCCTCGCTCGCGCGCAGCCGCTCGCGCAGCAGAACCTGCGGCGTGTGCGGCAGAGCAGGCAGGGGCAGCCGCGTTACCATCAGCGCGCCGCGAGGCGGTTACGCTGTGGGCGCGCCAGGGGCCTGTGACCGGGCATTTGCTTGACCGTCGCCAGTGAAATCCGGATCATTGGTGGGCTTTGTTCCGATGCGACTTCACCGCCCTTTGCGCCTCGCGCATCGTAGCATAGCGATGCGCCGGCGCCCGCCGCGGGTTTGCGGCGCCGGGCGCCGCCGTAGCGGCTTATCTGTGGCTCCTCAATGACCGAACTTCCGAAGCTTCAAGATCTCGATCCCGTGGAGACGCAGGAGTGGCTCGAGTCGATCGACTCGGTGCTCAAGGTCCACGGTCCCGAGCGCGCGCATTTCCTGCTCGAGCGGCTCATCGACTACACGCGCCGCTCGGGAGCCTACCTGCCCTTCAAGCCGAACACCGCCTACGTCAACACCATCTCGAGCGGGCAGGAGCCGGAGTACCCCGGTAACCGCGCCATCGAGCGCCGCATCGAGGCGTACATCCGCTGGAATGCGCTCGCGATGGTCGTGCTCGCAAACCGCATCTCCTCGGAATACGGCGGACATCTCGCAAGCTATGCCTCCTCGGCGACGCTGTACGAGGTCGGCTTCAATCATTTCTGGCGTGCGCCCTCTGCGGGCCATCCGGGTGACCTCGTCTTCATGCAGGGGCACTCCTCGCCGGGCATCTACGCGCGCGCCTACCTCGAGGGTCGGCTCAGCGAGGACCAGTTGCGGCACTTCCGTCAGGAAGTGGGTGGGCAGGGCTTGTCCTCGTACCCGCATCCCTGGCTGATGCCCGATTTCTGGCAGTTCCCGACGGTCTCGATGGGTCTGGGGGCGATGCAGGCCATCTTCCAGGCGCGCTTCATCCGCTACCTCGAGCATCGCGCGCTGGTGCAGCCCTCGGACCGCAAGGTGTGGTGCTTCCTCGGCGACGGCGAGATGGACGAGCCGGAGTCGATGGGCGCACTCACCATGCCGGTGCGCGAGAAGCTCGACAATCTGATCTTCGTCATCAATTGCAACCTGCAGCGGCTCGATGGGCCGGTGCGCGGCAACGGCAAGATCATCCAGGAGCTCGAGGCCGCCTTCCTCGGCGCCGGTTGGAACGTCATCAAGGTGCTGTGGGGCTCGCGCTGGGATCCGCTGCTCGCGCGCGACCACAAGGGGCTGCTGCGCAGGGTCATGGAGGAGTGCGTCGACGGGGAGTACCAGAACTTCAAGGCCAAGGGCGGCGCCTACACGCGCGAGCATTTCTTCGGCAAGTACCCCGAGCTCAAGGCCATGGTGGCCAACATGTCCGATGATGAGATCTGGGCGCTCAATCGCGGCGGGCACGATGCGCGCAAGGTCTACGCCGCCTACGCGGCCGCGACCGCCAACACGGGGCAGCCGACCGTCATCCTGGCAAAGACCGTCAAGGGTTTCGGCCTGGGCAAGGGAGGCGAGGGCCAGATGATCGCCCACCAGCAGAAGAAGCTCGATGTCGAGGCGCTGCGCGCTTTTCGCGACCGCTTCCACATCCCGGTCTCCGACTCGGACCTCGTCGATCTGCCTTTCCGCAAGCCCGATGAGGCATCCGAGGAGAGCCGCTACCTGCACGAGCGTCGCAAAGGCTTGGGTGGCTACCTGCCGGTGCGCATGACGCAGGCCGCCCCGCTCGTGGTGCCCCCGCTCGAGGCGTTCGAGCCGGTACTGGAGGGCACGGGCGAGCGCGAGATCTCCACCACCATGGCGCTCGTGCGCATTCTCACCATCCTGCTCAAGGACAAGCAGATCGGCCGCTACATCGTGCCGATCGTGCCGGATGAGGCGCGCACCTTCGGCATGGAGGGCCTGTTCCGCCAGATCGGCATCTACTCCTCGGTCGGCCAGCTCTACACCCCGCAGGACGCCGAGACGCTCATGTCCTACCGCGAGGACAAGAAGGGCCAGATGCTCGAGGAGGGCATCAACGAGGCGGGCGCGCTGTGCTCGTGGATCGCCGCCGGCACCGCCTACAGCAACCACAGCGTCAACATGGTGCCCTTCTACGTCTTCTACTCCATGTTCGGCTTTCAGCGGGTGGGGGATTTCATCTGGGCCGCGGGCGACATGCAGACGCGCGGCTTCCTGATCGGTGCCACCGCGGGGCGTACCACGCTCGCCGGCGAGGGCCTGCAGCATCAGGACGGGCACAGCCAGCTGGTGGCGACGACCGTTCCCAACTGCATCGCCTACGACCCGGCCTTCGCCTACGAGCTCGCCGTGATCGTGCACGATGGCCTGCGGCGCATGTACCTCGAGCAGCAGAAGATCTTCTATTACATCACCTGCATGAACGAGAACTATCCCCAGCCGGCCATGCCGAAGGATGCGCAGGCGGGCATCCTCAAGGGGATGTATCAGCTGCAGACGGGCGGCCGTGGCCGCGTGCGCGCCACCTTGCTCGGCTCGGGCACGATTCTGCGCGAGTGCATCGCCGCCGCGCAGCTGCTCGAGCGCGACTACGGCGTGCCGACGGATGTGTTCTCGGTGACGAGCTTCGGCGAGCTGCGCCGCGAGGCGATCGAGGTCGAGCGCTGGAATACGTTGCATCCGGAGAGTCCGCCGCGCCTGCCCCATGTGCAGCAGCTGCTGCAGAAGCGCGACGGCCCGGTCATTGCCGCCACCGATTACATGCGCACCGTGCCCGATCAGATTCGCCAATGGGTCGGCACGCGCTACGTCACGCTCGGCACCGATGGCTATGGGCGCTCCGACTCGCGCGCAGCGCTGCGTCGCTTCTTCGAGGTCGACCGCGGCTTCATCGTGGTGACCGCGCTCAAGGCGCTCGCCGACGAGGGCAAGATCGATCGGGCGACCGTGGCCAAGGCGCTCGCGACCTTCCAGATCGACCCCGAGAAGCCCGATCCGCGCACCTGCTAGTGCGCCGCGCACGCTGTCCGAAAGTTACGGGAGCCTGACGTGAGTCGCCTCATCGATGTCCGCGTGCCCGACATGGGTAACTTCAAGGACGTGGCCGTCATCGACGTGCTGGTCAAGCCCGGGGATACGATCGAGCCCGAGACCCC
>DATJSR010000264.1:0-9783 GCA_035504015.1 Steroidobacteraceae bacterium
CCCTCGAGTACCCCCGCGGGCTGCTCGGCGAGCTGCGCCCCCTCGCGCACCAGCGACTCCGCCGCCCCGGGCGTGCGGTTCCAGAGACGCAGGCGGTGCCCGGCAGCAATCAAATTGCCGGCAATCGCCTTGCCCATCTGCCCCAGGCCGATGAATCCCACGTTCATGGGTGCTCCTCGCGCCATCGCGGCGCACGCTCAGATGCGCTTTGCTCGCAAAGCTCGGTCCCACAAGGGTACTGCGCCCGGCGCTGCGGCTCACGCGGGAATCGCAGCTGGGACTTCGCTAGGATGGCGCGATGGCGAGGCTCATGGCTCTGGCAGGGCAACTGCAACGCCGCGCGCTGCGCTCGCGCGAGCTCATCGAGCGGGCGCTCGCGCGCATTGCCGACCCCGCCGGGGAAGGCGCGCGCACTTTCCTGCGCGTGTACGCGGCGCAGGCGCGCGCTCAGGCGGATGCCGTCGATCTGCTGCGTGAAGCCGGAGCTTCGCTGCCTCCCCTGGCCGGCGTGCCGGTCTCGGTCAAGGATCTGTTCGATGTGGCGGGCGAGGTCACCACGGCAGGCAGCCGGGTGCTGCGCTCGCGCTCAGCGGCCACGCAGGATGCGGAGGTCGTCTCGCGGCTGCGGCGCGCGGGCCTCATCGTGGTCGGCCGCACCAACATGACCGAGTTCGCCTACTCGGGGCTCGGCATCAATCCTCACTACGGCACCCCCCGCAACCCCTTCGAGCGCGCGGCGGCACGCATTCCCGGGGGCTCCTCCTCAGGAGCGGCGGTGTCGGTGAGCGATGAGATGGCCGCTGGGGCGCTCGGTACGGACACCGGTGGCTCCTGCCGCATTCCGGCCGCGCTCACCGGGCTCGTCGGCTTCAAGCCCACCGCCTGCCGCGTACCCCTCGAGGGCGTTCTACCCCTCTCCCCGACGCTCGACTCGGTGGGGCCGCTCGGCACGACGGTCGAATGCTGCGCGCTGCTCGATGCGGTGATCGCCGGCGAGAGCCTCAGCGCCCCTGCGCCATGGCCGCTGCGCGCACTGCGGCTGCTCGCGCCGCGCACGCTCGTGCAGGATGAGCTCGAGACGGCGGTGGCTGCGCGCTTCGGGCACGCCTTCGATGAGCTCGCCCGGGCGGGTGTCTGCATCGTCAGTGACGCGCTTGAGGAGTTGCACGCCCTGCCCGAGATCAACGCCAAGGGCGGCTTCAGCGCCGCGGAATCCTATACGGCCTACGGAGAGCTGCTGGCGCGGCATCCGGAGCAGGTAGACCCGCGCGTGGCGGTACGTATCTTGAAGGGCCGCGAGCAAAGCGCCGCGGACTATGTGCGCCTGCGCCAGGCGCGTGAGCAGCTCATCGCTCGGCTGCAGCAGCGCACCGCGCCCTACGATGCGCTCATCATGCCCACCGTGCCGCGCGTGGCGCCGCGGCTCGAGGAGCTGCAAAGCGACACCGACTACTTTCGCGCCAACTCGCTGATGCTGCGCAATCCGGCGATCGCGAACTTCCTCGATCGCTGCGCCATCTCGCTGCCCATCCAGGAGCCTGGCACGGCACCCATCGGCTTGATGCTCGTGGGCGAGCACCGCGCCGACCGACGCCTGCTCGCGATCGCCCGCGGCATCGAGACGCTGCTGTCACCGCCGGCTGGCTGAGGCAGCCCGCGCTCAGCGCGGATTGTCGTGATGGGTGTTGTCGACCACGTGAGCGATGTCCTTGTCGATGCAGGCCGTGGGCTCCACCAGATCGACGTGGGTGAGCTTGGCGATGCGCGGTGTCGCCTTCCAAGGCTCGGCGAGCACCTTCGGATCCTCCACCAGCGCCTCCCAGTGCAGCGTATCGCCCTGGCGCTGCAAGCGCTCCGTCACGTGCATCGCGTTGGTATGGAAGGCACCGTTGTCGGTGAGCCAGGTGTCGGCGTCGAAGCGCGTGGCATCGATCACCAGCGTATCGCCTTCCCAGTGACCGACGGAGTCCCCGAGCGTGCTGTCCTCCACGTCCGTGCGATGGCCGCGGCCGTCGGTCGGGATGATGCGCCAGAAGGGTCCCGAGACGTCGTCGTAGAGGAACACGACCTGGCCGGGAATCTGCACGATCTTGTCGGGAGGTCCGATGCGCGGCAGTCCTGGCGAGCGGCAATGCAGGACCGGATCGGCCTGCAGCTGATGGTCGTTGAGCTCGCGCACCTTGGCGAGATATTCAGTGCG
The DNA here is from genome assembly GCA_035504015.1 of Steroidobacteraceae bacterium. Taxonomy (GTDB): domain Bacteria; phylum Pseudomonadota; class Gammaproteobacteria; order Steroidobacterales; family Steroidobacteraceae; genus JASHUC01. Next base: position 2,201 of record DATJSR010000264.1, read on the forward strand.
GTACTTCGGAAAGTTCGGTGCGGGGCGCGCGCGGCGCGGGGCGCCTTTGGCACCGGGCGGCGCCGCGCTCTCGCAGCCGGCCACGCACACCGATCCGCCGGCGAGCTGCTGGGGATGCAAGAAGTCGATTCCCGAGCCGTTGTCCCAGGTGCCGTTGAGATCGGGATGGCCGTCGGCAAGGCGGGCAATGCCCGGCGCTGCGCCCGAGGGGGCACGGCGGGCGGAGGGGCCCGAAGGACCCGCCGACTGCGCCCCGCAGCCGGCGCAGCTCAGCGCCAGCATGACCACGGCGCCGGCGAGGACGCCGCACTGCAGCGGTGTGGAGCGAGCCTTTGTCATGAGCCCTCCCGCTGGGTTGCCTTGCAGCGCGCGCCAGCGACGCGGGTTACTTGGTGTCCGGGGCAAACTGATAATGGTGACCGTCCGCGTAGGTGATCTTCAGCAGGTATCCGAGATGCGGCGTACCGTCGCGGGCCGGGTAGGCATCGACGGTGGCGCTCTGCCCGTTGCCGAGCAGCAGCGCCTTGCTCAAGCCCGCCTTGCGCATCATGGCCACCGGCACGGTCTCCAGACGCCACTCGGCGAGCGTGCCACGCTCCTTCACCGCAAGATGCAGGTAGATGTGTGGATTCGCCCACTCGACCTGTGAGACCACGCCGCTGAGGTGCAGGGTGGTGTGCATGTTGAACTCGCCGGCGACGGAGTGGTGCGCCAGCCCCGCCGGCGCGGCCGCCGCGCAAGCCAGCCCCGCGAGCAGCCTCGTGCGCCAAGCGTGAGTCATGTGAGCGTTCCCCCTTCCGCTGCCCCCATCCGCAAGCAGGCCGTGCAGCGCTGCCTGCATCCTCCTATCAGGGGCGTTGATCCGTCAACTGCGCCGCCGAGGCCGCCGCAGGGCGCCCCCGCTCGGGCGAGAGCCGGCTCAGCGCGGCTGAAACACCGCGTAGAGCTTGCGCACATCCTCCAGCACCTCCCAGAGGCCGGTGAAGCCTGCGGGAATGACGAAACTGTCGCCCGCGGCGAACTCATAGACGGTGCCATCGCTTGCGCCGATGCGCACCCGGCCGGCGAGCAGATGACAGAACTCGTGCTCGCTGTACTGCACGCGCCAGGCGCCCGGGCTGGCAGACCAGATGCCGGCGAAGAACTGTCCGGTCGGCTCCTCATAATGATTCCACGTGCGAATCTGCGGTGTGCCCGCCACGAGCCGCTCGCTCGCCGGCTGCGTGGACTGGGGCTCGACCGGGTCTCGAAAGGAGACGATTCGCAGTGCTGACATAGCGGGGCCTCGGCGCTGGCGCAAGGGGCGCTCGGGGTCTACAGTTTAAGGGGTATCCCCTCATCGCGATGCAGGAGATCTCCGCGTGAGAGCACTGCCTCCGGGCGCCGCTACCGTGGCGGGCCTGCTGCCCGGCTTGCACTGAGCGCGCGGCCGCCAGCTTGTCCGAAGCCGACCGCCTGCCACCCCTTGCGCCCGAGGCGCTGAGCGCGGCCCAGCGCAGCGCCGCCGAGGAGCTCGCCGCGGGCCGGCGCGGTGCGCTCTTTGGACCCTTCATCCCGCTGCTGCGTAGCCCGGAGCTGCTCAGCCGGGCGCAGCGTCTGGGCGAATACCTGCGTTACGAGAGCGCCCTGCCCGCGCGGCTGCGCGAGCTCGCGATCCTGGTCACTGCGCAGCACTATCGTCAGGCCTACGAATGGCACGTGCACGCGCCGCTCGCAGCCGCCGCGGGCATCTCGGCGCCCCTCATCGCAGCCATCGGTCGCGGCGAGCGACCCGAGCGTCTCGACGCCGCCGAGGCCGAGATCCACGACTTCTGCCGCGAGCTGCACCGCGCGCATCGGGTGAGCGATGCGCGCTACGCCGCCGTGCAGGCCCGGCACGGGGAGATGGGGCTCATCGATCTGGTGGGTATCTGCGGCTACTACGGACTGCTCGCGCTGGTGCTCAACGTGGCGCGCACACCCCTGCCCGAGGGAGCTTCGCCGCCGCCTTGGCTCGGCTAGAGGGTCAGTCGGACGCCCGATTCGGGGGCGCTGGCCAGCTAGCCGAGCACCCGCACGAGCGTGCGACGGTAGGCGGACTCGAGCCTCTCCCGCTCACGGTGCACGCCGCCCTGAACGAGCTTGCGCCCGCCGCGCCAGACGCAATCGACCACCGAGCGTCGTGAGGCGAAAATCCAGCTGTCGATGAGGGCATCGGTGCTGCGCGCGGCGAGCGAAGCCGCACCCAGATCAAGACTCACCAGATCCGCCGGCGCGCCGGGGGTGAGGTGCATGCTGCGCTCGCCGACCGCGCGCTGTCCGCCGCGAACGGCGCCCTCGAAGAGCGCGCGGCCCGTGGACGGGCGCGCGGCGCCGGCGTGTGCATCGTGCCCGGAGGCATGCGCCTGCGCGAGCACGTTGCGCCGCTCGAGCGCCAGGCGCTGCCCGTACTCGAGCGTGCACAGCTCTGAGGCGACGTCGATGAGGACGTTGGAGTCGGAGCCGATGCCGTAAAGCCCCCCGCGCTCGAGGTACGCCGGCGCCGGAAAGAGCCCATCCCCGAGGTTGGCCTCGGTGATCGGACACAGACCGACCGTGGCGCCGCTGCGGATGATGCCGGCGAGCTCCCCGGCGGTGACGTGTGTTGCATGCACCAGGCACCAGCGGTGATCGATGCCCAGCTCCTCGCACAGCCATTCGACCGGGCGGCGCCCGCTCCAGGCGAGACAGTCATCCACTTCGCGAGCTTGCTCGGCGACGTGGATATGGATGGGCCCCTCCCCGGCCAGTGCCATGGCGGCGCGCAGCTCCTCGGGGGTGACGGCACGCAGGCTGTGCGGAGCGACACCGACCCGAGCGTCCTCGAGCCCGTGTACCGCGCGCCGGCTCGCCTCGAGCAAGCGCGCGTACTGCTCGATGTCGTTGATGAAGCGACGCTGCCCCGCCGTGGGCGCGCGCCCGCCGAAGCCGCCGTGCGCATAGAGCACGGGCAGCAGCGTGAGCCCGATGCCGCTCGCCTGCGCTGCAGCGGCCACGCGCTGGGCGAGCTCGGCGGGATCGGCGTAGGCCGCGCCGCGTGGATCGTGATGCAGATAATGAAACTCGGCGACCCGTGTGAAGCCGGCCTCGAGCATCTCTGCGAAGGCATAGCCGCTGACCGCTTCCACATCCGCCGGCTCGAGCCGCTCGACGAAGCGGTACAGCAGCTCGCGCCAGCTCCAGAAGTGATCGGCCTGCGAGCCGGCGCGCTCGGTGAGCCCCGCCATGCCGCGCTGAAAGGCATGGCTGTGCAGATTGGGCATACCCGGCAGCAGCAGCTCGTGGGCCTCATCCTCGGGCGCGCGGGAGACCCCGACCTCGATGCGCTCGATACGGGCATCGGCAATCCCGATGCGCACCCGCTCGGCCCAGCCGCTCGCGAGCAAAGCGCAGCGACACCATAGAGTGCTCACGAGCGTTCCCGCCCTTCCTGGTTGAGGCGCCTTGGGAGGGACGCCGCTGAAGGTGATAATAGCAATATGCCCAGTTCGACGAGCACCGCATCCGCGAGCGCGCCCGAGTGGCTGCTGCTCCGGCGCGGCACGGCGCCGCTGCTGCTGTCGATGCCGCACAGCGGGGTCGAGATTCCGCAGGACATCGAGCGCACGCTGCAGTCTGCCTGGCTCGCACGCTGCGACACCGACTGGTGGATCGAGCAGCTCTATGACTTTGCCGAGGAGCTCGATGCCACGATCGTGCGCACGCGGCTCTCGCGCACCGTCATCGACGTGAATCGCGACCCGAGCGGCAGGTCGCTGTACCCGGGGCGCGCCACCACCGAGCTGTGCCCAACCACCAGCTTCGAGGGCGAACCGCTCTATGTCCCCGGCCAGGCGCCCGACCCACTCGCCGTGGCGGCGCGGCGGCAGCGCTACTTCGAGCCCTATCACGCAGCGCTCGCCGCCGAGATCGCGCGTCTGCGCGCGCTGCACGGGGCGCTCGTGCTCTACGACTGCCACTCGATCCGCTCGCGCATCCCGCGGCTCTTCGAGGGCGAGCTGCCGCAGCTCAACATCGGTACCTTCGCCGGTGCCAGCTGCTCGCCCGCGCTGCGCGCGGCCGTGCACGCGCTGTGCGCCGCCAGCCCGTTCAGCTGCGTGCTCGATGGGCGCTTTCAGGGCGGCTACATCACTCGCCATTACGGGCGGCCCTCGCAGGGCATTCACGCGCTGCAGATGGAGCTCGCCTTTCGAGGCTATCTGCGCGAGCCGCTCGGTCCGGTGGATCAGGCCACCTGGCCCGTGAGCTACGACGCGGCGTTCGCCGAACCGCTACGCAGGCTGCTGCGGCAGGTCCTGGGGCGCTGCCTCGCGGCTCACCAGATCTGACAGAGCTTGCCGGGCGGCTTGACGAGCGCCTGCCCCGCCTTGCAGTGAAAGGCGCGCGCGAAGGCCGGCATGTTGACCACCACGCCGTTGACGCGGTAGCGCGCAGGCGAGTGCGGATCGGTGATCGCGCTCGCGCGCAGCCGCTCCGGTCGCTCGTTGCTGCACGCCCACTGCGCAAAGCCGACGAAGAAGCGCTGCTCGGGTGTGAGCCCGTCGCGCGCGCGGAGCTTCTGGCCGCGAATCTGCTCCTGCCAGGCCATCCAGGCGAGCAGTTCCCCGCCGAGATCGGCGATGTCCTCGCCCTCGGTGAGCGCGCTGTTGATCTTGATGTCATCGACGACCGGGTACTGCGCGTACTGATCGCGAACGCATTGCGCACGCTCCTCGAAGTGCCGAGCGTCCGCGGCCGTCCACCAGTCGCGCAGGTTGCCCTCACCGTCGAACTGGCGGCCCTGATCATCGAATCCATGCGTCAGCTCGTGACCGATGGTGCCCCCCGTGTCGCCATAGTTGGGCGCGGCGTCGAGTCGCGGATCGTAGAGCGGCGGCATGAGCACGCCGGCCGGGAAATTGATGTCGTTGAGCTGCGGGTCGTAGTAGGCGTTGACGGTCGGCGGGGTCATGCCCCATTCCTCACGATCCACCGGCAGACCGATCTTGGCCGCCTCGCGAAAGGCTTCGAAGCTCGCGCTACGGGCCACGTTGCCGAAGAAGTCATCGCGCTCGATGATGAGGGTGGAGTAATCGCGCCAGTGGCGCGGGTAGCCGATCTTGTTGCGCACCTGGCGCAGCTTCACGAGCGCTTGCGCCTTGGTGGCCGCGCTCATCCAGCTGAGGCTCTCGATCCGCCGCTGCATCGCGGCCTCGATCTGCCGGGTCATCTTCAGCGCCTGCGCGCGCGTCTGCGGCGGGAAGGTGCGCGCGACGAACTCACGGCCGAGCGCTTCCCCGAGATCCCGATCGACCCACGCGACGCACTTCTGCCAGCGGGGCCGATCGGCCTTGGCACCGAGCAGGTACGCATGATTGAAGGCAAAATCCTCCCCCGCCAGCGCGCTCGTCAGATACGGCGCCTGCGAGGCGATGAGCTCCCAGCGCAGGTAAGCCTTGAGATCATCGAGCCGCTCGCTCGCGAGCTGCGCGCTCAACGCGCGCATGAACTGCGGCTCGGAATCGTTCAGCCAGGGCTGCACGATGAGGCCCGAGGCTGCGAAGTAGCCCGCCCAGTCGAAGCCCGGCGCGAGCTGCTCGAGCTCGGCGAGGGTGCTGCGGTGATAGACCTTCTCGGGATCGCGCTTGTCCACCATGGTCAAGGAGGCGCGCGCGAGCTCGGTCTCGATGCGCAGCACCACGGCGGCGTGCGCCAGGGCAGCTGAGCTCGGCTCGCCGGCGAGCTCGAGCATGCGCGCCACGTGTTGCCGGTAGCGCTCGCGGATCTCACGCGATTTCGCATCCTCCCTGGTGTAGTAATCGCGGTCGGGCAGTGCGAGGCCTCCGGCATCGATGCCGGCGATCACGCGGGTGGCATCGCGCGCGTCCTGCTCGACATCGCTTGCGAGCAGCAGCGCGCCGCTGCGGATGCGCGTCTGCAGCTGTCCGAGGAGCGCCCCGAGCGGGCGCGTATCCTCGAGCGCATCGATGCGTGCCAGGTCGGCGGCGAGAGGCGCGAGCCCGGCGCGATCGATGGCGCTCACGTTCATGCAGGCCGCGAAGTAGTCCCCGACCTTCTGCTGCTCGGGCGTGCGGCGGATGCCGCCGCTCGCGTCCTGCTCGAGGATGCCCCACAGATAGTGGGCGTTGTCGATCGTGAGCTTGTGGTAAACGGACCAGCTGGTCTGGTCGGCGGGAATCGGGTTCGCCTTCTGCCAGCCCCCGCACGCGTAGGCGTAGAGATCCTCGCAGGGGTCGGCGGATCTGTCCATGGCCGCGGGATCGAGGCTCGGGGTGTAGGGCAGGCTCTGGGAAGGCTGGTCGGCGGCGGCCGCGCCGACCGCGGGCGCTGCCGGCGCTGCGGGCGCCGCGGGCGCTGCCGGCGCTGCGGGCGCCGCCGCGGCCGCCACGACAGGCGCGATGAGCAGCAGCAGGCTGGGCAGCGCAGCGGCGCGGTAGCAGGCGCTCATGAGCGTGATCCTTGCATCGGGCGAGGCGTGCATTCTAGCGGTCAAAGCTGCTAGCCTGCGCGCACCTTATGCGCGCCTTGCCGCCGCCTCGCTGAAAGATCGCATGCCCTGGCAACGCCGCACCTATCGCGGCTCCGATCTGACGCGCGCGCTCAACATCGAGGACCTGCGCGCGATCGGCCGCCGCCGCGTTCCCAATTTCGTCTTCGAGTACCTCGAGGGCGGAGCGGAGGACGAGGCGAGCCTCAGGCACAATCGCGCCGCCCTCGAGGCGCTGCGCTTCGCGCCGCGCACGCTCGTCGACACCTGCGCGCGCGAGCAGCGCATCGTGCTCTTCGGCCGTGAGTCGCCCTCGCCCCTGGTGATCGCCCCGACGGGCGGCAACGGGGTGCTCTACCCGCGGGGGGACCTGGCGCTCGCCCGCGCGGCAGCGGCGGCCGGCATCCCCTTTTGCCTGAGCACCGTCTCGACCCTGCGGCTCGAGCAGATCGCCGCCGAGGCGGGCGGGCGATTGTGGATGCAGCTGTACCTGATGCAGGAGCGCAAGCTCGCGGAGGACATCGTCCGACGCGCCCAGGCCGCAGGCTTCGAGGCGCTGGTGTTCACCACCGATGCCAACGTCTTCGGGCACCGCGAGTGGGACCGGCGCAACTACCGGGCGCCGGGCAAGCCCACGCTACGCAACCTCATCGATGCGTTCCGCCATCCGCGCTGGCTGTACCAAGTCCTGCTGCGCGGCGGCGCGCCGCGCTTCGAGAACCTGGTGGACTTTCTGCCGCCCGGCAAGGCGAGCGCCATCGGCGGCAGCACCATCATCCCGCAGATGTTCAGCGCCTCGATCAGCTGGCGGGACGTAGCGTGGCTGCGCGAGATCTGGCGCGGCAAGCTCCTCATCAAGGGGGTGCTCACGGTCGCCGACGCCGAGCAGGCGGCAGCGCTCGGCTGCGATGGCATCGTGCTCACCAATCATGGCGGACGCCAGCTCGACTACTGTGTGGCGCCGATCGAGGTGCTGCCCGAGATCGTGGCGGCGGTCGGACAGCGCCTCACCGTGATCATCGACAGCGGCTTTCGCCGCGGCTCGGACGTGCTCAAGGCCCTCGCGCTCGGGGCTCAC
>DATJSR010000265.1:0-2503 GCA_035504015.1 Steroidobacteraceae bacterium
TCGTACGCAACGGGTGCGTCTGCGAGACGTGATAGGAAGCGGTTATGGGAATCGGCGCAGAATTCAAAGAATTCGCCATGAAGGGCAACGTCATCGACCTCGCGGTCGGTGTCGTGATCGGCGGTGCCTTCGGCAAGATCGTCTCCTCGCTCGTCGGCGATGTCATCATGCCGCCAATCGGCCTGGCCATCGGCCGTGTCAACTTCACCGAGCTGGCGGTGCGCATCGGCACGGACCCCGCTGGCAAGCCGGTGCTGTGGCGCTACGGCGCCTTCGTCCAGACCTGCTTCGAGTTCCTGATCATCGCGTTTGCGATCTTCCTCATGGTCAAGGCGATCAATCGGTTGAAGCGTCCGCCGCCGCCGAGCTCACCCGCGGCCCCGCCGCCCACGCGTACGGAGCAGCTGCTGGAGGAGATCCGCGACGAGCTCAAGAAGCCCTAGAAGCGGACTCACGGCGCCCCGCCCACGGCGCGGAAGGCATCGCGCGTCAGGTTCTCACAGCCGCTCGCGGTGATCGCGAGATTGTCCTCGATGCGGATGCCGCCGTGGGGCCGCAGCTGCTCGACGCGCTGCCAGTTGATCTTCTTGTGGCGTGCGTCGGCGCGCGCGGCCTCGAGCAGCTGATCGATGAAGTAGATGCCCGGCTCCATCGTCACGACGAAGCCTGCCTCGAGAACGCGCGTGAGGCGCAGGTGCGGATGTCCCTGCGGGCGAGGAATCTCGGCACCGCTCGCATCCTTCAGCAGGCCGCCGGCATCGTGTACCTGCAGCCCCAGCAGATGTCCGATGCCGTGGGGCAGAAATACGCTCGAGACGCCGGTCTCCACCGCCTCCTCGGCATCGCAGCGGGTGATGTCCGCATCGTGCAGCAGCTCGGCGACGAGGCGGTGCGCGGAGAGGTGCACGTCGCGCCAGTCGACACCGGCGCGCACGCTCGCGCACAGCGACTGCTGCAGCTCGTCGAACTGCTCGATGAGCGCGGCGAAGTCGCCCTGCCCGAAGGCATGCGTGCGCGTGATGTCGCTCGCGTAGCCGGCGAACTCCGCTCCCGCATCGATGAGCAGCGAGCGGCGCACGGCGGGGGCGCGCCGCTCGAGCAGCTGATAGTGCAGCACGGCGCCGCTCTCGTTGAGGGCGACGATCGGGTTGTAGGGCAGCTCCTGCTCGCGCTGCCCGCAGCCGCCGAGGAATGCGATCTCGATATCGAGCTCGGAGGTGCCCGCCGCGCGAAAGGCCGAAGCGGCGGCCTGGTGCCCGCGCGCTCCGAGGCGGCTCGCCTCGCGCAGGCAGGCGAGCTCGTAGGGCAGCTTCACGGCGCGCTCGAACTCGAGGGGCACCAGGAGCTGCGCGGGATTGACGGCCGCGGGAGCCCAGGCGCCGAGCTCATCGAACGCCGCGCCGATGTAGGCGATGCGGCTGAGATCGCGTGGCAGGGCGGCACGCGCTGCCGCACGGTCGACCACCGGCGCCAGCGCCACCTGCGAAGTCCAGTAGTCCTCGGGGAGGCGAGCGGGCTTGTACCAGTAGTCGACCGGCTGATGCAGCAGCAGGAGCGGCGTGGCACCCGGCTCGTAGTAAAGGAAGCAATCGGCCACGTCGGTGAGAGGCACCCACGCCTTGAACCAGGCGTGGACCTTGAAGGGGTAGGTCTGGTCGTCGCGGAACACCGCCGGCAGGGGCCCCGAGTAGATCAGCACCCCGCGGTAACCGCACGCCCCGAGGATGCGATCGAAGCGGCTGCGAAGTACCTGCTGGTAGTCGGCATACCAGCGCGCGAGATCATCGCTGATGAGCGTCATGGTGCTCCTTCGCAAGTGCGCTCCCAAGACCATTCTAGTGCGACGGGTGTGCCTCCGACTGGCCAGCCGGCGAGCGGTCGGCCGGTTATGTTGCGGCGCACTAATCTCTGTGGCTCGTCAGCATCGGGTGCCGGGTGGGATGGCACCGGCTGCGCTGCGCGCTCGAGCATCGATGTCGTCCGGGGCTGACAAGGCCTTCATGACAGCTGCTTCATGAAGGTTTCAAAAGCGCGAACGAGTCTATAGAATTTGGCGCCGCGATAAGGAATCGCCAGACAAACTAGTTTGTTTGACCTAGGGTCTCTCTCCACCGTTGCCAAATTCTTCTTCGGGGTACTGCTCAATGAACACCAAACTCGCCCTCAGCGCCCTCGTGGCAGCACTCGCGCTGGCCGCCTGCTCGAAGCAGGAGTCCACCACGCCAGCGCCTGCCGCGGACACCACGCCGCCGGCCGCCTCCTCGAGTGAGTCGGCTCCGCCGGCTGCCACGCCGCCCGCCGAGACGCCGCCCGCCGGCGCCACCGGTGCACCCGCTGCCGGCGGCTCGACGACGACCACGACCACGTCTTCTTCGAGCTCGAGCTAAGCAGCCGATCGGCTGGCTTATTCGGGCCTCAGGAGGCCATCAAGGGGCCCGGACCGGCGTACAGCCGCCTGTCCGGGCCTTTTGCTTTCGTACGGGTGGTGCCGCCCGAACGGCGG
>DATJSR010000266.1:0-18864 GCA_035504015.1 Steroidobacteraceae bacterium
CGCGCGTGGATGAGGCCGCGCGCGAGGGCATGCAGGTGGGCGGGGTATTCGCGCTCTCGACCGAGCGCGAGTTTCGCGTGGCCGAGCGCATCGCGCAGATGGTGCCCGCGGCCGAGCTCGTGCGCTTCTCCAACTCCGGCACCGAGGCGGTGATGGCGGCGCTGCGGCTGGCGCGCGCCTACACCGGCAAGGATGACTACGTCATCCTCGAGGGCAGCTACCACGGGCTCTTCGATGCCGCCATGTGGTACACGCCCATGGACAAGTGGAACGAGATCGGCGAGCCGACGGTTTACCCCTACAGCGAGGGCGTGCCGCTCGCGACGCGCCAGTTCGCGCACTTCGTTCAGGCGAACGATGCCAACCAGCTCGAGGAGGTGCTCAAGCGCCACGCCGGCCGCATCGCCTGCCTGCTGATCGAGCCGATCATGGGCAATTGTCTGGGGATCGCCGCCGACCGCGAGTACGTGCGCGCGGCGCGCGCGCTGTGCGACCGCTACGGCGTGCTGTTGGTCATCGACGAGGTGAAGACCGGCTTTCGCGTGGCACGCGGTGGCGTGCAGGAACTGTACGGCGTGCGCGCCGACCTGTGCACCTTCGCCAAGGCGATCGCCAACGGCTATCCGCTCTCGGTGCTCGCCGGGCGCGAGGAGGTGATGCGCAAGATCGGGCGCGGCGTCGCCCACGGCGGCACCTACACCGCGCATTCGGTATCGCTCGCAGCGGCGGAGAGGACGCTGCAGATCCTCGCCGAGACCGATGCGCTCGAGCGCATCGCCCAATACGGCACGCGGCTGCGTCAGGGCATGAGCGCCGCCCTCAAGGCGCGCGGCATCGCGCACAGCTTCGTCGGCCACCCCTCGATGAGTGGGCTGTATTTCGCCGCCGAGCCGCCGCGCACCTACCGCGACTGGAAGAAGAGCGACTACAGCTTCTACGACGCGGCAGCGCGCGTGCTGCACGACAACGGCGTGCTGTGCGAGCCCGACTCGCGCGAGCCCTGGTTCGTGTGCGCGGCGCACGACGATTCGTGCCTGCGCGATACGCTCGCGGCCTTCGAGATCGCGATCGACACCACCTTGCGCGCGGCCGGGGGTAGCGTGCGCCGCGTGCCCGCCTGAGGCGCGGGCGAGCGCGGCGCATGCGCACCGCAGGCTCCCGCCGCCACGACGCGATCGTCGTCGGCGCCGGACACAATGGACTCGTCGCCGCCTGCTACCTGGCGCGGGCGGGGCTCGACGTGCTGGTGCTCGAGCGCAATGCGTACATCGGGGGAGCCGCCGTCAGCCGCTGCCTGCATCCAGGCTTCACTTACTCGAACTGCTCCTACGTGTGCAGCCTGCTGCGCACCGAGATCATCCGCGGGCTCGAGCTGCCGCGCTACGGGCTGCAGATCGTGCCGTACGAGGGTGGGTGCACCCTGATGCGCGACGGCGGCTATCTCGCGCTCTACGATAACCACGACGCCATGCGGCGCGAGCTGGCGCGCCACTCGCGCCGCGACGCCGACAGCTACGATCGCTTCGTGCGCGACATGCTGCGTCACTGCAGGTTCATCAAGCCACTGCTGCTGCGGGTGCCGCCCGATCCTACCTCCTTCAAGCCGCGCGACATTCTCGAGCTCCTCTACCTCGGCAAGCATTTCCACCGCCTGGGCGAGGAGCGCATGTACGAGACGCTGCGCTTCTGGACGATGAGCTGCGCCGACTTGCTCGATGAGTATTTCGAGAGCGAGATCGTGAAGGCGCACCTCGCCGGCAGCTCCATCATCGGCACCTCCCTCGGCCCGCGCTCGCCCGGTACCGCCTACGTGCTGCTGCATCACTACATGGGCAGCATCGATGGCGCGGTGGGCGCCTGGGGATTTGCGCGCGGCGGCATGGGCGCCATCACCCGCGCGCTCACGCAGTCGCTTGCGGCAAGCGGCGGCAGCGTGCGGACCGAGGCGGCGGTCGAGCGCATCCTGGTACGCAACGGTCGCGCGGTCGGGGTGAGGCTGGCGGGCGGCGAGGAGCTCGCGGCCTCCATCGTGGTGTCCAACCTCGACGTGCGGCGTACCTTCCTCGGCAGCATGGACCCGCAGGATCTGCCGGGCGAGTTCGTGGACGCGGTGCGCCGCTTCAAGATCCGCGGCTCCTCGGGCAAGCTCAACATCGCTCTCGATGGGCTGCCGCACTTTCCGGCGATTCCGCAAGGTGCCCCGTGCATTCGCGGGGATATGCACGTGAGCGACACGCTCGAGATGTACGAGCGCGCCTACGACGACTGGAAGGAGGGCCGCTGGTCGAGCTTTCCGTACGTCGACATGCTGATTCCTTCGCAGATCGATCCGACGCTGGCCCCGCCCGGCAAGCATTACATGTCGGTGTTCGTGCAGTACTGCCCTTACCACCTGGCCCAGGGGCCGTGGAACGGCGAGCATCGGGCGGCCTTCGGCCGCACCGTCATCGACACCATCGGCAGGCACAGTCCGGATTTCAAAGACCTGATCCTGCATGCCGAAGTTCGCTCGCCCTGGGACCTCGAGAACGAAGTGGGCCTCACCGAGGGCAATATCTTCCAGGGCGAGCTCACCTTCGATCAGCTGCTGTTCAATCGACCCATTCCCGGCTACGCGCAGTACCGCTCACCGGTGCCGAAGCTCTACATGTGCGGCTCGAGCACGCATCCGGGCGGTGGCGTCATGGGTGCGCCCGGCGCCAATGCCGCGGGTGTCATTCTGCGCGACCTCAAGCGTGCCGCATGAGCAGCGCCAGCCAAACCCGCGCCGCCGGCGACCCCGGCACGATCAGCGACACCGGCACCGCCCGCTACGACTGCATCATCATCGGGGCGGGGCACAACGGTCTCGTATGCGCGGCCTACCTCGCGCGTGGCGGTCGCTCGGTGCTGGTGCTCGAGGCGGCCGAGCACGTGGGCGGCGCCGCCGTTACGCGCGAATTCGCACCCGGCTTTCGCGTGAGCGCCTGCGCACATCTGCTGTACCAGATGCCGCAGCGTCTGGTGCGCGAGCTCGATCTCGGCGCCTGCGGCCTGCGCATGGCCGCATTGGGCCTGCCGACCGTCGCCCTCGATCCGGCGGGTGCGCCCCTCGAGATGCCTGCTGCATTCAGCGCGGATGCGTCCGGCGCTGCGCTCGATGGCGTGGTGTCCCCGGCGGACCTCGCGGCATTGCGTGGCTACCAGGCTCAGCTCGCGCGCCTTGCGGGAGCGCTTGCGCGGGTGCTCGAGGCGGTGCCGCCACGGCTGGGCTCCAACTCCTGGCAAGACCGTCTCGGACTCGCGCGGCTCGGCTGGGGCCTGCGCCGTCTCGGTCGGCGCGATCTGCGCGAGCTGCTGCGCATCGGTGGCATGTGCGTGCAGGATCTGCTCGATGAGCGTTTCGCCTCGGCGCGCCTGAAGGGCGCGCTGGGCTTCGATGCCGTGCTCGGCACCAACTTCGGCCCGCGCTCACCGGGTACGGCCTTCACGTTGCTGTACCGCCTGGCAGCTGCCGCGGCGGGGGGCGGAGTGCTCGCGCAACCTGCGGGTGGCTTGGGCGCGCTTTCGGCAGCGCTGGCGCGGGCCGCGCAGCGCGCGGGAGCCCGCATACGCACCGGCGCGACCGTCGAGCGTATCCTCGTGCACGAGGATCGTGCCACAGGCGTGCTGCTCGCGAGCGGCGAGCGCATCGAGGCACGCACCGTGGTGTCGAGCGCCGATCCGCACACGACCTTTCTGGGCCTGCTGGGCAGTGAGCACCTGGACACCGGCTTCGTGCGCCGCGTCGATCACCTGCGCTCGCACGGTCTCACGGCCAAGCTGCATCTGGGGCTCGGGCGGCTGCCGAGCTTCGCTGGGCTGTCCCGACCGGCACTCAACGGCCGCCTGCTGCTCGCACCCTCGCTCGAGTACCTCGAGCGCGCCTTCAATCATGCGAAATACGGCGAGCACTCCACCGCGCCGACCATCGAGGCGGTCATCCCGACGCTGGCAGATCCAGCGCTTGCGCCTGCGGGCAAGCACGTGCTCTCGGCGATCGTGCAGTACGCGCCGTATCGGCTCGCGGGGGGATGGAGTGCCGAGGCACGCACAAGCTTCACACGGGCGACGCTGCAGGCCCTCGAGGCCTGCGCGCCCGATCTAGCGAGCTGCATCGAGGCGGCGGAGCTGCTCACGCCCGTCGACATCGAGCGCGAGTACCGCATTCGGGGCGGACATTGGCATCACACCGAGCTTGCGCTCGATCAGTTCTTCTTCGTGCGCCCCGTCGCGGGCGTCGCGCAGTATCGGGCGCCGCTCGAGGGACTATTTCTGTGCGGCGCCGGCTGTCATCCGGGCGGCGGAGTCATGGGCATTGCCGGGCGCAACGCCGCGCGGCAGGTGCTGGAGGCCGCCTGAGCATGCTCACCGAAAGCGAGCCGCTGTTTCGCCGACCGCTCAAGCACACGCCCTTTCACGAGCGCGCGCGTGCGCTGTGCCAGGTCGACAGCTTCATCCCCTGGGCCGGCTACAGCACCGTCGACGTCTTCACGACGCTCGAGCAGGAGTACTTCGCGCTGCGCAACACGGCGACTCTGTACGATCTGTCGCCCATGGTTAAGTACCGCATCGGCGGTCCGGACGCGCCGCGCTATCTGGATCGGCTGCTGACTCGCGATGTGCGCCGCCTGTCACCCGGCAGAGTCGCCTATGTACTCTGGTGCAACGATGCCGGGCATCTCATCGACGATGGCACGCTCTTTCGGCTGGGCCCCGAAGAGTACCGACTGTGCACCGCGGAGCATCAGCTCGATTGGCTGCTCGATGCGGGCATCGGCTTCGACGTGCAGATCACCGAGGTGACCGAGGATACTGCGGCGCTCGCCCTTCAGGGGCCCACCGCCTGCGCGCTGCTGCAGGCCGCGGGGATCGTGGGGATCGAGCGACTGAAGCCCTTCGATCTCGCCCCTGTCGAGCTGCGTGCCCCGGCAGGCGGCGCCTGCGATATGCTCATCTCCCGCACGGGGTTCACGGGGGATCTGGGATATGAGCTGTGGGTCTCGCCCGCCGACGCCGAGGCGCTGTGGGATGCGCTGATGCAGGTCGGCAGCTCTCGGGGCCTGCGGCCCATGGGCTCGCGGGCCCTCAATCTCGCGCGCATCGAGGCGGGCTTGCTGCTGCCGCACCTCGATTTCATCCCCGCCGAGCGCACGCTGCGCACCGGCACCGCGCGCAGCCCCCTCGAGCTCGGCCTGCAGCGATTCGTGCACTTCGACAAGGGCCACTTCAACGGTCGTCGCGCGCTGCTTGCCGAGGAGCGCCGGGGTGTGTCCCGCCGCTTGGTCGGACTCGACATCGAAGGGGAGAAGCCTGCGCACAACGCGCTCATCTACGCCGATCGCGGCGCACGTCGCCAGGTGGGCAGCGTCACCTCGGCGTGCTGGTCGCCCACCTGCAAGCGCAACATCGCGTTCGCCATGCTCGATGCGCCGCATTTCCAGCTCGGCAACAGCCTGTGGGCGGAAATCTATCTGAACCGCGAGCTGGTATGGGAGCGGCGCATGGTGCGCGCTCGCGTGGTCGAGCGTACCTTCTTCGCTCCCGAGCGGCGTCGGACGACGCCGCCTGCCGATCACTGACGCCGCCATGATCGCGACCCCGCTGAAGCCCGTCGCCGATCGACCCTGGCTGGACCCGGCCGCACAACCGCAGATTCGGATCGAATCACTCACCAAGTCCTACGCGGGCATGACCGCCGTCGACGCCGTGAGCCTCTCGATCTACAAGGGCGAGATGTTCGCCCTGGTCGGCGCCTCCGGCTGCGGCAAGACGACACTGCTGCGCATGTTGGCCGGGTTCGTGCACCCGGATAGCGGCACCATGCTGATCGATGGGGTCGAGATGACCGCCGTGCCACCGCATCAGCGGCCCGTCAACATGATGTTCCAGTCCTATGCGCTCTTTCCACACATGAGCGTGGAGCAGAACGTCGGCTATGGGCTGCGGCGTCTGCCGCTCGATCGCGCAACGCGCGCACAGCGCGTCCGCGAGGCGCTCGAGATGGTGCAGCTCGGGCCGCTGGCGCGTCGCAAGCCCCATCAGCTCTCCGGCGGCCAGCGGCAGCGCGTGGCGCTCGCGCGGGCCCTCATTCGCAGACCCAAGCTGCTGCTGCTCGATGAGCCGCTCTCCGCCCTCGACAAGAAACTGCGCGAGCAGACCCAGTTCGAGCTCATGGACCTGCAATACCAGCTCGGCATCACCTTCATCGTCGTCACGCACGATCAGGATGAGGCCATGGCGCTTGCCACGCGCATCGCGGTGATGGATCGCGGCCGCGTCGTGCAGGTGGGCACGCCCGCACAGATCTATGAATTCCCGGCGAGCCGCTTCGTGGCGGATTTCGTCGGCAGCACCAATCTTTTCGAGAGCACCGTCAAGCAAAGCGCGGGCGGCCTGGCGCTGCTGCACTGTGCGGAGAGCGGCTGCGAGTTGCTCGCCGAGGACGCCGGGCAGCTCGCCGCGGGGCAGCGCGTGTGGCTCGCCCTGCGGCCCGAGAAGATCCGCGTCAGAAAGATCGAGCCCGCACAGCCCCTCGATGCACCACCACCGCTTGCCGCCGGGCCGGGCGAGCGCGTCAATCGCCTGCGCGGGACGGTGTGGGAGCTGGGGTACCTCGGCAACCGCTCGACCTACCGTATCAAGATCGCCTCCGGCAAGCTCGTCACGGTATTTTCGCAGAACGAGCGCCGCACGGCGGAGTGGGCCATCGACTGGGGAGACGAAGTGGACGTGAGCTGGAGCGCCGGCGCCGGCGTGCTGCTGCAGTCTTGATGAGGCGCGGGGCAGCTTGAGCCCGCACGTGAGCGCACGAGCGGGCGGGGAGACACAACGATGAGAACGATGAAGCACCGCGTGCAGGTCTCGCACTGCCCTCGGAACCACTACCTCGCGCTGAGCGCCGCCGTGGCGCTGGCAATGCTGGGGGCGGCCACCACCGCCCAGGCGCAGTCGAGCGCCACGGCCCAGACGGCCCCGGCCAGCGACGCTCCGCCGGCCACGGCGCCGAGTGCCGCCGCCGCGGCGCCCTCGAGCGCTACCGCCCCGAGCGTCGGACTACAGGAGGTCGTTGTCACGGCGACGCGGCGCGAGGAGTCGGCGAGCCGCGTGCCCATCTCGCTCACCGCGGTGACCCAGGACACGATGGACCAGCTCGGTGTGAAGGACTTCCAGGACCTCGTCCGCTATATCCCGGGTGTCAATATCGACCCGACGGGCACCAACGCCATCTCGATCCGCGGCATCTCCTCCTCGGCCGGCGCAGGGACCACCGGCATCTACATCGATGACACGCCGATTCAGATGCGCGACATCGGCTTCAATCCCGATGACACCCTGCCGCGAACCTTCGACCTGGAGCGCGTGGAGGTTCTGCGCGGACCCCAGGGCACGCTCTTCGGCTCGGGCTCCGAGGGCGGCACGGTGCGCTACATTCTCACGCCTCCGAGCGTCACGGAGTCGAGCACCTACGCGCGCAGTGAGGTGTCTTACACCGAGTACGGCGATCCGAGCTACGAGCTCGGCGTCGCCCACGGCATGCCGCTCATCGAGGACACGCTGGGAGTTCGCGCGAGCATCTGGTATCGCGCCGACGGCGGCTGGATCGATCAAGTCAACGACACCACGGACGCGGTGGAACAGCACAACGTCAATCGCTCATCCACGCTGATGGGACGCCTCGCCGGGCTGTGGCAGCCGGTCTCCGGGCTCGATGTCACGCTCAGCATGCTCTATCAGCGCAAGCAGCAGCACGATGAGGGCACCTATTGGCCCGCCTATTCAAACGCCAGTGCGGGCGTTTTCAACAATGCGACCCCCGAGCTGCAGCCGGTGCCCGATACCTATTACCTGCCGGCGCTGAAGCTCGAGTGGGACCTCGGCAGGACCCGGCTCATTGCCAACAGCTCCTACTATCACCGCACGGAGCAGACGGCGTACCAGGGCACGGTGTACGACCTGGCATACTTCCAGTCGATCGCCTGGCCGAACAATCCGGATACCGGCTTCATCGGTATCGGTTGCGGCCCAGCGGAGAATCCGGGCCTCGCGGTGCAGACCCAGCCCTGTCCCTGGTATCCGCTCATCAACGGCAGCGGCCTGCACCTGCCTCCGGGGTTCGCCAACTACGAGACCCCGAACACCATCAGCAATGCCCAGGACGAGTACGTGGAGGAGCTGCGCTGGCAATCGGCCGACCCCGCTGCGCATCTCAATTGGACGCTCGGCGTGTTCTGGCAGGTCGCCAGGGAGAAAAGCATCGAGGAGCTGCGCGATACCGAGGACAACTCGTTCTTCGAGGCACTCTACGGCGTGACCCAGGAGCAGATCGTGAGCGAGGTGAACGGCTATCCCTCGCCCTATTACAGCTGTCCGGGCCAGACGCCGGGCTATGTCTATGCCGCGATCCCCCAGTGCGACATCTACTACAACCGCAACATCACCTTCGATCACCAGATCGCCGCCTACGGCGAGGCGAGCTACGCTTTCAGCGATCAGTGGAAGCTCACGATCGGCGACCGCGTCGCGTACACGACGTTCGCGCTCGAGCACTATGCGGACGGCCTGGAGAACTACGGGCCGCAGCCGGCGAGCGCCGCCGAACACGAGACACCCAACACGCCGAAGGCCACCCTCGCATTCCAGATGGACCCGAACGATCTGCTCTACGCCTCTTATGCCAAGGGCTTTCGCGTCGGTGG
Organism: Steroidobacteraceae bacterium; assembly: GCA_035504015.1. GTDB lineage: Bacteria > Pseudomonadota > Gammaproteobacteria > Steroidobacterales > Steroidobacteraceae > JASHUC01. Next base: position 8,718 of record DATJSR010000266.1, read on the forward strand.
CGGCAATCCGCCGCTACCCAGCTACTGCGCCCCGGACCTCGCGACGGAGGGCTATCCGAACGGCGCGCCGCTCACGTATCACTCCGATTCGACGCAGAACTATGAGATCGGCTCGAAGAACATCGTCGGCGGGTTCCTGAAGCTCGCCACCAGCGTCTACTGGATCAACTGGAACGACATCCAGCAGAACGTCTACGTGGGTGGCACCTGCGGATTGCAGTTCACGGACAATCTCGGCACGGCGGTCGCCAAGGGCTTCGATCTGCAGGCCGACTTCGTCTTCGGCGATTTCAAGCTCGACTTCTCCACCGGCTATACCAGTGCGCGCTTTACCCAGAACTCCCCGCACGGCCTCGCCTTCGCCGGCGATGCCATCGCGGGACAGGAGGCGATCGAGTACGCCCCGGGCACCAATCCTCCCTGGACGGTCTCGATCGGCCCCGAGTACGACTTCAAGCTCGCCGACTACGATGCCTTCGTGCGTGCGGACTGGAGCTTCGAGAGCCGCAACAACTGGGAAGCGCCGGTACAGGACCCGCGCTCGGTGCAATGCTTCGGACCGGCGGCCCCCGCAGGCTCGGCTCTGGTGTGCAGCAGCATCTACAGCTACTCGCCGCCCTCGCACAGCTTCCTGCAGCTGCGCGCCGGAGTAGACATCGGAGACTGGATGGTCTCGCTGTTCTGCGACAACTGCGTCAATGCGCACCCGGTGCTCGATTACCAGCTGGGCCAGCTCGATCCCTACAATCCGGCAGGCTCACCCACGCCGCAGCAGAACCAGTACACCTACCGGCCGCTCACGATCGGCATCACCGCCACGCTGCACCTCAAGGGGAAGTGAGGCGCGGCCGCAGCGGCTAGCCGTCGAGCCCCGCATCCGCGGCGGCCGCCTGCTGGCGGTCGGCCGTGAGATCCATCGAGCGGCAGGCGAGGAGGTAGACGGCCGCCGCCACGGGCAGGCCGACGAGCATGGACACGTCGGCGCCCGCGAGCGCGCGCGCCACGGGTCCGCGGTAGAGCCCGGTACTGAAGCAGGGAATCATCACCATGAAGCCGATGGCGTAGGCGGTGAGACCGCGCCAGTTCCAGCTGCCGTACATGCCGTGGCGGTCGAAGATCTGGCGCACCGAGTAATGCCCGCGTCGCACCAGGTAGAAGTCCACGAGGTTGATCGCCGTCCACGGCGTGAAGAGGTACAGCAGCACCGCGAGCAGGTCGCCGAAGCGATCGATGAAGTGGCTCGACGATTCGAGGGCGATCACGGTGGCGATGAGCGCACTCGCCAGCAGGCTCGCAATGCGGATGCGCTGCTTGCGCTCGATGCGCGCGAGAGAGTCGGCGACGCTCACCAGCGTCAGCGACGCGCCGTAAAAGTTGAGCGCCGAGATGGCGATGAGGCCCGTGACCGCCCCGAGCAGCAGCGTTACCCCGAGTCCGGGCGCGATCCGATCCGCACAGGCCTGCAGGGCGGCCGCTACGTCGACCCGCGGGGCCACGCCCGCGGCCAGGGTGCCCACCAGCATCATCCAGGCGCCCCCGACGAAGGCGCCGAGGAAGGTCCACCAGAAGGAGGCGCGCACGCCCACATCGCGCGGCAGGTACCGCGAGTAATCGGAGACGTAGATGGACCAGCTGAGCTGATAGGAGGCGGCAGCAAAGAACTGTGCGATGAACGGCACGGCGCGAAAATCGCCGGCGTTGAGGGCGCCCGGCGGCAGCCGCAAGCGCAGCGCCGCCGCGACGGAGAACACCGCGAGGATCGCGATCATCACGTACGCAAAGCCGCGCTGCGCCAGGTGGATCTTGTCGTATCCGAGCGCCGCCAGCGCGGTGGCGAGCACGGCGAGTCCCACGATCACCGCACGGGAGGTGGGCGGGATCGCCGGCACGAGCTGATGCAGGGCCTGGGCTGCGAGCAGCTGGTTGAATGCGGTGAAGCCGATGTAGGTGACGAGGGCGACGCTCCAGACGAGCAGCGCCCCGAGATAGCCGAACTGCGGCCGCGACTGGATCATCTGCGGTAAGCCGAGCTGCGGTCCCTGCGTGGAGTGAAAGGCCATGAAGAAGGTGCCGAGGGCGCAGCCGCCGATGACAGCCAGTGCCGACCACAGCAGATTGCCGCCGAGGGAGCCGCCGATGGCGCCCACGGCGAGCGTGGCGAGATGCGCATCCCCGGAGAACCATACCGGCCACAGATGCCAGACCTTGCCGTGGCGCTCGGCAAGCGGCACGTACTCGATCGAGTGCTTTTCGATCAGGCTGCCGCTCATGCTGGTGCCATATCGGCTCTCCCGGAATTATTATATTATCGCGGCAACATTATAAACGAGCGGCCGCTCGATGAGACAGGTCAAGACACTGGGGCTTCTCGGTACCGGCGTGATCGGTGCCGGTTGGGCGGCGCGTGCGCTGCACTTCGGCATCAACGTGGTCGCGGCCGACACCAACCCCGGCATGCAGGAGTGGCTCAGCGGTGCGGTGGCCAATGCGCACGGCGCGCTCGCACGCCTGACGCTCGCCCCCTTGCCCCCTCCCGGGCGGTTGAGCTTCACCACGGACCTCGATGCCATGGCGCGGCAGGCCGATTTCATCCAGGAGAACATTCCCGAGCAGCTCGCGCTCAAACAGCGCGTGCTCGCCGGGGTGAGCCGTGTGGCCCCGGCCGACGTGGTCATCGCCTCGAGCACCTCCGGCCTCATGCCTACGGATCTGCAGCGCGATATGCAGGCGCCCGAGCGTTTCCTGGTCGCTCACCCCTTCAATCCCGTGTACCTGCTGCCGCTGGTGGAGTTGGTGGGTGGCCGGCAGAGCTCCGCGGAGGCGCTCGCCGCGGCGAGCGAGTTCTTCACCGCCATCGGAATGCACCCGCTGCGGGTGCGCAAGGAGGTTCCGGGGCACCTGACGGATCGTCTGCAGGAGGCGCTGTGGCGCGAGATCCTGCACATGGTCAACGACGGCACTGCCACCACCGGCGAGCTCGACGACTCGATCGTCTACGGCCCCGGCCTGCGCTGGGCGGCCATGGGAACCAACCTCATCTATCATCTTGCCGGCGGTGAGACCGGCATGCGGCACATGCTGCGGCAGTTCGGCCCGGCGCTCAAATGGCCGTGGACGCGACTCGAGGCGCCCGAGCTCACCGAGCAGCTCATCGACCGCATGGTCGAGGGGACGCAGGCGCAAGCCGCCGGGCGCTCCATCCGCGAGCTCGAGCGCCTGCGCGACGACTGCCTGGTCGGTATCCAGCAGGTGCTGCGACAGTACGACATCGGCGCGGGCTCCACGCTGCGCAAGCTCGAGCAGCGGCTCTACGCGCAGCACGCGGCCCGCGTCGGCACGGCCGCGGCAGGCGCGGCGGGGCGCGCCGCCGACGGCGCCACCGGCGGCGTTCGTTTCGAGTGCGACGTACGGCCCGAGTGGGTCGACTACAACGGGCACATGAGCGACTCGCGCTACCTGCAGGTTTTCGGGGACGCAACCGATGCGCTGCTGCGTGCTGCCGGTGTCGATGACGCCTACCGCAGCGGCGGGCATGCGCTCTACACCGTCGAGACCCACGTCACCCATCAGGCAGAGGCCCGTGTGCTCGAGCCGCTCGAGGTGCGCACGCGCGTGCTCGGCGTCGATGACAAGCGCGTGCATCTGTTTCATACGCTGCAGCGGCGGCTGGATGGCGTGCTCGTCGCCAGCGGCGAGCAGATCTATCTGCACGTGGATACCGCCGCCGGACGCGCGGCCCCCATGCCGGCCGGGCTGCGCGCTGCGCTCGAGCAGCAGTGCGCTGCGCAGGCCCGCGAGCCGCTGCCGCCGCAGGCCGGTCGGCGTGTCGCCCTCCCGGGCGCGTAGCGCCGCGAGATCGCCGTGCCCAAGATCGTCGATCACGAGCAACGTCGCGATGAGATTGCGCTGGTGGCGTGCCGAGTGGTCGCCGAGCATGGCTTCGATCAGGCAACGATCGTGCGTATCGCGCGCGAGGCAGGCTACACCACCGGCATGGTCGCGCATTACTTCGATTCCAAGCAGGAGATCATCATCGCGGCGCTGCGCCTCATCATGCGGCGCATCGAGGAGCGCCTCACGCGCTCGGGCGGCGGCGATGCCGATCTGCTCGCCGTGCTCACCGAGGCGCTGCCGGTGGACGAGGAGCGCTATACCGAGTGTGTCTTCTGGACCGCCTTCTGGGGCCAGATGTCCGCCGATCGGCGCTTGAAGCGCATCAATGCGTGGGTGCATCGCGAGTACTTGCGGCTGTTCTCGCGCTGTCTCGCACAGGCATGGCCGGAATGGGGCGAGCTGGCGAGTGCCACCCGCGATCAGGTGCTGCGCTCGGTGGTCACCTTCATCAACGGGCTCACCGCCAGTGCCGTGGTGAGCCGCGGCGACTGGCCGCCCGCCAAGCAGATCGAGCAGTTGCGGCTGCAGGTCGAGCTGCTGCATCGCTGGGCGCGGGCGCAGTCGCCCACGGCCCGGCGCGCCCGCAAAACGGCCTAGGCGGCGTTTCGCCGTCCAACGAGGAGATCTCATGGACTTCGCGCTGAGCGATGAGCAGCAGCTGATCGTCAAGACCACGCGGGAGTTCGTCGAGCGCGAGCTCTACCCGCACGAGGCGGAGGTCGAGCGCACCGGCGCGCTGCGCCCCGAGCTGCTGCGCGAGCTCAAAGCCAGGGCGCAGGCGGCCGGGCTCTATGCGGCCAACATGCCCGTCGAGGTCGGCGGCGGCGGGCTCGATGCGGTGAGCTGGATCCTGTACGAGAGAGAGCTCGGCCGCGCCAGCTATATCCTGCAATACGCGTGCGTCGCGCGTCCCTCGAACATCCTGCTCGCCTGCCAGGGCGAGCAGCGCGAGCGCTACCTGCTGCCGGCCGTGCGCGGCGAGCGCACGGAATGCCTGGCCATGACCGAGCCGGGTGCCGGCTCGGATCTGCGCGGCATGAAGACCAGCGCCGTCGAGCGCGGCGGGGATTTCATCATCAACGGCACCAAGCATTTCATCAGCCACGCGGATCATGCCGACTTCGTGATCCTGTTCGCCGCCACGGGAGAGGAGCCGAGCGCGCGTGGCCCGCGCAAACGCATCACCGCGTTCCTCATCGATCGGGGCACTCCGGGCTTCGAGATCCGCCCCGGTTATCAGAATGTCTCGCATCGCGGCTACACCAACAGCATCCTGCTGTTCAACGACTGTCGCGTGCCGCGCGCGGCGGTGCTGGGCAGCGTGCATGCGGGCATGGAGGTCGCGAATACCTGGCTCGGCGCAACGCGCCTGCAGGTCGCCGCCAATTGCCTGGGACGCGCCGAGCGCGCGCTCGAGCACGCCAAGCAGTGGGCGGTGGATCGCGTGCAGTTCGGCCAGCCGATCGGCAAGTTCCAGGGCGTCGCCTTCAAGCTTGCCGACATGGCGGTCGAGCTGCGGGCCGCCGAGCTGCTGACACTCGAGGCGGCCTGGAAGCTCGAGAACAAGCTCGCGAGCGACATGGACATGGCGATCGCCAAGCTCAAGGCCACCGAGATGCTCGCGATGGTGGCCGACGAGGCGCTGCAGATTCATGGTGGCATGGGCCTCATGACCGAGCTGCCCCTCGAGCGCATCTGGCGCGATGCGCGCATCGAGCGCATCTGGGAAGGCACCAGCGAGGTGCAGCGTCATATCATCTCGCGTGCGATGCTGCGTCCTCTCGGCGGCTGAAGTCGTCTGCGCGTGAAGGAGGAGCCATGACAGCGAGCGATAAGCCAGAGCTGCGATCGGGCGAGGCGGCGGCTGGGCGCAGGGTCAATCCCGGCGACAGCATCGTCGAGCGCAGCGCTGCCTCGGGTCCTGCGACCGTGGGGCGCTACATCGTCGAGCTTCTGGCAGCGAACGGCATCGACACCGTCTTCGGTATACCCGGTGTGCACAACCTCGAGCTCTATCGGGGACTGCAGGCGACCGGCCTGCGACATGTGCTGGTGCGTCACGAGCAGAGCGCCGCCTTCGCCGCCGACGGCTACGCGCGCGCAGCAGGCCGTCCGGCGGCGGCGTTCGTCATCTCCGGCCCCGGCCTCACCAACGCTCTGACCGGCATCGCGCAGGCCTACGCCGACTCCGTGCCGCTGCTGGTGCTCGCGAGCACCCCGGAGCGCGCATCCCTCGGCAAAGGCTGGGGCGTGCTGCACGATCTGCCCGACCAGGGCGCGCTCGCCGCGGGTGCCACCGCTTTCGCTCGCACGGCGCTCACCGCACAGGATGCCACCGATCATCTGAGGGCCGCCTTTCAGGCGATACGCAGCCCGCGCGCGCGACCGGCCTATGTCGGCTTGCCGCTCGATCTGCTCGGCGAGCACACCACACAGCGTGCGGAGGTCTTTGCGCACCCGGCGGTGCAACTGCCGCCCGATGCTGCCGCCCTCGAGCGGGCCGTGGCGCTGCTCGATCAGGCGCGCAAGCCGATCCTCATTGCGGGCGGGGGTGCGCGGCGTGCGGGTCAGCCGCTGATGCGCCTGGCCGAGGCACTCGATACGTACGTCGTCACCACGGCGGCCGGCAAGGGAATCCTTCCCGAGACTCACCCGGCGAGCCTGGGCGCCAGCCTGCCGTATCCGCCGACCCAGGCGCTCATCGCCTCCGCCGACGTGGTGCTCGCAATCGGCACCGAGCTCTCCGACAGCGATGTCTATACCACCACGCGCCTTCCCTTCGACGGCAAGCTCATCCGCATCGATGTGGATCCCGCGAAGCTCAGCGATCACTACGGTGCCGCGGTTGCCCTGCAGGCCGATGCAGCGAGCTGCCTCACGCAGCTCGCGCAACGGGTGCGCGCGCGCAAGGGCTGGCGCAGCGAAGCGGGACAGGCCGCCGAACATCGCGCGCGGCTCGCCCAGGGGCTCGAGGCCGCCATGAGCGGCTGTGCGCACGCGATTCGCGGCGTGCGCGCCGGGCTGCCGGCGGAGGCGGCGGTCTACACCGACATGACGCAGCTCGCTTATCACGGCACCTTCGCCTTCGAGGTGAGCGCGCCGGGGTGCTGGCACTGTCCTTTCGGCTACGGCACGCTCGGCTATGCGCTGCCGGCAGCGATCGGTGCAAAGCTCGGTGCGCCCGAGCGCCCGATCGTCGCGCTCGCCGGTGACTATGGCCTGCAGTTCACGCTCGCGGAGCTGCTGACCGCGGTCGAGGCGGGCGTCACGCTGCCGATCGTTCTGTGGAACAACGAGGCTCTCGGGCAGATCCGCGACGACATGGTGCGCGCCGGCATCGGGCCGCTCGGTGTGTTCGCGCGCAATCCCGATTTCCTCGCACTTGCCCGTGCCTGCGGTGCCGAGGGCACCCGGGTAGGGGATCCGCAGGGGTTGGCGCAGGCCCTGCGCCGCGCGCTCGGCACTCGCGGCCCCACGCTCATCGAGTGCGTCGCGGCCGATTTCGCCCGCTGAAGGCGCATGCGGTTCGCGCAACTGGTCGAGCGCATCGGCGGTGACGGCGCCGACGCCTGGGTGACGCACTACGAAGCTGCGCGCGCGCTCGAGCGCGGCGAGGACGTGATCCTGCTCAGCATCGGGGACCCCCCGCTCGATACCCCCGCTTCGGTGATCGAGCGTGCAATAGAGCGGCTGCGCGCGGGTGACACTCACTATCCGCCGGCTTCCGGGCGGCCGGCGCTGCGCGCGGCCCTTGCGCAGCTGCACCAGGCGCGCAGCGGCCAGCCGACGAGCGCGCAGAACGTGGTGTTCTTCGCCGGCGCGCAGAATGCACTCTTCGCCGCCTCGCTGTGCCTCGCCGGCGCGGGCGACGAGGTCATCACCTTCGATCCCATGTACCCGACGTACCCCGCCACCCTCACCGTCTCGGGTGCACAGCTCGTGCGCGTGCCGACCGATGCGCGCTTTCGCCCCGACCTCGATGCGCTGCGTGCGGCGGTGACGGCGCGCACGCGCGCCATCTTCTATACCAGCCCCGGCAACCCGAGCGGCGTGGTCTTCAATGCCGCAGAGCTCGCCACGCTCGGCGAGCTCGCGGAAGCCCACGACCTGTGGCTGGTGAGCGATGAGGTGTACGCGGGCCTCGCACCCGGTGGACACGTGCCGAGTCTCGCCGCGCAGCTGCCAGGGCGCGTGGTGACGCTCGGCAGCCTCTCCAAGTCGCACGCCATGTCGGGCTGGCGCACCGGCTGGCTGGTGGGGCCGCCCGAGCTCGCGCACCATGCCGAGCAGCTCGCCATGTGCATGCTCTTCGGCCTACCGCCCTTCATCCAGGAGGCCGTGGTCACCGCGCTCGCAATCGCCCCCGAGGCCGAGCAGCGAATCCGCGACTTCTGCGAGGCCCGCCGCCGATACCTGCTCGAGCGATTGGGCGACATCCAGGGGCTGCGCGTCATCGAGCCGGGCGCGGGCATGTTCCTGCTCGTCGACGTGAGCGCCACGGGCCTGACGGGCGCACAGTTCGCACGCGAGCTGTATGCGGCGGAGCGGGTCTCCGTCCTGGATGGCGGTGCCTTCGGGCACTGCACGGCCGCCTGCGTACGCGTGTGCTTCGCCACCGACGAGGCGCAGCTCGACGAGGCTTGCCTGCGCCTGCGGCGCTTCTGTCGGGGCAGGTAGACTCGGGTGCGCCGCATCCGCGCGGCTCGTATATCTCGTGCGCCGGGCTTTGACGGGAGATAAGATCGGTACCGATGGTTCGACTCCAGGGGAAGTCCGATGAGCAAAGGCATGGATCGGAAGAAGGAAGGCAAGAAGAAGCCTGCCAAGTCCTTCGACGAGAAGCGCGCGGCCAAGCGTGAGAAGCGCCAGAGCCGGGGACGCTGAACTCTGAGCGGCTTCCGCCGCCGCGAGCGCTGCTCGCAGCGGTCGGTCAGCGGGTCGCTTGCGGCACGGCCACACCGATCATGCAATCGCGCGTCACGATCGCCGCCAGCTGCTCCTCGCTCCAGAGCTCGGTTCCGGCGGGGCGAGCCGGCAGCACCAGATAGCGCATGTCGGCGGTGGAGTCGTGCACGCGCACGGTCACCTGCTCGGGCAGGTCGAGCCCGAACTCGCGCAGCACCGCGCGCGGCTCGCGCACCGTGCGGCTGCGGTAGCTGCGGCTCTTGTACCAGTCGGGCGGCAGTCCCAGCAGCGAGCGCGGGTAGCACGAGCACAGCGTGCACACCACCACGTTGTGCGCGTCGGCGGTGTTCTCCACCACGACCAGCTTGTACAGTCCGCGCTCGAGACCCAGGTCTGGCAGGGCATCGTTCCCGCGTGCCAGCAGCTTGGCCTTGAAGGCCGGATCGAGCCACGCGCGCGCGACCACCCGGGCTCCTTGAGCCGGACCGCGCGCCTGCATCCGCTCGATCTCACGCTGGATGGCCTCGGAGCTCAACACGCCCTTCTCGATGAGCAGCTCGCGCACGGCGGTCTCGAGAACCTGATAGTAGGTCGGCGGCTCGCTCGCATCGGGGCGCGTGTGGTGCTGCACGCGAGCGTGGCCGTGGGGGTGATCATGACCCGCATCATCGGGTGGCTGCCGCTGCATGCTGTCCTCCTCAGGTCGGCTCGAGCCAGTGCTGATAGATCTCGACATCGATCGTGTCGGCAGGGGTGCCGGTGTAGTTCGGCCACACCTGCGCCTGCACGAAGCGCACACGATAGAGCGGCTGTTCCGGCAAGCCCGAGCGGGCGTAGGCGCGCTCCTCCGGATTGGGGTAGGCACCGCACAGGCGCTCGATGATCCCCGTGCGACCGCGGATATACCACGGCGTCCGCGTGTGTCCGGGTACGTCGGCCCAGCGCACTCGCACTTGATCGCCCGGGCGAAAGCGTGCGGCGATGACGGCGGCGTCGGCGCTCATCACTCCTCCTGGGGGCGAGCCTGAACCTGCGCCATCCTGCGGCCGAGCTCGTCGATCGAGATGACCCCGCGCTCGATCAGCGTGTGAGCGATCGAGTGCATCCAGCGCTCGTAATACGTCATGCGATCGTAAGCGTCCGGGCCGATCGCCTCGATGTTCTTGCGCAGCTCGTCCACCGTCATGCGTCCGGCACCGCAGAGCAGCAGCAGCAGCGCGTCGACGCGCCTCTCCCAGAGTGCATAGTCGTGCTCGCTGGCTTCGATGCGGCCCGCAGCGAGCCCGCCCATGTCGTGGTGTCCGCGCATCCGCGAAGTATAGCCGCAGGCAAGCGCGCCCGCGGCGGT
>DATJSR010000267.1:0-7718 GCA_035504015.1 Steroidobacteraceae bacterium
GCCTCGCGACCCGCCTGCTCGTGGACACTCTCACCCGCCGCCTGCAGCTGCAGGAACAGCACCCGCTCCGCGGTGCGCTGCACGTGTTGCTCGGTGTGTAGCAGCGAGCCGGCGCTCGAGACCACCTCGGCGATACGCAGGGGACCGAGGTGCGCGCGGCGCAGCTCGGGGGCGAACGTCGGCGGGTCCCAGCTCTGCGTGACGACCGGCGTGTAGGTGGTCGCTGCCACCTCATCCCAGTAAGCGAGCCTGCGGTGCGGCGGCACTTGCGCAGCCGCAAACGATTTGACTGCAATGATTGCCTGAGCGCTGTTGCGCATCGTTCATCTCCCCTCAAAGATCGATGATGCGTTCTTGTGAGTCGTTGCGTGCCTTGCGTACCTCTGCCGCCGCGGTCAGCGGCTCATGACCGATGCGCGCTCGATGACCCTGAGCCCCACATCGATGATGCTCGGCCTCGGGCTCGTCGCGCCCGACAACAGCTCGAGCAGTAGCCGTGCGGTGCGCTGACCCAGGGCGCGAAAGTCCACATGGACGGTGGTGAGCGCGGGATTGATCTGCGTCCCGATCTCGAAATCCCCGAATCCCATGACCGAGAGCTGCTCGGGCACCTGCAGCCGGCGGCGCTGGCACTCCATCACCACACCGACCGCCGAAAGATCCGAGACGGCGAAGACGGCATCGAGCCGCGGCTCGCGCTGGAGCAGGATAGGGGTGACGGCAGCGCCGTGCTCGTAGCTCACCGGTGCTCGCCCATGGCGCAACACCAGCTCGGTGGATCGGCCGTGCAGGCGCAGCTCATCCTCGAAGCCGCGCATGCGCTCCTCCCCGCGGTGATCGATCACGTCGCCGTCGCTCGCGCTGGCGCTGCCCACCGCGCCGATGTGCCGATGGCCGCGCTCGATGAGGTAGCGTGCCGCCGCGCGTCCGGCCTGGTAGTTGGAGAAGCCCACGGCGTGCTCCAGCGGATGGCGCGGCAGGTCGGCGATCTCGATCACGGGAACGTCGCAAGCGAGCAGCAGCCGCGCGGCCGCGCGCCGGTGCACGGCGCCCGTCAGTACGATCGCCTCGGGACGCCGCGCGAGCAGGTTCTTCAGCTGCCGCTCCTCTTCCTCGAGCGAGTACTCCGTGTAGGCGATGAGCAGATCGTAGTCGGCCTGGCGCAGCGACTCGGTGAGCCCGTGCGCAACCGCGGCGAAGTTGGTGTTGGTGAGCGTCGGCAGGATCAAGGCAATGAAGCCGGTGCGCCGGCTTGCGAGGCTGCCGGCGGCCCGATCCGGAACATAGCCGAGATTGGCGATGGCCTTGTTGACACGCTCGCGGGTTGCGGGCAGGACGAGATCGAGATCGCGAATCACGCGTGAGACGGTCATGCGTGAGACGCCCGCGAGGCGTGACACGTCACGGATGGTGGGGCGTTGACCCAGGCGTGCGCGCAGCGGTGTGTCGTCGTGATCGGCGGCGAGCTTGCGGTGCGAGGAGCGGCGGGCGCGCATCGGGTGAGGCCGCGGGCTAGCCCGGGGAGGCGAGGGCGAGGTGCAGCTTCACCACCCGCGAGCGATCGCCGGCGGACTCGAGTGCCGTAGCGGCCTGCTCGAGCGGATAGGTGCCGGAGAGAATGCCGGAGACGTCGATGGCTCCCGTGACGATGAGGCGCACGGCGAGCCGAAACTCATCATTCGCGCGGAACGCGCCCACGAGCTCGAATTCACGCGATTGTAGGGCATTCACCGCGATCTCCGTCGCACTCGAGGGCAACATGCCCACCTGCACGATGCGTCCGCCGCGCCGCAGCAGGCGAAAGATGGATGCCAATGCCGCAGCCGAGCCCGAAGCCTCGAAGGCCACGTCGAAGTAACCGCCGTCGACTTCGAAGGCGGCCAGTCCCGAGGGACTTGCGGCGACGTTCACCGTATGCGTCGCACCCATCGCGGTTCTTGCCACCTCGAGGGGGCGATTCGCGACATCCGTCGAGACGACCTCCGCGGCACCGGCAAGGCGCGCCGCGCGCGCGATCAGCAGTCCGATGGGTCCGGAGCCGGTGATGAGCACCCGCTTGCCGAGAAGCGTGCCCGCGCGATTGACGGCGTGCAGGGCGACGGAGAGCGGCTCGGCGACCGCGAGCCGCAGCAGGTCGGTGTCCTGCGGCACGGGGACGATCTGATCCTGTCGCAAGACCAAGTGCTGCGCAAAGCCCCCCTGCACGTGGGGAAAGCGCGCGGCGCTGCCAAGGAAGCGCATGTCGATGCACAGGTTGCTGCGACCGGCGCGGCAGAAGCTGCAGCGAAGACAGGGGCGACTCGGATCGAGCGCGGCCTTCGTGCCGGCGGCGAGCCCGGTGACGGCTGCGCCGGTTTCGATGACCGTGCCCGAGACCTCGTGCCCCAGGGTCAGCGGCTCGCGCAACGCGAAGTCCCCGACGGCGCCTCGATGGTAGTAGTGCAGATCCGAGCCACAGATGCCGCCGTAGGCGACGGCCACGCGCACTTCGTCCGCCGCGAGCGGGCCGTCCTCCACGCGCTCGACCCTCAGATCCTTCTTGCCGTGACAGACTGCAGCGAGCATTCGGGTGGCTCATCGACCGGTCCATGTGCACGATAACAAATCCGTCATGCGCTGTGCAGCCGTGGCATCATCGTGTGCATGCCGGAATCAGCGTCGTTGCGGCAGTTCCCAAGGCTCTTCAGCCTCGCGGGCAGGACCGCCCTCGTCACGGGGGCCTCGCGTGGCATCGGCCTGGGCATTGCCGAGGCCTTGAGCCATGCCGGCGCGCGCGTGGTGCTCAACGCACGCAACCAGCAGGCGCTGCAGCAGGCGGCCGAGCGGCTGCGTGCGCAGGGCGCACAGGTGGAGCTGAGCGTCTTCGATGTAACAGATTCTGCTGCGATCGGCGCCGCGGTCGATGCCATCGAGGCCGGCATCGCGCCCATCGATGTACTGGTGAACAACGCGGGTATCCAGCGCCGCGCGCCGCTCGAGAGCTTCAGCGACAGCGATTGGCGCGAGCTCATGGCGAGCAATCTCGACAGCGTCTACTACGTCAGCAAGGCGGTCGCCCGGCACATGATCGCGCGCGGTCGCGGCAAGATCATCAACATCGGCAGTGTCCAGTGCGAGCTGGCGCGTCCCGGCATTGCGCCCTACACGGCCTCCAAGGGCGCGGTCAAGAACCTCACCAAGGGAATGTGTGCCGACTGGGCGCGCCACGGCCTGCAGATCAACGCCATCGGACCCGGCTACTTCGTCACGCCGTTGAACAGGGCGCTGTACGAGGATCCGGTGTTCGACGAATGGTTGCGCCGGCGCACCCCTGCCGGGCGCTGGGGCCAGATCGAGGACCTGCACGGTGCAGCCATCTTTCTCGCCTCCGATGCCTCCAACTTCGTCAACGGCCAGATCCTGTACGTCGACGGCGGCATCGTGTCGGTGATCTGAAAAGCATGTCGGTGATCTGAGGAGCGCATGGCCGATTTCCGCCCAACGGCGCTGCAGATGTGCCCGTTTTCCGACTATCTGGAGTCGGGTCTGAGAGCGCGCCTGCTGCTGGTGCCGTGGTTCGAGCTCGGCACCACCGAGCAGGCCGAGTGGCTTTCGGCCCGGGCAGGCAGTGTACGTGCCGTCATCACCGCGGGGCAGATCGGTTGCGGCAGCGCGCTGATGCAGGCGTTGCCTGCGCTGCAGATGATCTGCGTGAACGGTGTCGGCCTCGACAAGGTCGACACCGAGCTTGCGCGCCGTCGCGGCATACGCGTCACTACCACCCCGGGCTTGCTCGCCGATGATGTCGCAGACCTCGCCGTCGGGCTCATCATCGCCCTGCTGCGCGACATCCCGGCCGCCGATGCCTACGTGCGCGCGGGACACTGGCCACGGGGAGAGCGGCCGCTCACGCGCCAGGTGACGGGCCGGCGCTTCGGCATCGTCGGGCTCGGTCAGATCGGAGCAGCGCTCGCGGCGCGTCTCCGGGCCTTCGGTCCCGTTGCCTATACCGGGCCGCGGCCGAAGGACGTGCCATACCCCTTTCATGCCGACGTGCTCGCGCTCGCTCGTGCCTGCGACGTGCTGGCCATCACCTGTCCGGCCAACGCAGCGACGCACCACCTGATCAACGCCCCGGTGCTGGCCGCGCTCGGCGCCGATGGCTATCTCATCAATGTGGCTCGTGGCGCGGTCGTGGACGAGGGCGCGCTCGTTACGGCGCTGGCCGCCGGCGCGCTCGCCGGCGCCGCGCTCGATGTCTATGAGAACGAGCCTCACGTGCCGGCCGCGCTGCGCGCGCGTGACAACGTGGTGCTGACGCCGCACATGGCGAGCGCGACGGTGGAGACCCGCCGGCGCATGGCCGATGTGATCCTCGCGCATCTGGATCGGCTCGCGACGGACGGCTTCGGATGATATCGATATCATGACCCGGCCCAGGCGGCCGTGAGAGGTGGCTCATGCCCAAGCAATCCCTGCAGCAGCTGCTGCGCCAGGCGCGCTCGTGCATCGTGGCGCCCTGCGTGTACGACTGTGCCTCGGCCCGAGCGGTCGAGATGGTGGGCTTTCGCGCCATGATGCTGAGCGGCGGGGAGGTCTCGATCGCCATGAACGGCGTGCTCGACTACGGCTTCACCAATCTCACGGACATCGAGTGGATCACGAGCCGCATCAGCCAGAGCTCGCCGCTGCCGCTCGCCGCGGACATCGAGAATGGCTACGGCGGCCCACTTGCCGTGTATCGCGCCTGCAAGCGCATGGTGCGCGCGGGAGCGACGGCGTTGCAGCTCGAGGACTCGAGCGACATGGAGGAGTCGACCAAGCTGCTACCGCGCGAGCTGTACTACGCAAAGGTCCGGGCAGCGCTGGCCGCGCTGGATGGCACCGACTGCATCCTGATCGCCCGCACCAACGCCGATCCGAAAACCGAGCTCGATGAAGGCATCGAGCGGTGTCGGCACGCGGTCGAGCTCGGTGCGCAGATGACCACCGTCGTCAAGCTCGGCAGCCTCGAGGAGGCGCGCTATGTCGCGGCGCGGGTGCCTGGCTGGAAGATGTATCCGGATGTGGGTGGCCGGCACGGTGTGGCCGAAGTCACCGTCGAGCAGATCTACCCCCTCGGCTTCAACTATATGACGATGCACTACACGCTCAAGGCCGCGATGGACGGCATGCTCGAGCACGGCAGGAAGAATTTCGCGCAGCAGGGAAGCCTCTACACCTGCGACAAGCAGGATGCCACCGGCATTTTCGGCATGAGCGCGACGCCGCTGTTCGACCCGCGCGGCTACATGGAGCTCGAGAGCCGCTTCAGCGGCCGCGCCAAGGATTTCACCATCGTCGGCAACAAGGTGGAGGATTATCCGGAGGGCTTCGTCAAGACGCCGATCACCGATCGCTTCTGAGCGGACTGCTCGCCAACGCGGCTGCCGCTCGCCCGTCACGGGCGCGCAGCGCGCGATAGGCGGGGCAGGCGCGCAGCAGCAGCACGAACATCGTCGGTGCGGCAACGGCGAGGACGATCGCGAGCGAGTAGCCGATGTCGGCCGGATCGCGGAAGACGTAGTCGGTCATCATGCCGATGAGCAGCGGCCCTACGCCCAATCCCACGAGCGTGGTCAGCGTCACGTAGAGCGCCGTCACCTGCGCCCGCGCGCGATTCGGCACGATGAGCTGAATGGCCGTTCCCGCGCACGGATAGGGCATGTTGCTGAGAAAGATCGCGGGCGCGAGCAGTGCCAACGCCGCGGTGGCGCTCGGCATCAGCGCTGCGAGCGCCCCGAGAACACCACAGCCGACGAACCCGAAGGCAGCTACCTTCAGCTGCGCATCGAGGTGGCCGCGGCGCGCCAGCCGGTCGCTGAGCCAGCCGGCGACGAAGACGCCGCTCGTGCCGCAGGTGATGAGGATGATCCCGAGGGCCCAACCGATCTGCGCCGGGTTCCAGCCATGGGAGCGCTGAAACAGCGCCGGCGTCCAGATGAAGAAGGTGTAGGACACGAGGTTCACCATGGCAAAGCCCGCGAACATCGGCCCGAGCGCGCCTGCGCGCTCGCGGATCAGCTGCAGCACCTCGCGCACCGGGAGCGAAGCCGCGCCACCGGTGCCCCGTCGCTCGGGCTCGCGCTGCAGCAGGAACAGAGGCACCAGCAGCAGCACCGGCGCGCCGACGATGATGAATGCCGCCTGCCAGGGGGCAAAGCCCGCGAGCGGCCCCGCGGCGAGCGTCCCGGAAGTCGCCAGCCACTGCAGCAGGCTGCCCGTGAGAATGAACCCCAGTCCCTGACCGATCGGCGCGCTCATCAGAAACGCGCTCACCGGTCGGCCGAGCTGCTCGGGTCTGAACAGATCGGCGAGCATCGACAGGCCGGCCGGGGTGAGGCTCGCCTCACCCACCGCCACGCCGATGCGCGTGAGGAACAGCTGCGTATAGCTGCGCGCGAGACCCGATCCCATCGCAAACAGGCTGAAGAGGCCGATGCCACCGCCGATGATCAGCCGGCGCTGATAGCGATCCGCGAGACGCCCCATGGGCACGCAGGCGATGACGTAGAAGATGCCGAAAGCGAGCCCCTGCAGCATGCTGAAGTGCGTGTCATCGAGCCGGAAGGCCGCCTTGAGCGGCGCCACCATGAGGTTGACCACCGTGCGATCGAACTGCGACCCCATGGAGGCGAGTGCGAGCAATGCCGCCACCAGCCAGCCGCGCATCGCGCCGGGCCAGGGGGGAGGGGAGTGGGGGGATGTCATGGGCCTCACGGACGGAAGTTATCGTTCACATGTTCGGCCAGCTCGAGGTAGGCGATGCGGGCAGCGCCCCGCTCGCTGATGTAGAGCGTGCGCTCGATCAACAGCGCCCCGCAGGCGTAGTTGATCGCGGCCGTCCCCCGACCTTGCGCCAGAATCCGCACCCACCCGCTTGCAGGATCGACGCGCGCGATCACCCAAGGTTGCGGACACTGGGGGCCCCTGCAGGCACGGATGGCCCCGACCGTCGTCGCCTGGCCGCCCACCAGGAGCGCTCCGCTCGCGAGCCGGTGGATGTTGTCCGGCATGAACGTGAGCGGGATGACGCGCCGCGTGCCATCGCTTGGCGACAGCACGATGATCTCGCGTGCGCTCCAGGCGCTGGCATAGATCAGGCGTCCATCGGCGCTCGCCTCGAGGCCGTTACCGCCCGAGGTGGCACCCCGCGGTAGCGCCTGAAATCCGCGCCCGGGGCGCCACTCGAAGATCTGTCCCGTCGGCTCGCCGCGCGCCATGCGTGACCAGGCCCTGGGGTCATCGGGGTCGTAGGAGCTGATGGCGAGTACCCCGCCGTCGGGCAGCGCGGCGACGGCATTGGGTAGCGTATGAGGCGGCATCGGCAGGCAGCCGATCCAGCGAAGCCGCGGGGAGCCCGCGCCGCGGGTGTCGACTCGGAATACTTCGATTGCCATGCGGTCACCGTGATTGGCCGCGTACAGGCGATGCACCCCGCCCGAGCCTTGGCGCAGCGCGAGCCCGTCCGTGGACAGGCGCGCAAGATCGGGCGGCCCAGTGCACGAGCTCGCAAACTCCGCGTCCATCTCGAGGTGCGGCTTGCCGAGCGGAAACAGCACCGCAGCCGATTTGCGGCGTGTGTCGATCAAGAAGAGATGTGCGGGGCGGCCGACGTTGAGGCCGCTGGCGATGAGCCAGCGAGAATGCGGGATGCGGGCCAGGTCCTCACTCGCCACCGGCCCGCAGATGTAGTGCAG
>DATJSR010000268.1:0-4174 GCA_035504015.1 Steroidobacteraceae bacterium
CCGGCGACCGAAATCCTGATGCACCTGCAGGTCATCTTCCGCCCGTTCTTCGTGCGCTCGCAGCGCCGCTACCTGCCGCGGGTGCTCGGCATGCTGCTGCTGCGGGGTGCGCTGCTGGTGCTGCTCGGGCTGTGGTCGCTCCAGGCGCTGCTGCTCTATATGCTCGCCGTGGCGCTGCAGCTGCACGTCCTCAACTTCTTCGATGCGTTCCACCACACCTTCGAGCAGTACTTCGTCGCGCCCGAGCAGCCGGTGCCCATGGAGGGCCGCGACCGCCGCTACGAGCACGAGCACACCTTCTCCAATCTCATTTCGCGCCGGCACGCCTGGCTCAATTTGCTCACGCTCAACTTCGGCTACCACAACGCGCACCATCAGCGCGCCTCGGTGCCGTGGTACCGCCTGCCAGCACTGCACCGCGATCTGTACGGGGAAAGTACGGCGCAGCTGATGCCCTTGCGGGACCTGCTCGGCACCTGGCACCGCAATCGCGTGCGTCGCGTGAGCGGCAGTCACTACGGCGCTGCGGGGGCCTCGGGCACACTGTGCGCCCGCGATTTCGTGGGCGCACACGGGGTCTCGTTCCTGACCGTGGTGTGAGCGCAGGGATCCCGCGCACGCGCATGACCGACTCGGCAGCCGGCATCTGCGGCACCCCCCTGCCGCTTGCGGGGCGGCACGCCGTCGTCAGTGGCGCGGGCGGCGGGATCGGCAGCGCGGTGGTGCGCACGCTGCTCACCCAGGGGGCCATCGTGCACGCGCTCGATCGCGACGGGCGCGTGCAGCTTGCGCTCGCGGACCGCCTGGCCGCCGGCGCACAGCTGAGCGTGCACGAAATCGATCTCGCCGACCGCCGGGCCAGCGACCGCGCGCTCGAGCGGCTGCTCGGGCAGCTGCCAGGGCGCTGCGACATCCTGGTGAACAATGCGGGCATCGCGCAGGTGTGCTCCTTCGAGCGCACGCCGGACGAGCTCCTCGACGCATTGCTCGCGTGCAACTTCAGCGGTCACTTTCGCTTGACGCGGCAGCTGCTGCCGGCGCTCAAGGCGAGCGGCCATGCCGCGGTGGTCAACATCGCCTCGGAGCTTGCGCTGATCGGCCAGCGCGGCTACAGCGCCTACAGTGCGACCAAGGGTGCGATGCTCGCCTGGAGCCGCGCGCTTGCGATCGAGCTTGCGCCCGAGCGGGTGCGCGTGAATGCGGTTTGCCCGGGACCGGTCGACACACCGATGCTGCGCGCGGAGTTTGGCAGCGATGCCGATCCGGTTGCTGCGCGGGCCGGCGAGATCGCGACCGTGCCGCTCGGCCGGCTCGGCGAGGCCGCGGAGATTGCCTCCGTGGTCGCCTTCCTCGCGAGCGACGCGGCGGGGTTCGTGACGGGGGCTGCCTGGAGCGTCGATGGTGGCAAGACCGCCCGCTGAGCACGAAGAAGCCCGTTGCCGGGCACTGGCGCGGCGCCGCCGCAGGAGTGATCTCGCGTGATCGCCAACCCCATTCCGTGGCCGAACGGTGCGCGTTGCGCCGTGGCCTTCACGCTCGATATGGATGCCGACAGCCTGCTGCAGCTGTCGCACCCGCAAAGGGCACACACGCTCGTGTCCGCCAGCTCCATGCTGCGCTACGGACCGCAGGTTGCCGTGCCACGGATCCTGGAAACCTACCGTCACTACGGCATCCGCCAGACCTTCTTCGTTCCCGGGTGGTGCGCGGAGCGCTACCCGCAGGCCATCGAGGCGATGATACGCGACGGTCACGAAGTCTCGGCGCACGGCTACCTGCACGAGCACCCGAACGAGTTGAGCGATGCCGAAGAGCGCGAGACGCTCGCGCGCAGCCTGAGCGCAATTGCGGCCGTGAGCGGCCATAAATCGGTCGGTTGGCGGGCACCGCTCTACAATTTCTCGCACCGCTCGGCGCAGCTGCTGATCGATGCAGGCGTCGAGTACGACGCCTCGCTCATGGGCGACGACGTGCCCTACCTGCTGCGCGGCTCTCGCGGCAGCCTGCTCGAGCTGCCCTCGCACTGGGGCATGGACGACTGGCCGCCTTTCATGCACAGCATCGAGCTCGACTTTCAAATGCCGGTGCAGTCGGCTGCACGCGCGTGGGAGACCTGGTGGGAGGAGTTCGAGGCCATGTGGGAGCACGGTGGCCTGTGGATCGCCGTGTGGCATCCGTTTCTATCCGGTCGCCTCGCGCGCTGGCAGCTCACGCACCGCATGATCGGGCGCATGCTGGAGAGAGGGGGCGTGTGGCTTGCGCCGCTGCGTGACATCGCTGCCCACGCACGTCGCTGCATGCAGCAGGGGAGCTGGCAGCCGCGGATCGAGTCTCTGGATGACGAGCGTGGCGGCTGAAGTAGAATCCCTCGCATGAGCCGCGAAGCAGAATCCGGCGGATGAGTCGCTATCGAAGCCTCTGGATGGGGCGCGACGGACTTCGCTCGGTGTGGTCCGTGCTGCTGTACGTGCTGATCGGCGCAGCGGTCACGGGGCTGCTTTTCGGCACGGTGTATTGGCTCGCGCACTTCACGCCCGCCGACTTGAAGGCGTTGAGCAGCAAGCTCGTGCCCAAGGTCCGCGCGGCGCTGGTTCTCGCGCAAGCCTGCGGTCTGCTGGTCGCTACGGCCGCGATGGCCCGGATCGAGGGCCGCTCCTGGCTGGATTACGGCTTGGGCGGCCCGCGTGCGGCGCTCCTTTTTGCCAAAGGTGCCTTCTGGGGTGCATTGCTCATGGCAGCGCTGGTGGGTGCGTTGGGCCTCACGCATGCGGTGCGCATCAGCCCCAGCGGTAGCGCCGGGTGGCCGTTGGCGGTGTCGGCCCTCGTTTGGGCGGGTGTCTACCTGCCTGGAGCCCTGGTGGAGGAGCTGCTGTTTCGCGGCTACCCCTTCTTCAGGCTCGCCCGCAGCACCACTCCTGCACGAGCGGCGATAGTGATGTCGGTGTGGTTCGGTGCGGCCCATCTCGGCAATAAGGGAGAAGCGGTCCTTGGCATCGTGCAGGTCGTGAGCGTCGGGCTGGTCTACTGTCTGGCCGTGTGGCGCACGGGATCGCTGTGGTGGGCCTTCGGTGCCCACGCAGCGTGGAACTGGACCCAGACGTTCGTATTCGGCGGATCCAACAGCGGCCTTCCCGCGAGCGGCCAGTGGCTGCTCAGCACCCCTCAGGGGCCGGCGTGGCTCAGCGGTGGCTCCGTGGGGCCGGAGGGCAGTGTGCTGTCGCTGGCGGCGATGGCGCTCATGGCTTGGATCATCGTGCTGACGCTGCCCGGCGGTTACAAGGACTTGCGGAAGAACACCCTGTTGAAGCCTTGGTGATGCTTGCGCTCGATCTCGGTGTATCCCAACCGCTTGTACATGCCGATGTTCTCGACCATGGCTTCATTGGTGTATAGCTCCACGGCCTGCAATCCATGACGGCGCGCCTGGCGCTCGACATAGCCTAGGAGTCGCTTGCCGATCCCCTTTCCGCAGTGCTCCGGCAAAACCGCAATACTGTCGAGATGAACGTGGTCGCCTTCGGGAAAAAAGGCGACGTAGCCGAGGAACCGAGCGCCTTCTACGGCGACGTGCAGCAGCCCCTGGCCGATCTGCGCAACGAAGTCCGCGCCCATCGGCGCCGGCGCCTTGCCGATGCGTGCGATGTACTTGGAGAACGCGGCGTGCGCGCAGCGGCGAACCTCCGGCAGATCGGCAAGCGTTGCCTGCCTCAGCTCGAGGCCTTCGCTATTCGGGGCGCGGGTATCCACCGTTTCTACGCGCCGCTCGGGGAGCGCGCCAGACTAGATCACGGCCCGAGGATCGCTCTTTTGGGTGAAGATGGACACGATCAGCGCCACGAGGAAACCCCCGATGACGCCGGTGACCAGCGACGCGATGACGATGCCTGCGGGTGTCGTGATCACGGAGGTGATGGCCATGGCCTGCTGTGCCTGCGCGCCCGTGATGCCCCGCTGCTGCAGAGCCTGCTGCTGAGCGTGCAGCATCGTGGCAATGAATCCGGGATTGATGTATTTCAGATAGACATAGACGACCACGGCCCTGATCGCGACCGCCACGGCTGCGAGCAGCGTGCCGGATCCGAGGCCCTGTGGATACGTCATCACCCGGTTGTGGGTTCTTTTGAATTCCCGGTGCGCCAGGACCATGAGCACGATCAGTAATGCCGTGGTGACC
>DATJSR010000269.1:0-3426 GCA_035504015.1 Steroidobacteraceae bacterium
CGAGGATGAACACGGTCCAGTCGAAATGCCCCGCCGTGCGGTAGCCCCAGGCGCTGCCGATGATCACCGGCGCCACCGATGCGGGAAAGAAGGCGGGGCGCGTGGCGAGCAGCCGTCGTCGCAGGCGCGAGGCCGCACCGGGGGCGAATCCGGCGGCGGTCGGCTCGGGTCGGGGGGTGCCGGGGGCGCGGGCTTCGGATGGGCTCATGGGTGTGCCTCCTCGTTAACTGATTGAACCAGCTCCCCCGGGCGCGCGGCACGGCCAGCGGGTGCGAGATGTATCGCGCCGCGGCGCGGCAGAGAATGCCGGCTAATGCGTATAGCGGGTAATACGTATTCGCGCCTCGGCAGCCTGCGCCGATGCTAGCTACCCAGCCGCAACCCTCGGAACTGCTCATGAACGCAAAGCCGCACGCACTTCTGGTCCCGACTGTAATAGCCTCGTTGCTGGCCGTTGCTGGCGCGCGCGCGGCCGATCCCCAGGCCGGCCAGGTGAAGGTGCAGCAGGCCGGTTGTAGGGAATGTCACGAGCCGGTGGATTTCAAGGGCAAGAGCGATGCGCAGCTCAGCGGGCTCATCCAGGATGTGGTCACCGGCAAACACAAGCACCCGAAGAAGCTGCAGCTCACGGATGCGGACGTTGCGAACATCGCGGCTTACTGGTCGAGTGCGAGCAAGTAGTGGCCCGATTCGGGGCCGAGCGCGCTGCAAGAGCGCCGCCACAGCCAGCATCCTAATGCTTGGCGCGGGCGACCACCTGCCCCCAGAGCTCATCCGCGTTTTGCGGCAGCGTGTGCACGATACCGCGGTGGCACTCGATGCAGGTCTTGCCCGACTGCATCGCCTTGGCATGGCTGCGCGCGGGCATGCCGCCCTGGGCGGTCAGATCCATCGCCTGGAAGCTGTGGCACTTGCGGCAAAAGGCTGATTGATTGCCGAGCATTTGGGCCCAGACCTTCTGAGCCATCTCGCCGCGGTGGCGCTCGAATTTCTCGCGCGTGCTGATCTCGCCCGCGGTTTCGTAGATCACGTCGGTCGAGACCAGCACGTGGGTGTACATGGTCGCGAACCAGTTGCCGTGCGGCAGATGGCAGTCGGCGCAGGCCGCCCGCACGCCCACGGCATTGCGAAAGTGCGAGGACGCCTCGTATTCGGGGCGAATGAACTGCTGGTGGGAATGACAGGTGAAGCAGAACTGCGTGGTGCTCGCCTGCTCCACACCCCAATTGACACTGCCCAGGGCCAAAGCTCCCAACCCGAGCATCAGCAGGCCGCCGAGCGGGATGCCGAGCAGCCAGCGCGCCTTGGGCCGTGCCCACAGGCGCGTCCACAGTCCCGGCGGAGAGGAGGGGTTCGGCTCGGGGCTTGCCATCGCCTGGCAGAATCAGCGAGGGGGGCTCACCTGTCGATACGTATCAACCCCTAGTCCCCGACGCGCGGCGCGCAGCGCATCCTCTGCCCGAGAATGATCACCAGAGCGCACTCCGATCTGCTGCTGCTGCACGCGCCGAGTGTCTACGACTTCCGGCGCCTGTCGATCCTCTATGGTCCGGTGAGCGACATGGTCCCCTCATCGACCGTGTTCGAGATGTACCCGATCGGCTTTCTCACCATCCTGAGCTACCTGCGCGAGCGCGGCCTTGCCGTGCGCATCGTCAACGTGGCGCTGCGCATGATGCAGAATCGGCACTTCGACGTGCCCGCTTTTCTCGCACGCGAGCGGCCACGGGCGATCGGCATCGACCTGCACTGGCTGCCGCACGCTCATGGGGCGCTCGAGCTCGCGCGGCTCGCCAAGCAGGCTCATCCGGACGTGCCGGTCATCATGGGCGGACTGTCGGCGACCTATTTTGATCGCGAGCTGATCGAGTATCCGCAGGTGGACTACGTGCTGCGCGGGGACAGCACGGAGGCACCGCTCTGGCAGCTGCTGCAGAGGCTGCCCCGAGACGGCCAGGATCTCGGTGCGATCCCGAACCTCACCTGGAAGTCCGCCGGCGCCGTGCATGTCAATCCGCTGACATTCGTCCCGCGATCGCTCGACTACGTGGACGTGCGGCCCGAGTGGCTCATCGACATGGTCCTGCGCTACCGCGATCTGCGCAGCGTGCTGCCCTTTCGCGGCTGGTGGCGCAACCCGCTCACGATGGTGCTGCCGCTCAAGGGCTGTGCATACGAGTGCGCAACCTGCGGCAGCTCGCGAACGACCTGCTCGCAGCTGACGCGGCGGCAGGCGCCTGTCTTTCGCAGCGCGCAGAGTCTCGTCGAGAACCTGCGGCGCATCGCCGCGGTGAGTCGCGGCCCGATCGTGCTCCCGGGGGATCTGCTGCAGGGAGGGGAGGCGTACGTGGCGGCCGTGCTGCGCGAATTGCGCGCCGCGCGCCTCCCCAACGAGATCGTCTTCGAGCTTTTCGATCTGCCGCCACGCGAATACCTGCAGGAGATCGATGCCGCGCTCGCCAACTGGAGCGTCGAGATCAGCCCCGAGAGCCACGATCCGCTGGTGCGCCGCGCCCAGCAGGGCGAGCCCGACTATGACAACGCGCAGCTCGAGCGCTTTCTGCGCGAGACGCTGCGCCTGCGCTGCCACAAGCTCGATGTCTTCTTCATGATCGGCCTGCCGCAGCAGACCTACGAATCCGTGCAGGCCACGGTGGATTACTGCGAGAGCCTGTTCCAGTGGGGCGACAAGCGGCTGCGCTGCTTCATCTCGCCCATGGGTCCCTTTCTCGATCCGGGCAGCCGCATCTTCGAGGACCCGGCGCGCTTCGGCTACCGCCTCTTCGCACGCACGCTCGAGGAGCACCGTCAGCTGCTCGTGCAGCCGAGCTGGGAGCACATTCTCAACTACGAGACGCAATGGATGTCGCGGCGGCGTCTGGTGGATGCCACCTATGATGCGGCCGAGCGGCTCAATGAGCTCAAGCACCGCTACGGGCGGCTCCCGGCACGCCGGGCGCGTGCGGTGGCTAAGCGCATCGTCCAGGCGCGCGCGCTGCGTCAGCGGCTATGCCACGGCTCGCCCGAGGATGCAGCGGACGCCGCGCAACTGCGCGGCGAGATCGGTCGCTTCAGTCTCTCCACGGTGTGCG
This sequence comes from Steroidobacteraceae bacterium, assembly GCA_035504015.1. Taxonomy (GTDB): domain Bacteria; phylum Pseudomonadota; class Gammaproteobacteria; order Steroidobacterales; family Steroidobacteraceae; genus JASHUC01. The sequence goes on from DATJSR010000269.1 coordinate 3,093, forward strand.
ACAAGCGCGAGCTCACCTGGCCGCACCACCTGCTGAGCTTCCGACTCCTCGGCATCGTGCGCGCGGCTCTGGCGGCGCGCCGCGCCGCGCGGCAGGCGTGCGGCGCTGCAGCCGCCGATCCGTAGCAATGCGGATGTGCGGACCGCGTGGCTGACGAATAATCCACGCATGAGGCCTTGCCGGCCGCTGGAGGATGGGTGAAGAAGATTCGCTCGATACTGGTGGCGCTGAGTCACGACGAGCGTGCGCCGAAGGCCATCGCGCGGGCAGTAGCGATCGCACGTGCCCTCGGGGCGCGCGTCGATCTGTTCGTCTGCGAGTCCGAACGGGCCTA
>DATJSR010000270.1:0-3644 GCA_035504015.1 Steroidobacteraceae bacterium
GCGCTCCCAGAACTCCTCGAAATCGGGCAGCGCGATACCATGCTCGGCGACCCGTCGCGCATTCTCGCGGTAGAGTCGCTCGAGCCATCCGCGCTCGGTCAAGCCCTCGGTGAACTCAGCATGCAGCCCGAGCTGCTCGGCAATCCCCGCCAGGATGTCGTGGTCGTTGCGCGCCTGAGCGTGAGGCGCGAGCGCCTGGCGCATGGCCACGTAGAGGCCTTCGCGCGTTGCGCAGGCAATGTCGTTGCGCTCCAAGGCGATGGTGGCCGGCAGCACGATGTCCGCGCGGCGCGCGGCGGCGGTCCAATACTGCTCGTGGAACACGATGGTCTGCGGTCTCGCCCACGCGTGCTCGAGGCGGCGCAGATCCTGATGATGATGAAAAGGATTGCCGCCCGCCCAGTAGACGAGCTTGATGTCCGGATAGCGATGCGTGCGGCCGCGATAGCTGAATTCCTCTCCTGGACGCGTGAGCAGATCGGCAATGCGCGCCACGGGGATGAAATCCCGGACGGGATTGGGCACTCGCGGCAGCGAAGGTCCGGGCAAGCGCCGATGGGCGCTGCCGATACCGTTCGTCGCGCCGTATCCCAGTCCGTAGCCTGCGCCGGGCAGCCCGATCTGCCCCAGCATGGCGGCCAGCGTGACGATCATCCAGAACGGCTGCTCGCCATGCGCGGCGCGTTGCAGGGCCCAGGCGACATTGAGCATCGTGCGCTTGCCCAGCATCTCCCTTGCAAGGCTCTCGATGCGCGCCGCCGGCACCCCGGTGATGGCGGCGGCCCATTCGGGGGTCTTGGGGGTCGCATCGGGCGTTCCTCGCAGATAGGCGGCGAAACGCTCGTAGCCCACCGTGCAGCGATCCAGAAAGCTGCGATCGAAGCGCGCATCCGCCTGGATCACGTACGCCAGTGCAAGCATCAGGGCGACATCGGTATTGGGCCGCACCGCCATCCATTCCACCGGTGCGCCCGTGAGCAGATTGTCGCGCACGGGACTCACGTTGACGAAGCGCACGCCGTTGGCGGCCATGCGCTCGAGCGCCTGGCGCGCGCGATGATCGGCGGCGCCGCCGTAGGACACCTGCGTGTTCTTCAGGGGGATGCCGCCAAAGGTCACGAACAGCTGCGTGTGCTCGGCGAGCACCGACCAGGCCGTGTGTGTGGCGTGCAGCTCGTCGATATCGCCGCACACATAGGGCATCAGGGCACTGCCGGCGCCCAGACTGTAGCTGTCGACGCTGCGCACGAAGCCACCGGACAGAGCCAGCAGGCGCTGCAATTGCGAGGGGGCGTTGTGGAAGCGCCCGGCGCTTGCCCAGCCGTAGGATCCGCCAAAGATGGCGCTGGAGCCGAACTGCGCGCGTACGCGGCGCAGCTCGCGGGCGACGAGCTCGCTTGCCGTATGCCAGTCGACTTCCACGAAGGGCTCGTGCCCGCGCCCCTCCGTGGCGGCGCCCGGGCCGCGCTCGAGCCAGCTGCGACGCACGGCAGGCGCGCGCACCCGCAGCGCGGTCACCTGCGGGTGCAGCTGATCGAGCCCAATCGCGGTCGGGTCGGGATCGAGTGCGTAGGCTCGCAGCCGCGGCGGCTCGCCTGCGGGCGGCGCCTCAAACTCGTACACGCCCCAGTGCGCGGCGCTATAGCGAAGCGCTGCCATCTGCAGTCACTGCGCGGGCGCCGGCCGATTGCCGCCGAAAGGCGATGCGCCGAAAGGCGATGCGCCGAAGGGTTTGCCGTTCACCGTGGTGCGCCCCTGGCCAAAGTGGATGATGGTACGCCACTCACCATTGGCATGGCTAACGAGTCCCTGCTGCTCGAACGCCGGCAGTTGCTGGCGCGCTGCGCCTGCCAGTCCCGGCAGGTCGGCGAGCGCGCTGTCATCCGCGGACACATCGAGCGAGACATCGATCCTCTGCATCAGTAATAGCATATTCATGCCCTGGCTCAGGTCCGCGGCCGTGAGCCCCGACGTCCGCACGGAACCATGGATCAGAATCTGCCCGTGTGGCGTGATGATCTTGATGGCATCGAGCCGCAGCTCGGGCTTATCCAGCAGCAGTTGCTGCAGGGGCTCGCGAATCGCCGTCAGCAAGGCACCGGTGGCGGGTCTCAAGCTGAGGCCCTGACTCTGGTTGAGCGCCTGCACTCGCTCCTGGATGGCCGCCATGGCCTTCACTTGAGCATGGCGAATCGAGAAGTCGAGGTGGGCCTCGCGCAGGTCGGCCCCGGCCGAGTGCACCGTGCCGGTGGAGATCTGCTCGATGACATCCATGTAGCCTTGGTGCACCGGTGTCTGCGCATCGAGGCGGATGTCTTGCACCGAGAAGTCCATCGGGCCGGCAACACGATAGCTCAACTGCTTGGCGGTGAGCGCCAGTTGGCTGCTGTAGAGCGGGCCGAGCACGCGCCGGCTGCTGCCGTCGAGCGCAAGCTGCGACAGCTCGAGCGCATTGCCATCGGCATTGCGGATGGCGATGTCGGGAATGGTGGCGCGCACGCTGCGATGATCGAGGTTGCCCGAGACGCGGGCCTCGATGACCGCCCCACCCCAGCTGAGGTGACGCTCTTTGGGCAGCTCCACGTCCTTGAGCGGCGGCGTCGAGAATCTCACGTACTCGCCCCCGAGAAATCCGAGATGCACCCTCACCGACACGGGCGAGCGGGTCCCGTACAAGCGGCTGATCGCGGGCGCGACAGCGCTTCCCGGCACGTAGCTGGCATCGATGCGCGCAAACCCAAAGCAGCTGAGCCCGCATAGCGGCCCGTGATGAATCACGCTGTGGATGCGGATGCTCACGGGCGTCGGGGCGCTCGCGGCCAGCACCGGCAAAAGCTTGCCGAGGGCCAGCTGCAAGGTGAGATCCTGCTCGGAGCGATACCAGCCGCGGCGGTAATGCTGCTCGCTCACGAGCAGATAGGGCAGCTGCTGTGGCAGCAGCGCGAGGGCTTCCTGCACCCGCTGCTCCGTGAGTATTCCCATGAGCCAGACGGTGCCCGGATAGAGGATCACCAGCACCACGAGGATGATCGCCAGCTTCTTCTTCATATAGGCGCTCCGAGGCGAGGCCACCCCACGTTAGCACACCCCCCCCTGGGGTGTGCCAGGCAGCGCGTGCGCTCAGCGCCCGCGCGCACGGAATCATCGCGGCGCGAGCGTGCCGGGGCCGAGATTCGTGGCGAGGAATCGCCCGATGGCCGTGAGCAGCGTCGTGCGGTCGGACTCGCTGCTCATCTGGTGATCCGCGCCCGCAATGACGATGAACTCGTGGGGCTTGCCGGCCCTGCTGAGGGCCCGATCCATCGCCTTGGATTGCTCGATGTTGGCCTGAGCATCGTTGTCCCCGTGGATCAGGAGCACGGGAATGCCGACATCCTGTGCGTGATCGCGCGGCGAGTCGGCTTTGAGCTTCGCCCTGTCGGTCCCGATCTGCGTTCGCGCGACTTGCCCTCCCTCGAAGCGCTGCTCCTCCGCCTCCAGCAGGCTGAGATCGCTCAGACCGGCAATGCTGACGGCGCAGTGGAAAAGATCGCTGTTGCGCACCGCCCCCAGCAACGCGGCGTAGCCTCCGAAGCTCCATCCGACGATGCCCAGATGCGCCGGATCGGCGATACCCTGCGCGAGCGCCCAGCGCGCGCCATCGA
>DATJSR010000271.1:0-7392 GCA_035504015.1 Steroidobacteraceae bacterium
GCGGGCCATGGACCAGCAGCGCCTCGCGCAATTGCAGAAGCTCGGAGAGCTGATCCAGAACATCCGCGTGGCGATGCTCACCACCGTCGATCCGGCGGGCTGGTTGCACACGCGCCCGGTCGAGACGCTGCGCTACGAGCCCTCGGGCAGTCTGTGGTTCTTCACCGACTGGCACAGCGAGAAGGCGAACGAGCTGTTGCAGGATGTGCGCACGAGCGTCGCCTACGCGCATCCTTCGAAGAACATTTACGTGGCGGTGGCCGGCAGCGGGCGCCTCAGCCGCGATCCGGCCAAGGCGGCCGAGCTGTGGACGCCGAGCCAGCGCGCGTGGTACCCGAACGGCGTCGAGGACGAGCGGCTCGCGGTGCTGCGCGTCGATATCGAGCACGCCGAGTACTGGATCGCTCCCGGGCGCGCCTCCTACACGCTCGCGGCGGTGCGCGCCTGGATGACCGGGGAGCCCTGCGAGGTGGGTGAGAACCGCAGGCTGCGTTAGCCTGTCCCCATGCTGCATTTGAGTCATGCGCCACTGGCGCAGGTGAGCGTCTGGCTCATCGCACTGCTGGTCATCGCAGGAATCCTGGCACGGCCGTGGCAACTGCCCGAGGCGCTCTGGGCGGTGCTCGGCGCCGTGGCGCTGCTGCTGCTCGGGCTGGTGTCGTGGCATGCCGCCGGCCGTGCTGCGCTCAAGGGCACCGACGTGTACTTGTTCCTCGCCGGGATGCTGCTGCTCTCGGAGCTTGCCCGCCGGGAAGGACTGTTCGATTACCTGGCCGCGCTCGCCGTGCGCCGTGCCCGAGGCTCCGCGCAGCGCCTGTTCGCGCTGGTGTACGGCGTCGGCATCATCGTGACGGCGCTGCTCTCGAACGATGCCACTGCGGTCGTGCTCACGCCTGCGGTGTACGCCGCGGCACGCGCGGCGCGGGCGGACCCGCTACCGCACCTGTTCGCCTGCGCGCTGATCGCGAACGCGGCGAGCTTTCTGCTGCCGATCTCCAACCCGGCAAACCTCGTCCTCTACGATGCGCATCTGCCGGCCCTTGCGAGCTGGCTCGCACGCTTCACCCTGCCCTCGGTCCTCGCGATCGCCGCCACTTACGGCATGCTGCGCCTCACGCAGGCGGCCGCGTTGCGTGTACCCATCGCCACCGACGTGCCGGTGCCCAGGCTCTCGCACTCGGGGCGCCTGGCCGCGCTGGGCATCGCGCTCACGGCCGTGCTCCTGCTCAGTGTCTCCGCGCTCGGCCGGCCCTTGGGTCTGCCCACCTGCCTCGCCGGTGCGGCCAGCGTCGCGTGCGTGCACGTGCGCGAGCGCAGAAGCCCGGGCGCGCTGCTGCGAGCGGTGTCGTGGTCGATCCTGCCTCTGGTGGCGGGCCTGTTCGTGCTGGTGGCGGCCCTTGCAGGCACCGGCATCACCGACAGGCTCGGCGCCGATCTGCACGCACTCGCCCGGCATGGCGGCGTGCAGGCTGGCGCGCTCGCGGGCATCGGCGTCGCGCTCGCGAGCAACGTGCTCAACAATCTGCCGACGGCACTCATCGCCGCCTCCGCGGCGAGCGTGGCGAGCGTGCCGGCGAGCCTCGTTGCCGCGCTGCTGATCGGTGTGGATCTCGGGCCGAACCTCTCCGTGACCGGCTCGCTCGCCACCCTGTTGTGGCTGCTCGCCCTGCGCCGCGAGGGCGAGCAGGTGAGCCCCTGGCGCTTCCTGCGGCTCGGCGCGTGCGTGATGCCCCCGGCGCTGCTGCTCGCGCTCGGGGCGCTGCTGCTGTGAGGTGCGCTGCGGCTATGAGGCGCGCTGCGGCTATGAGGTGCGCTGCGGCTATGAGGCGCGCAGCTCGATGCTGCCGCAGAGCAGGCGCGAGCGCTCGGCGCTCGGTCCCACGAGCACCTGCAGGGTTCCCGGCCGCCACAGCGGCTCGAGATCCGGACCGAGAAAGCGCAGCTGCGTGGCTGGCACGTGCAGCGTGAGCGTGCCGCGCTCACCGGCGCCCAGGGTGATCTTGCCGAAGCCCTGCAGCGTGAGGCGCGGCTGCGTGACGCTCGCGACCGGTAGGTGCGTGAAGACGAACAGGGTCTCCTCGAGTGTCCGCTCGCCGGGGTTGTGCACCTCCACGCGCACCTCGAGGGTGTCCGCCTGCGTCAGTTGCGCCGGCGTGAGCTGCAGATTGCCGCGTGCGCACTCCCCGTAGCCGAGCCCGTGACCGAAGGCAAAGAGTGGGTCGTTCGACTCATCGAGGTACTTCGTCGTGTAGAAGTCGCTCGGATTGTACGGGCGCCCACTCGGTCGCTCGCCGAAGAACACCGGAATCTGGCCTACCGCGCGCGGCCAGCTGACGGGCGTACGCCCGCTCGGGGAGCGCTCGCCGGTCAGAATCTCCGCGATGGCGTGGCCCGCCTCGCTGCCGGGAAACCAGGCCGCGAGCACCGCCTGGGCTTGCTCGATGAGCCAGGGCACCACGAGCGGGCGGCCGCTGAAGAGCACCACCACCACCGGCTTGCCGAGCGCTCGAGCGCGCGCAACCACCGCCTCGGCGAAGGGCCGCTGCGGCTCGGGCAGTTCCGGATGGGCGCGGCTTGCGGCCTCGCCGCTTTGCGTCGCGGACTCGCCGAGGCACAGGATGATGACGTCGGCCGCATCGCACAGCTGCAACGCCGCCTGCTGTGCGGCGAGCGCATCGGTGCCTGGCTGCGTGCGCAGCGCCACCCCCGCGGCGTGCGCGATGTGCGCTTGCGGCAGCCGCTCGCGCAGGCCGGCGAGCACGCTCACGGCCTTGCTCGGATCGCCGGCGGCCGACCACGGGCCGTGCATCTGCGCGGGCGCATCGGCAAGTGGGCCGAGCAATGCGAGCGTGCGCACGCTCGGTGCGAGCGGCAGCGTCTGCCGCACGTTGCTCAGCAGCACGAGCGAGCGCGCCGCCACGGTGCGGGCGAGCGCACGCCGCCCACTCAGGGCCGCCGCGCGCTCGGGCGTACTGCCGCGGCGGTAGGGGTCGGCGAACAGTCCGAGCCGCTCCTTGAGCTCGAGCACTCGGCGCACGGCGGCATCGATCTGCGCCATCGTGACCAGGCCGTGATCGAGCGCCTCGGGCAGCGCCGTGCGGTACGCATCCGACATCATGTCCACGTCGACACCGGCGCGCAGCGCCAGGGCGGCCGCCTCCGTGAGGTCGGAGGCGACCCCGTGATTCATGAGCTCGGCGATTGCGTGATAATCGCTGATGATGACGCCGCGAAAGCCCAGCCGTCCGCGCAGGTGATCGCGCAGCAGCGCAACGTGCGCGGTCATCGGCGTGCCATCCATATCGGTGAAGGCGGGCATCACGGCGGCCACTCCCGCGGCCACTGCCGCTGCAAAGGGCTGCAGATAGACCTCGTGCAGGGTGCGCGCGGAAATATCGACAGGCGCATATTCGCGGCCCGCCGTGACGGCCCCGTAGGCGCAGAAATGCTTGGCGCAGGCGGCGAGGGCGTCGGCGGACTCGAGCCGGGCAGTCTGCCAGCCGCGTACCTTGGCCTGCGCGAGGCAGCGTCCCACGTAGGGATCCTCCCCCGGTCCCTCGACGATGCGTCCCCAGCGCGGGTCGCGCGCCACATCGAGCATGGGCGCGAAGGTGAGGGCGACGCCCTCGGCGCTCGCCTCGCGCGCCGCCTCGCGCGCGGTCAGCGCCCACACCTGCGGATCGAAGATCCCGGTCTCGGCAAGGGGCACCGGGAAGATGGTGCGATAGCCGTGAATGACATCGAGCCCGAGCAGCAGGGGAATCTTGAGCCGCGACTCCTCGACCGCGAGACGCTGCGCGGCATGCACGGCCTCGGCACCGAAGAGATTCAGAAGATTGCCCACGCTGCCCTCGCGGATCGCCTGCGTGGTATCTCCGGCCACGACGGGCCCGGTGACGGCATAGCCGGCAGCCGTCATCGTCAGCTGACCGAGCTTCTCGGCGAGCGTCATCTGCGCGAGCAGCGTGTCAATTGATGGCAAAATCCCACGCTCCGTTTGAGGGGGCCACCGCATGATAGATCGATCCGAGGAAATCGCCAGCACCAGCACGACCGCGGACGAGGCCGCCGGTGCGCGCCTGTTCCCGCAGCTCGGCACGATGGCGCGCGCGCTCTGGGGCTCCCCGGTGCGCAACACGCTGTGGCTGCTGTGGGGCGCGGTGGTGATCGTGCTGGCCGGCACGGCCTACGGGCAGATCCGCCTGAATCGCTGGAACGAGCCCTTCTACAACGCGCTCTCGCACCACCAGTTCGGCGCGTTCCTGGTGCAGCTGGTGCGCTTCGGCGAGATCGCAGGGGCGCTGCTGGTGCTCAACGTGGCGCAGCGCTGGCTCGACTCGATGTTGCAGTTGAAGCTGCGCCAGGGTCTGGTGCACGACCTGGTGCGCAACTGGATGGACGACCGGCGCGCGTTCCGGCTCGCGCACGCAGGCCCGATCGGTGTCAATCCGGATCAGCGCATGCACGAGGATGCACGGCACCTGACCGAGCTCTCGGCCGACCTCGGCATCGGGCTGCTGCAGTCCTCGCTGCTGCTGATCCTGTTCGTGAAAGTGCTATGGGGCATCTCCAGCGGCTTCGTGCTGCGCCTCGGCGGCCACGCGCTCAGCGTCCCCGGCTACATGGTGTGGGCGGCCGTGCTCTATGCCGGCTCGGCCTCGCTCCTGAGCTACCTCGTGGGCCGCAGCCTCGTCGCCCGCAACGCCGAGCGCTACGCGCGCGAGGCGGACCTGCGCTTCTCGCTGGTGCGAGTCAACGAGCACATCGATGCGATCGCGCTGGCGGGCGGGGAGGCCGACGAGCGCCGCCACATCGAGCGCGACCTGCAGGCGGTGCTCGCGATGATGCGCCGCCTGGTCACCGGCCTGACCAATCTGACCTGGGTGACCGCGGGCTATGGATGGTTCACGCTCATCGCGCCGATCCTGGCGGCCGCGCCGCTGTATTTCCACGGCGAGCTGTCGTTCGGCGGGCTGATGATGGCCGCCGGTGCCTTCAATCAGGTGCAGTCCTCGCTGCGCTGGTTCGTCGACAACTTCAGCACCATCGCCGACTGGCGCGCGACGCTGCTGCGCGTGGCGGCGTTTCGCGAAGCGGTCGCCCAGACCGAGCGCTTCCACTCGGTCCAGAGCCGCATCGAATTCGTCGATGGAGAGCCGGGGCGGCTGCTGCTCGAGCAGCTGCGCATCGCCTCGCCGAGCGGCTGCACACTGCTGCAGGAGGGCTCGGCCCAGATCAAGGCCGGCGAGCACGTGCTGATCGTCGGGGAGCCCGGCGCCGGCAAGACGCTGCTGTTTCGGACCCTGGCGGGGTTGTGGGTATGGGGCCAGGGGCGCATCGTGCGCCCGCGCCATGAGGAGATGCTGTTCATTCCGCGCCGCTCCTATCTGCCGCCCGGCACCCTGCGGCAGGTGCTCGCCTATCCGCGTCCGGTCGAGAGCTTCCAGCGCGAGGCGTTCGCGGCGGCGCTGAAGCGCTGCGGGCTCGAGCCGCTGGTGGCCCAGCTCGATGAGCCGCAGGCGTGGGACCGGCACCTCAGCGATGCCGAGCAGTCACAGCTGGCCATTGCGCGTGCGGTGCTGCACGTGCCCGGCTGGATCATCATCGACGATCTGTTCGGCACGCTCTCGGGTGACGCCCTGGAACGCATCCACGAGGTGTTCGCGACGGACCTCAAGCGCAGCGCCGTGATCCACATCGGCGCGAACGTCGCACCCCCTGCCCAGTTCGCGCGCGTGCTGCACCTGACATGCAATCCCACCAGCCAGCGCCGGGTGCGCGAGACGGCCGTCGCGGCCTAGTCGCGACGGTGCGACGCGCTGCGCCCAGCCTGGCTTTGCTCGGCATCGGCTGCTTCTGGGGCGCGCTCTGGATGGCGGCGCTGCGCTTTCCATCCGAGTACGACTGGCGCTACATGACCATCTCGACGTTGCTGTATCCGGACCGCAATCCGCACGGCTACCGCTGGGCCTGGGGCGGGCTGCTGCTGTGTGCGCTCGCCGGCCTGTACTGGACCGGCGGGTTCGGCCTGCGCACGGGCCCGCAGCGCTCGACGGCGTGGCTGCGGGCGCTGTGGACGCTGCGCGTTGGCTATGCCTGCATGGTGCTGTGCGCGCTGTGGCCCGAGCGGCTGCTCGGCATTCACAAGGGTCACGAGACGCTCGCGCTGCTGGCATTCATCGGCGTCACGCTCGGCCTGGTGCAACTGACCTTTCGCGCCGCCGCGCAGCGCACGGGCCGCCCGCCGCACAGCAGGGCGGTGCCAGCCCTGGTGTGCGCCGCGTTGCTGCTGCCGGTGCTGCTGGCCGCGCTGACGCAGGCGTACATCGCCTACGCGCTGCCCGCGCTGCCCTGGGTGGGGCTCGCCTGGCGCGCACGCGGCGTGCCGATGTTCCTCAGTTTCGCGCTCTGGGAGTGGGTGACCTGCGTGGTGTTTTCGGCCTGCATGGCGATGCTGATCGTGCTGCTCTGAGCCCGAGCCGCGCCGCTGGCGCTCGGGCGGGTGTCAGCGCTGCACCAGCTCGAGCAGCAGTCCGGCCGGATCGCGAATCAGGATGGCGCGGCGGTGCTGCGCACTCAGCACCGGCTGGCCTCCGGCCGACACGATGCGCACGCCAGCCGCGCGGATCCGACGCATCGCCGCCGCGAGGTCTGCGACGCGCAAGCTGGCACCGGCGGCACCGGGGTCCTGGGGACGCAGAAGATAGGTATGCCGGGGGACACCGGTATACACCGCGAACTGCAGCTCGGCGTCGCCGGCGCGGGTACGCAGCAGAGTTCGGTGCGCGCCGGGCGCACCGATGAGCCTGTCGAGATCACGATCGCGGTTCGGTGCCCCGCTCTCGACGCTCAGGCCCAGCACCCCGCGATAGAAGCGCAGCACCGGTCCCGGCTCGGCGACGGTGAATACCAGCCGCGCGGCCGCGGAGCCATCGCCTGCAGCGCTTGCGGCGGTGCCCTCGGGCGCTCGCACCGTCTGCCGCACACGCACGTAGAAGCCGTCCGGATCGATCAGCACCACGCTGCGCTCAGCGCCGCCGGGCGTCACGAAGCGGTCCGCGGGGGTCAGCAGCTGCGTGCCGAAGCGGCGGGCCGCCTCGATCACACCGTCGAGCTGCGCCACGCGCACGTCGAGCATCACCGCTCCGGGATCCACCAGGTGCGGCCGCAGGCGCCGCCGATCCACGCGCGTGAATTGCATCAGCACCAGGGGCGGGGCGGCATCCGGCAGCTGCAACGCGGCGCTGTGAAAGAGCGCACCAGGCGTGCTCGTGAGGCGCTCGATGTCGGGGTTCACGCCGGCAGCCGTCGCGGCGCGCAGCACCGTCAGGCCCAGCACATCGCGATAGAATGCCAGCGAGCGGTCCAGATCCCCGACGGTGAGCAGGTAGC
>DATJSR010000272.1:0-18018 GCA_035504015.1 Steroidobacteraceae bacterium
CCACGCAGGGCGCGCCGGCGGCCTTGCGGCACGACTGGCAGTGACAAATGAGCGATACCCGCGGCGCCCCATGGATACGGTAGCGCACCGCCCCGCACAAGCATCCCCCTTCGATCGGCTCCTGCTGCATCGCTCACCTCGAAGGCCAAGAATCGCATTTGGTGTTCTGGCCGATCGCACCGGGCACGTGATGCCGCTGCCGCGGCGAAGCCAGCGAACGCCGTCTCAGTTGGTCACGAATCCGATCCACCGCCCGCACGCAATCACCGTCACCCAGATCGCGAGCGAGAGCGCGCCGGCGACCCGCGCGCCCGTGGGAGTCATGCTGGCGCGGTCCCACAGAGCCACCTTGCGGTAGCTGCCGAGGTGGAAAATAGCCATGTTGATGCCGGCGAACAGCAGCAGCACCATCTTGGCCCGAAACGGCGCAGCGTGGATGTACTTCAGCGCGGCGGAGCTGAAGAGCAGGCTCCCGGTGATCAGCGCACAGAAGAACGCGAGCCAGGTCCAGGGCAGCACCTCGTTCATGAGCTCGCTCACGGCGCGGCGGCGCGAGGCGACGTTGATGAGGCGCAGGTCGACGATCATGATCGAGCCGACGACGAGCACGATCGAAAGCACGTGCAGCGTCTCGACCGTCGGAAACAGCCAGGTCGACTCGCGGATCGCCGTGGCGACGCTCGTGCTCTCGAGCCGACTGAACATATCGGTCCAGGCAGCGCTAGCCATCGCTTGCACTCAGCCGTGCTCCCAATAAGCGATCCAGCGCCCCGCGGCGACGATACCTACCCAGAGCACCAGCGAGACGACCGCGACGACGCCGGCCATGCCGCGGCGGCGCTCCCAGAACCCGAGCACATGCGTCGCCACGTACTGATAGGTGCCGGTCAGAGCGAGCGCGCAAACGAGCAGCGTCATCTTGAGCCAGAACACCTGACTTTCCAGCTCGCGACCCGGCTCCCCGATGATGAGCAGGGCCCCGCTCATGGCGAGGACGGCGACGGCGCACCAGATCCAGGGCGCGTAGCGCTGAGTCGTATCGAGCACCGACTGGGTGCGCGAGAAGGCCCCGAGCAGGCGCAGATCGATCATGACCGCCGAGGCCATGACGATCGAGATCGCGAGGATGTGCACGGATTGAACGCTCGGAATCACCCAGGAGTTGTTCTGGATGATCATGCTGAGCGGGGTGTTGGACAACCAGGTGCAGAAAGCTTCCATCGCCAGTTAGCTCCGCAAGAGCGTGCCCCCTTGTCTTGTCAACGCTCGTGAAAATGGCGCCGCCGAGGCCCGCGGCCAGATCATAACGTAAAGCGCCTTGGCTGCAGCCGCGCTCCCCGGCGATGCTGCCGCCTGCCGCGGCGAGTGTCTGGTAAATTACTGTTCTGGAAAGCGTTATTTAACGTTAGTAGTTCGTGTTAGACTGAAATTTCGCCCGATTTCCAAGCACCCCTCCCATGCTCGAGACAGAACAGTTGCACGCGCACGCCGAGCGCATCCGCTCGAGCGGCGTGCTCGGTCGCTCGCGACTCATCCGCCGGCTGTTCGACTTCCTGCTGGACTGCTCGCTCACGGGCAAGGCGCCGAAGGAGATCGAGGTCGCGATCGATGTCTTTGGCAAGGATGCCAGATTTGACGTCTCCCAGGATGCCGTCGTGCGCGTCTACGTGCACAAGCTGCGGCGCAAGCTCGAGGAGTTTTATGCCGGGCCGGGCCGCACGGAGGGCACGCGTCTCGTTATCCCGAAGGGCGCCTACCGCTTCGCCATCGAGCGTGTGGAGGAGAGCCCTGCGGTGCTCAATCCCGCGCCGCGGCCGCGCCTGCCCTGGCGGGCCTTGCTCGGGGCCTCACTGCTCGCCAACGCGGTGCTGCTGCTCGTGCTCGCCTACCTCAATGTGCGCCATGCGCCGACCGAAGACCTCGCCACCGTGCGCAGCAATCCGGTGTGGTCACGCATTCTCAACGACGATCGCACCATCTTCCTCGTGGTGGGGGATTACTACATCTTCGGCGAGACGGACCAGACCATGGAGGTCAAGCGCCTGGTGCGCGAGTTCTCGATCAACTCTTCGGGCGATCTCGACCGCTACCTCAAGCAGCACCCTGAGGAAGCCGACCACTACCTCGATCTGGAGTTGAATTATCTCCCCACCTCGGCCGCGTTCGCGCTGCGCGATGTGCTGCCGATCCTCGCTCCGGCGCATCGACGCATCCGCGTGGCGCTCGCCTCGGAGCTGAGCCCGGCCATCTTCACCTCGGCCGACGTGGTGTATGTGGGCTACCTGAGCGGCATGGGCATGCTGCACGACCTGGTGTTCGCCGGCTCGCGTTTCTCCGAGGGCGACTCCTTCGACGAGCTCATCGACCATGCCACCGGCCGGCGCTACATCAGCCAGGCCGCCGTGCCGCTGCACGATGAGGGGACCTATCACGACTATGGGTACTTCGCCAGCTTTCCGGGACCGACGGGCAATCAGGTGGTGGTGATCGCGGGCACCCGTGACGTGGCCGTGATGCACACCGCCGATGCCGTCACTCGAATCTCGACCTTGCAACAGCTCGACGCGAGCGCCGCCAAGGCTTCCGCGTTCGAAGCGCTCTACGAGGTCTACGGCATGGATCGCATGAATCTCGATGGCAAGCTGCTGCTCACTTCGCGTCTGAACACCTCCCGCATCTGGACCGGCGAGCCCGACACCTCGGCCCCGCCCACGGCGCTCGCGCCCGTGCGCGCGGCGCGCTGAACGGAATCAAGCATGAATGAGCCGAGCGGCCTCTCGAGCGCCGCGCCCGAGACCCCCCGTCCCCGCAAGCCCCGTTACGCCGTCGAAGTGCGCCAAGTCCACCGGCTGAGTCCGCACATGGTGCGCGTCACCTTCGGCGGGGAAGCGCTGCGCAGCTTCGAGTGGAACGGACCCGCCGCCCACATCAAGCTGATCTTCGGCCCCGCGGAGCCCGAGCCGGGCGCCGCCCGGCCCACGATGCGCACCTATACGCCGCGCCGCTTCGATCCGCGTGGTCCCGAGCTCGATGTCGACTTCGTCATCCATGGCGAAGGGCCTGCCTCGAGCTGGGCGGCGCAGGCGAGCGCGGGTCAATCGCTGACGGTGGCGGGCCCGGGCCGCAGCTACGTCATCGATGCGCGGGCACCCTGGTATGTGCTCGCGGGCGATGAGAGCGCCATTCCGGCGATCGGCACGATCCTCGAAGCACTTCCGGCGCACGTGCCGGCAAGCGCGCTCATCGAAGTGGGCGATCGCGCCGAGGAACACCCGCTCACCGCCGTACCCCGCCCCCACACCAGCGTGCGCTGGCTCACCCGCGGCCGCGAGGCATCGGTGCCCGGCGCGGTGCTCGAGCAGGCCGTCCGCGAGCTCAATGTGCCGCCCGGGGACGGGCGCATATACATCGCCTGCGAGGCCGACGCCATGCGCCGCATCCGCCGTTACCTGCTGCAGGAGCGGGCGCTGGCGAAGACCCAGCTCGTCACCCGCGGCTACTGGCGCCTCGGTGCCACGGATCATCCGGACCGCGATTATGGCGAGGATGTCGGCTGAGGCGCGAGCCGCGAGCCCTCACACGCCCCCGGCGCGAGCGAGCCATGCCCGTGTGGACTCACAGGTCTGCAGAGCCCGCTTGTAGGCTTCGCGCTCGCTGGTGCGAGCCATGTAAGCCTGCTCTGCCGCGCCGAGGGCGACTCCCGCGGCCCTGCGGGCCAGCAACAGCGCATAGCTCACGGAAATATCGGCTGCCGTGAACCTCTCGCCGGCGAGATAGCTGCCACGTGCGAGCTGTCGCGTTACCAGCCTCAGCCGACTGTGGAATGTCTGCAGCGCATCGCGGGCGCTCCAGTTGTCCCGATCGGCCTCGGGGGCGAAATTGCGGGCGGATGAGACGTAGTTTATCGGCACTGCGAGGCCCGCTTCCCCGAGATGCAGGAATTGCTGGTAGGCGGGGAAGGCGGGCTCGCGCGGATCCGGCGCGAGCGGTGTCGGTCCATAGCGAGCCATCAGATACTCCATGATCGCGATCGACTCGACCATCGTGACATCGCCGTCCTGGATGGCGGGTATGAACCCGCCGGGATTGATGGCCAGGAACTCCGGGTCCTTGTCCACGCCCGCCAGCAGATCCACCCGCCTCAGCCGGTACGCGAGCCCCATCTCCTCCATCAACCAGATGACCCGGAAACCTCTGCCTTCGCCGAAAACGCTGATCGCCTGCGTCATGAGCTCTCCCTCAGGTTCTTCGGGCGTTCTGCCTGCCTTCGACCATGACGAACGGGCCGCCTGAGACTCGACAAGACGCTCGCCGATCCCGTGCCGGCCGCAGATTTTCGCAAGGACCGGAGTGCGGGCGACCGCCCGTCGGCGCATGCTCCCGGGGCATGAGCCTGGATATCGACTGCGGCGCGCTCGAGCAATCGCTCGATGAGAGCGGTTGGGCGCTGCTGCCGCGGCTGCTCGATGCCGAGCAGTGCGCTGCGCTCGTGGCACTGTACGCGCAGCCCGAGCGCTTTCGCAGCACCGTCATCATGGCACGACATGGCTACGGGCGCGGGGAGTACCGCTACTTCGACTACCCGCTGCCGCCGCCCGTGGCGGCGCTGCGCACCGCGCTGTACCGCCCGCTCGCCCGGATCGCCAACGAGTGGTGTCGTCGGCTCGCTCTGGAGGTGCGCTATCCGGCGGCGCACGCGCGCTTTCTCGAGCGCTGCCATGCTGCCGGGCAGCGCCGCCCGACGCCGCTGCTGCTGCGCTATCAGCGCGGCGATTTCAACTGTCTGCACCAGGATCTGTACGGCGAGCACGTCTTTCCGCTGCAGCTCACCGCGCTGCTGTCGCGTCCCGGCACGGATTTCAGCGGCGGGGAGTTCGTGCTCACCGAGCAGCGCCCGCGGCGCCAGTCCCGCGCGGAGGTCGTGCCGCTCGGGGCCGGCGATGCGGTGGTGTTCGCCGGGCAGCACCGTCCTTTCGCCGCCACGCGCGGCTACTCGCGTGCGACGCTGCGTCACGGCGTGAGCCGCGTGCACAGGGGCGAGCGCTACACGCTCGGCATCATCTTTCACGACGCCCGATGAGCGCGCATCAGCAGGATCTGCTCGCCGCGCAGGCGCCCGACGGCGTGCCTCAAGACACTCCGGTGCGTGCCGAGTCGCTCAGCACGGGTGCGCTGCTGCTGCGTGGGGCGGCGCTCGCGCAGGTCCAGGAGCTGCTCGCTACAATCGCGCCGCTGCTTGCGGCCGCGCCGCTGCGCCACATGCAGACCCCGGGCGGCTTTCGGATGTCGGTGGCGATGAGCAACTGCGGGCGCCTCGGCTGGATCACCGATCGATGCGGCTACCGCTACGTCACGCACGATCCGCTGACGGGCGAGCCCTGGCCTGCGCTGCCCGAGTGTTTGCGTGCGCTCGGCATGCGCGCCGCGACCGCCGCAGGCTATGCGGGGTTCGCACCCGATGCCTGCCTCATCAATTGCTACGAGCCCGGTGCGCGCATGTCCCTGCATCAGGACCGCAACGAGCGTGATCTCAACGCGCCGGTGGTCTCGATCTCGCTCGGGCTCCCGGCGGTCTTCTTGTGGGGGGGCGCGACGCGCGCCGAGCGCCCGCGGCGCCTGCCACTTGCGAGCGGGGACGTGGTCGTGTGGGGCGGTGCCTCGCGCCTCCACTTCCACGGCGTCGCGGCGCTCGCTTCGGGTCAGCACCCCGCAACCGGCGCCCGTCGGCTCAATCTGACCCTGCGCGCTGCGGGTTGAGCGCAAAGTGCGCGAGCACTTCGCGCGCGAGCGCATCCCACCCCGCCGCGCTCAAGGCGATCGGGCGCACCTCGCGCACGGCGGCGATCGCGGCGTGCGGCGTCAGGCCACGCTCGCGCAGCAGAAAATATGCGAGAAAGAGTCCCGTGCGATCTTTGCCGGCGGTGCAGTGCACGAGCACGGAGCGCGTCTGCGCGAGCTGAGCGGCGACGAAGGCGTAGGCCCGGGGCAGCGCCTCGCGGCAAATGAGCGCATCCCCGGGCAGGGGCGGCGCGTTGGTCGACAACGGTACGCACGCATAGGGCATGGCGCGCGCCGCGAAGGCATTGGCATCGCACGCCTCGCCATCGTTGACGGAGAGGACGGCGCGGATGCCCGCGGTCAACAGCGCATCTGGATCCCAGGGATCACGGTCCGGCCCCGAGCGGCCGGCGAGTCGACCCGGCAGCAGCCAGAAGATCTTATCCACCGGCCGGATGCCGCAGCTCGCCGCAGGGGAGCGGCAGCCCCGCGCGCGCAAGCGCGATGCGGCCATCGGTGTATGGCGCGATCGCGCCGTGGCGGGCCTCGAGATACTGCGCCAATGCCTCACTGTCCAGCGGCCCCCGGCGCGCGACCGGTCGATGCTCCAGGCGCACGAAGCCGTCACCTCCGCCTTCCAGGAAATCGTTCACCGTGACCTCGTAGAGGCGCGCCGGCTCGAGTGGGCGATACGCCGCATCGCAGGCCGCTACCACACGATGCCCGACGGGACGGGCGGGATCGTACGCGTAGAACAGGCCCGAGGTCTTCAGGACCCGCGGCAGCGCGCTCGGATCGGCCGACCACTGCTGCTCGAGCACCTGCAGCAGCTGCGCGCCGGTGAGCTGCAGCGTCAGCAGGCGATTGCCGAAGGGATGCACGGTGAGGATGTCACCCCAGGTGATCGGACCGGCCGCCAGATCGGCGCGCAGACCGCCGGCATTCATCAGGGCGATGTCCGAGTGCATCGCTGTGCGTTGCGCATCGGCGACGAGGTCCCCGAGCGCACTCTCGCCGGCCGGCGTGAGCTGTCGTGTCACGGGCGCTGCGGCACGCCCGACGATACGGGCGATGCGCGACTCGACGGCGCCGCCTGCCGCCTGCGTGAGCGCCGCCACGCGCTCATCCGGATGCAGTCCCGGACCCGCGTCCGCCCAGGTCGCATGAATGGTCGCGGACTTGGACACCACGGCATCGCGGGCGGGATCGATCTGCAGATCGATCTGCGCATAGGCAACGCCGTAGTAATAGGCCTGCGTCACGAGCACCGGCCGGCCGGTGCGATCGGGCAGCAGCGCCAGCGTGTAGTTGTGGGTGTGGCCGGAGATGACCACATCGATGCCGGGATCGAGCCGCGCGATGATTTGCCGCAGCGGACCGCGAAAATCCCACCCCTCCGGGGTGCCGACCGGCACCAGCCCCTGATGGATGGCGACGATGAGGGTGCGGATGCCGTGCGCGTGCAGCTCGGCGGCGGCGCGGTTGATCGACTCAGCCTCATCGAGAAAATCCACATCCTGCACGGCCCACGCGGGAACCAGCATCGGTGTCTGACGAACGACGGCGCCGATCACGCCGATGGGCACCCCGCCCACCACGACCACGGCATACGGGGGCGCGATCGGCCGCCCGGTGCGTCGATCGCGCACGTTGGCGCACACATAGGGAATGCGGCTGCCGCGGTAGGGGTTCTCGAGGAAGGGCCCGTCCGTAGCATTGCCACCCCGTAGCAGCCGGCGCAGCTCGGGCAGTCCCGCATCGAACTCATGATTGCCGAGCGTGCCGATCAGGTTGCAGCGGTTGGGATGCTCGCGCCAGCGCGCCGCATCGTGAAACTCGAGCGCCCCGCCGTAGGGGCACGACTCGTTCGCGAGCAGGTCGAGAAACTGCACCGCAGGCTCGTTGCGCAGCAGCCGCGTGAGCGGAGGACTGGCGCCGAGCTCATCGCCTGCGTGGACGATCAGCGTGCGGCCGGGCGCGCCCCGCTCCGCGGCCTCGAGGTAGGCAGCCAGCACGGCCGCCCCGCCGACCGGTCGCGGGCTCGGCAGCGAGGGGCGCGCGAGATTGCCGTGCAGGTCGTTGAACGCGAGCAGTCGAATCGTGGTCGTGTGCTCGGGAGAGGCTCCCGGCGCATGCCACGTGAGCTCTCGCTCGGGCGGAGGCCATACGCCTCCGATGGCGGCGACGCTCGATGCCGGCGCTGAGCGCCCGTCGCGGCCGGCGCCCGCGAGGAGCAGCACGAGCGCTGCCAGCACCAGAGGTCTCGCTCTCATCGGGTCATCATATAGAGAGCCCCGTGACGCAGCGGTTAAGTTGCACCGCAGCAGAAGGCACTGCTGCAGTGCGAAGGCTGCGGATGAGGCCGGCTCGCGGATGTATCAGGGAATGTCACTTGCCATCTAAGAGAACTTATCGATAATCGAGAAGGCGGGAACGGTCGCTGCGAGTGTTCCCCGGGCGGCAATCGCCAGCGCGCGGCCGCAGTCTGCGCGCCAGGTTGCTCACTTCTCCTCAGGTTCAACGGACGACACCTCCATGTGGATCATCAAGGTGGCGCTTCAGCGCCCCTACACCTTCATCGTCCTCGCGCTTCTGCTGCCCATCCTCGGTGCGCTGGTGCTGCTCGGCACACCGCTGCAGAAGGGCATGCCGACCGACATCTTTCCCGAGATCAAGATCCCGATCATCGCGGTCACCTTCCAGTACGCGGGCATGCCGCCCGATGAGATGACCGGGCGCATCACCGGGCAGATCGAGCGCTACGCCACCACGCTGGTCAACGACATCGAGCACGTCGAGTCGCAGACCTACGAGGGCATGACCGTCATCCGCATCTTCTTCCAGCCGGGCGTCGACATCTCGCTGGCGATGTCGCAGGTGAGCGCCTTCGCGCAGCTGTCGCTCAAGCAGATGCCGCCGGGCATCCAGCCCGCGCTGATCCTCAAATACAACGCCTCGAGCGTACCGATCATTCAGCTTGCCATGTCGAGCGATCGGCTCACCGAGGCGCAGCTCTTCGATTTCGGCAACCAGGTGATTCGCGCCCAGATCGCGACCGTGGCCGGTGCCTCGATCCCCTACCCCTACGGCGGCGCAGTGCGTCAGGTGCAGGTCGATCTGCGGCCGGAGGCGTTGCGCGCGCAGGGCCTGACGGCGATCGACGTGAACAACGCCCTCACCAATCAGAACCTGATCGTGCCGGCGGGCACCGAGAAGATCGGTGATACCGAATACAACGTGCGCCTGAACTCGAGCCCGCTGCAGGTCGAGAACCTCAACAATCTGCCCATTCGCTCGAGCAACGGCACCGTCACCTACATCCGCGACGTGGCTTTCGTGCACGACGGCCATCCTCCGCAGACCAACATCGTGCGCGTGAACGGCCGGCGCGCGGTGCTGATGACGATTCAGAAGACGGGCTCGGCCTCCACGCTCTCGATCGTCAACTCCGTGAAGGAGCGCCTGCCACGCGTGCGCGAGCTGTTGCCTCAGGGCGCCTCGATCACTCCCACCGGGGACCAGTCGGTGTTCGTGCGCGCCGCCATCACCGGCGTTGCCACCGAGGCGCTCACGGCCGCCGCGCTCACCGCGCTCATGATCCTGCTGTTCCTCGGCACCTGGCGCAGCACCCTCATCGTCACGATCTCGATTCCGCTGTCGATCCTCGCCTCGATCATCATGCTGCACGTGCTCGGGGAGACCTTGAACCTCATGACGCTCGGCGGACTTGCGCTGGCGGTGGGCATCCTGGTCGATGATGCGACGGTCACGATCGAGAACATCAACCGCCACCTCGAGGAGGGCAAGGACGTCGAGCCCGCGATCATCGAGGGATCGATGCAGATCATCCTGCCGGCGCTGGTGTCCACGCTCTCGATCTGCATCGTGTTCGTGCCTATGTTCCTGCTCTCGGGCGTGGCGCGCTATCTGTTCGTGCCGCTCGGCGAGGCGGTGGTGTTCGCGATGCTGACCTCCTACGTGCTGTCACGCACCCTGGTGCTGACGCTTGCCAAGTACTGGCTGCGCACCGCGGCCGAGGAGCGCCGCGCCAATGCCCAGCCGGGGTTTCTCAAGCGCCTCCAGATCGGCTTCGAGCATCGCTTCGAGCGCTTCCGCAACAGCTACCGCCACATCCTCGAGTCGGTGTTGCACCACCGCCCGGTGTTCATCGCCACCTTCCTCGTGGTGACGCTGGCCTCGACGCTGCTTTATCCGCTTCTCGGACGCAATTTCTTCCCGGACGTGGACGCGGGACAGATCAAGCTGCACCTGCGCGGACCGGTGGGCATGCGCGTAGAGGACACTGCCGCGCTCGTCGATCACGTGGAGTCGGCCGTGTACGAGGTGATTCCGCGCAACGACATCGCCAGCCTGGTCGACAACATCGGGCTGCCGGTCTCGAGCATCAACATGACCTACGGCAACTCGGGCACGATCGGCAGCAGCGACGCAGACGTGCTGATCTCGCTCAAGCCCGATCACAGGCCGACGGCCGACTACGTGCGCACGCTGCGCCAGCGTCTGCCGGATGAGTTTCCCGGCACGACGTTCTCCTTCCTGCCGGCGGACATCGTGAGCCAGATCCTCAACTTCGGCGCGCCGTCCCCCATCGACGTGCAGGTGGTCGGCCCGAGCCCGCAGAACCGCGAGCTCGCCAACCGGCTCCTCGACTCGCTGCGCCACGTGCCCGGTCTCGTCGATCTGCGCATTCAGCAGGCCTTCAACGAGCCGGAGCTGCTCGTCGCGACCGACCGCAGCCGCGCGCAGGAGCTCGGCATCAGTCAGTCGGACGTGGCCAACGCGCTGCTCATCACGCTCTCGGGCACCAGTCAGATCGCCCCCACGTTCTGGCTCAACCCGCAGACCGGCATCTCCTATCCGCTCGTCGCCCAAGCCCCGCAGTACTACATGACCTCGCTCCAGGATCTGCGCGACCTCCCGATCAACCCCGCGGGCCACCCGCAGCAGATCCTCAGCAACGTCGCGAGCATCACCCGCGGCTTCAATCCGGAGGTGGTCTCGCACTACGACGCACAACCGATCATCGACATCTACGGCACGCCTCAGGACCGCGACATGGGCTCGATCGCCAAGGAGATCAATCAGCACATCGAGGCGCTCAAAGGACATCTGCCCCGCGGCACGCGGGTGCTGCTGCGCGGGCAGGTACAGACGATGCAGGCGTCCTACACCGGCCTGGCAATCGGCATCGTCGGCGCCATCCTGCTCGTGTACCTGCTGATCGTCATCAATTTCCAGTCCTGGCTCGATCCCTTCATCATCATCACGGCGCTGCCTGCCGCCATCGCAGGCATCGGCTGGATGCTGCTCGTGACCGGCACGACGCTCAGCGTGCCGGCGTTGACGGGCGCCATCATGTCCGTGGGCGTGGCGACGGCCAACAGCATCCTGGTCGTGAGCTTCGCGCGCGAGCGCATGGCGCATGGGGCCGGCGCGCTCGAGGCGGCTCTGGATGCCGGATTCACGCGCTTTCGCCCGGTGCTGATGACCGCCCTTGCCATGATCATCGGCATGCTGCCGATGTCGCTCGGCCTCGGCGAGGGCGGCGAGCAGAACGCGCCGCTCGGCCGCGCAGTCATCGGCGGACTGATGTTCGCCACGGTGGCGACGCTGGTGTTCGTGCCGACGGTGTTCGCGGCCATTCACGGCCGCAGGCCGCGTCCGCCGGCTGCCCCGACCTATGCGGTGAACGAATGAGCCCGATCGATGCCCCGGTGCGCGGCCTTATCCACAGAGAACGGACCATGGACCAACGAACGCTGACCGATGAACAACAACACACTCACGCCTTCGTGCCGGGCGAGCACCATGGGGATACCGCGCGGCGCCTGCTGCGCATCGGCACGGTCGTGGCCGTCGTGGCGCTGCTCGCCGCGGCGTTCTTCGTCTACCGTGCACATCACCGTGCGGTGCTGCTGCGACAGGCGACCGAGGCCCAAGCCCTGGTCGTGGTCTCGACCACCCATCCCGCGCCCATCACCGACGACTCCGATCTGGTGATGCCGGGCAACCTGCAGGCCAACTACGAAGCGCCGATCTACGCGCGCACCAGCGGCTACTTGAGCAAGTGGCTCGTCGACATCGGGGCGCGCGTCAGGAGCGGACAGCTGCTGGCGGTGATCGAGTCGCCGGAAGTCGACCAGCAGTTGAGCCAGGCGCAGGCGGATCTCGCCAATGCCATCGCCAATCAGCAGATCGCCGATGTGACGGCGACGCGCTGGCGCAACTTGCGCGAGAGCGATTCCGTATCGAAGCAGGAGGCGGATGAGAAGATCAGCGCCGCACAGGCTGCCGATGCGCAGGTGCTGGCTGCGCGCGCCAACGTGGACCGGCTGCGCGCGCTCGCAGGCTTCGAGCGTATCGTCGCGCCTTTCAACGGCATCATCACCGCGCGCGAGACGGACGTGGGCCAGCTGATCAACGCCGGCAGCGGCAACGGGCCGGAGATGTTTCGCATCGCCGATGAGGAGCGTCTGCGCCTGTACGTGCGCGTGCCGCAGGCGGATTCGCGCTATATGACGCAGGGGCTCAAAGTGGAGGTACGCCTGCCCGACCGCCCGGATCAGAAGTTCTCCGGCATCCTCGACACCACCGCGAGCGCGATCGACCCCGCCTCGCGCACCATGCTGGTGGAGGTGCTCATCGACAATCATCGGCACGAGCTGCTGCCCGGTGCCTATGCGGAGGTGCATTTCGAGCTGCCGGCGGCCGCACCCGGCTCTTTCATGCTGCCCTCGAACGTGCTGCTCTTCCGCGGCGATGGGCTGCACGTGGCGACGGTCGATGGCCAGGGGCACGTGGTGCTGAAGGCCGTGCAGCTCGGCCGCGACTACGGCTCCTCGATCGAGGTCGTCTCCGGCATCACCGCCAGCGACAACGTGATCCTGAGCCCGCCCGACTCGATCACCTCGGGCGTGGCGGTGCGCGTGGTAAAGCCGCGCCAGCCCGGCACCGCGCCCTCGAAGGTCGCAAGCTCATGAGCGCAGGGCATGCACGGCGCTCCGCGGACGCGAGCGCCCCACGCCGGCAGCGGCCGCGGGGCCTCCCCGCCGCCGTTCTCGGCACAGGGCTTCTCGCCGCCTGCTCGCTCGCCCCGACCTATCAGGTCCCGCGCACGGCGCCCGTGACACAGTACAAGGAACTCGGCGACTGGCTGCCGGCGCAGCCGGCGGATGACGAGCCGCGCAGCACCTGGTGGGAGCGCTTCGGCGACCCGCGCCTCGATGAGCTCGAGAAGCAGCTGCAGACTTCCAACCCGGATCTGCGCGCGGCGGTGGCTCGGCTCGACCAGGCCATCGCGCAGGCGCAGCGCACGCGCTCGCAGCTCTACCCGAGCGTCGGTGCCAGTGCCTCGGCCACGCGCGAGCGCGCTTCCGGGAATGCACCGCTCGCAAAGGAGCTGGGAACGCTCGGGATTGCCGGCGGTGCCCCCTACAACGACTTCGTCACGGGGCTCAATCTCAACTGGGAGATCGACCTCTTCGGGCGCCTGCGCAACAGCTTCGTGCAGGCGCGCTCGCAGGCGCAGCAGAGCGCCGCCGATCGCGCGGCCGTGCAGCTCTCCCTGCAGGCCCAGCTCGCGAGCGACTATTTCACCGTGGTCGGCGATGACGACACCGTCAAGCTGCTCACGGATACCGTGCGCGACTACACGAAGGCGTACGAGGTGATCCGCAACCGCTACAACGAGGGCATCGCCGCGGCGACCGACGTGGACCAGGCGGATACTCAGCTGCAGAACGCACGTGCACAGCTATTCGCCGTCGAGCGCGAGCGCGCGCAGTTCGAGCACGCCATCGCCGTGCTGGTCGGCCAGCCCGCCTCGACGTTCTCGCTGGCCCCCGGAACCCTCGGTGCCACCGCACCGCCCATCAACTACGCGCTGCCCTCCACGCTGCTCGAGCGCCGGCCCGACGTGGCGAGCGCAGAGCGCGCCGTGGCCGCTGCCAATGCCGGTATCGGCGTCGCGCGCGCCGCCTGGTTCCCGGTGTTCTCACTCACCTCCGGCGTCGGCTTCGAGAGCGTCTACGCACGCAACTGGGTGAGCGCGCCGAGCCGCTTCTGGTCCGTCGGACCCGCGGGGCAGGTGCCGCTGCTCGACTTCGGCGCGCGTGCCGCCGCCAATCGTCAGGCCCGCGGCGCCTACGACGAAGCCGTCGCCAACTACCGCAAGACGACGCTCACCGCCTATCAGGAGGTCGAGGACGCGCTCGCATCCTTGCATCACACGAGCGAGGAGCTGCTCGCCGACGAGGCCGCCTACAAGAGCGCGACGAGCTCGGCGCACCATTCGGACGAGCGCTACACGGCAGGCGTCGCCGACTATCTGGAGGTCACCAGCACGCACACGGCGGCGCTGCAGGCCGCCCGCGCGGCGCTCTCGGCGCGCATCGGCCTGCTCAACGCGGCCGTATCGCTGGTACGTGCCTCGGGCGGGGGCTGGACTCGAGAGGACCTGCCGGCGCCGATGCGCATGGTGAGTGCGCCGATCACGGGCGCGCCGGCACCGCGCGCGGCCGAGGTGCCTTGATGGGCGAGCCGGTGCTCAAGCGCACGTGCATGCGCGATCGCATCCGTGACGTGCTGGTGGAGCGCATCCTCGATGGCACCTATCCTGCGGGAACGCAGCTCAAGGAGCTCACGCTCGCGCGCGAGTTCAACGTGAGCCAGGCGCCGATCCGCGAGGCACTGCGCGAGCTCGAGGGCTCGGGCCTCGTCACCAGCGAGCGCTACCGCGGCACGCGCGTGCGCGGCGCAGACATGCACGAGCTGCGCGAGTCCTACGAGCTGCGCTGCATGATGGAGGAGCGGGCCGTGCAGCTCGCCGCACCCTACAGCGAGGCGCTGCTGCGTGAGCTCGAGGAGTGCCTCGCCGCGATGACGCTCGCCATCGAGCAAGGGGCGCCGGAGCGCTACATCGACCTGGCGCTGAGCTTTCACCGCGCCCTGATTCGCGCCAGCGGCAACCGCACCTTCCTCGTGGTGTGGGAATCGCTGCACTGGGATGTGCGCGGTCGGGTGGTCCTGCGACGCATCGCGGAGTACGGCAGCGGATTGCAGCCCATGCTGGAGCTGCATCGCGCGCTGCTCGGGCGGCTGCAGCTCGGGGACGTGGAGGGTGCACGAGCGAAACTGTGCGCACTGTTTGCACGCATCGTCGCGACGCTGGAGATCTGACGCCGCCTCGAGCCGCTCAGCGGCCTGCAGCAGCGGGGCTGCGCTCGCCGGCACGCTGCCGGTGCAGAGCGCCGTCGTCGGCTTGACCGAAATCCCGTAAGACACACCGCATGCGCTCGTCAGCCGCACGCGCATTGTCGGGCCATCGTGTCGCGCCGGCACCCGAGCGAGTGCCGGGCATTTTTCATCGTGCAGCCTCTCGACTTCGAGGGCGATTTGTGCCTTGAGGGCCGCGCGTGGCCGCAGGTGCACGCCCGCCTGCCATGCACCTTCGGGCACGATCCGCGCGCGCGTTGGCGTCGCTGGCGCGTCCGGGTACACTGCGCGGCTTTCGGTGGTCCGTCGCGTTGCGCGCGCCAGCCACGGGGTCCTGCAAATCGCATGAGCAGAGCGGCGGAGTTGAAGGAAGAGGCAGCGCTCGAGATCCGCTTCGGGCCACTCGACCTCGCGCAGGTGCGCATCCACACCACCGATCCGGGAGCCATCGTCGATGAGCTCACCGGCCGCGTGGCCACGGCGCCGCGCTTCTTCGAGCGCACCGCCGTGGGCATCGATCTGAGCATGCTGCACGCAGACCCGCAGCCCCCCGAGATGCGCGCGGTCGTCGATGCCGTGCGCCGCGCGGGCATGCTTCCGGTGGGCCTGGTGCAGGGTCCTGCCTGCGTGGAGACGCTCGCACGCAGCCTCGACCTGCCGGTGCTGCCGCAGTTCCGCTCACCGACGCGTCCGCCACCGGTGGTGCAGGCCCCAGTACCGGCCATCCCGGTCGCACCCGTATCGGTGGCGGTAGTGCCCGAGCCCGAGCCGCCGCGCGCGGCGCTCATTCACCAGCACCCCGTGCGCTCGGGGCAGCGGGTGTCCGCTCGCCATCGCGATCTCATCGTCACCGCAAGCGTGGGCGCGGGTGCGGAAGTCGCCGCCGACGGCTGCGTGCACGTCTACGGCGCGCTGCGCGGCCGCGCCATGGCCGGGGCACATGGGGATACGGCGATGCGCGTGTTCTGCCGAGCGTTCTACGCCGAGCTGGTGTCGATCGCAGGCGTGTTCCGCGTGTTCGAGAGCCTGCCTATCGAGCTCGCCGGTCATCCGGTGCAGGCATGGCTCGAGGCCGACAAACTGAATTTCGCACGTCTCGCGGACTGATCGCGGGCCTCATCGCGAAGGGAGAGCCAAGCATTGACCGAGATCATCGTCGTCACCTCGGGTAAAGGGGGGGTCGGCAAGACGACCACCTCCGCCAGCATCGCCTGCGGGCTGGCCCGCCGCGGCAGCCGGGTCGCGGTCATCGACTTCGACATCGGCCTGCGCAACCTCGATCTCATCATGGGCTGCGAACGGCGCGTGGTTTACGACTTCGTGAACGTCATTCAGGGCGATTGCACGCTCAAGCAGGCGCTGATCCGCGACAAGCGCATCGAAACGCTCTTCGTGCTCGCCGCCTCGCAGACCCGCGACAAGGACGCGCTCACCCCGGAAGGGGTGCAGCGCGTGCTCGACCAGCTCGCCGCCGAGGGCTTCGACTACATCATCTGCGACTCGCCGGCGGGCATCGAGAAGGGTGCGCACCTGGCGATGTACTTCGCGGATCGCGCGGTGGTGGTGGTCAATCCGGAGGTCTCCTCGGTGCGCGACTCCGATCGCATTCTGGGACTGCTCCAAAGCAAGACCGCACGCGCCGAGAAGGGCAATGGAGGCGTGCGCGAGCACCTGCTGCTCACCCGCTACAGCCCGCGACGGGTCGCCACCGGCGAGATGATGAGCGTCGCCGACGTAAAGGAGATCCTCGGGCTCGATGTCATCGGCGTCATCCCGGAGTCACAGGACGTGCTCAGCGCCTCGAACGCCGGTGTGCCGGTCATCCTCAACGAGGACAGCGATGTGGCGCGCGCCTACGACGATGCCGTCGCCCGCCTGCTCGGCCAGCAGCTGCCGCTGCGCTTCATCCAAGAGCAGAAGAGAGGTTTATTCGCGCGCCTGTTCGGAGGTTGAATGGGACTGCTGGACCTGTTCCGCCGCACTCCCCCCTCGGCGCAGATTGCGAAGGAGCGGCTGCGCATCATCGTGGCTCAGGAGCGCGGCGCCCGCGGCGGACCGGATTACCTGCCCATCCTGCGCCGCGAGCTGCTCGAGGTCATCCGCAAGTATTTCAACGTGGACGCCGACGCCGTGCAGGTGAGCCTCGGGCGCGAGGCAGGTCACGAGGTGCTGGAGCTGTCGGTCGCGCTGCCCCACAAGCCAGCGGTCTGACCGACGGGCAACGCGCCGGGCAGAGGGCAGCCTCGAGGAGCGTGCGCTCCCATCAACCGGCCTCGGGCGAGAACAGGCCCGTCATGATGGCGGTGGCTACCAGGACCATGGCGATCAGCAGCTGCTCGAGACTCACCGACAGCCTGAGCGCGGATACGGCGCGGGCGGCCCCCGACTCGATGGCCGCCGTGAGACGCAGCTGATTCCAGGCGGCGAGCGCCATCAGGAGTGCAAACGCAGCGACCTTGCCGAGGAGGATCTCTCCATAGGGCTGGCGCAGCACGGCCAGCGAGGGCACCAGCCCCAGGGCAAGACCCCCGCCGGCGATCAGGATGAGCGGCACGAGCCACACGGCGAGCCGCGAGAACGCCCGCATCACCCCGACGAGCCGCAGCCCGCTCTCGCACAGGCTCACGATGCGCAGCCCCGGCAGCGCGCCGCACCAGAACGCGAGGATGCACAGATGAGCCAGGAGCAGCGGACAGAGCAGCCAGCGCCGTGGACTCACCGCGGTGTGGCCGGTGAGCACGAAGGAGAACAGCGCGAGTGCGCTTGCCAGCACACCGAGCACCTGCACGGGTGCGACACCGTCCACGCGTACGGCACCGTCCTCGGGCATGCGCATCGTAGCGGCGGCGGCCGGCGCTGCGCGCGCCGCGCGCAGCGCCAGGCATAGCAGGAGCAAGCCGCTCAGGCGCGTGGTCGATGCCGATGCCGTCCCGGCACCCAACGCGGTCCGCCACATCGCCGGGTCCAGGAAACCGGAGAGCTCGCCGGCGAGGCGAGCTGGCTCGA
>DATJSR010000273.1:0-10292 GCA_035504015.1 Steroidobacteraceae bacterium
GCATCGCTGTCGTAGAGAAAGCCTCCCGTCTGCACCACCAGCCGCCGCGTGTTGGGGCCGGGCCTGCCGGTATACCACCCGACCGGACGGCGACCCGTGAGGCGCGTGATGAGCTCGACGTTGCGCAGCATGTGGGCACGCTCGACCTCCTCGGAGACGAACTGATAGTCGATCCAGCGCTGTCCATGGCATGCGATCTCGAAGCCGCTCGTGGCAAGGGCTGCCGCCACCTCGGGGTTACGCTCCAGTGCCATGCCGCAGGCGTACACGGTTGCCGCGGCTCGCGCGCTCCCGAGCACGCGCAGGATCTCCCAGGCACCGACGCGGCTGCCGTACTCGAACAAAGACTCGACGTTGAGGTTGCGCGCACCGGGCAGCGCCGCGGTGGCGCCGAGATCGGTCAGCACCGATTCGGAGTGCTCATCTCCGTGCAGGATGCACGCCTCTGCGCCTTCCTCGTAGTTGAGCACGACGGAGACCGCGATGCGGGCATCCTCGGGCCAGCGCGGATGGGGTGGCTCGCGTCCGTAGCCGATGAGATCGCGCGGATAAGGCTCGCTCGGGGTCATCGTGGCTCCTGCCGGCTGCTCGATGCGCGCTCGGCCGCAAGGAACTCCATGTAGGCATGAAAGGCCTCGCGCAGGGGCCGCGGCTGCCAGCCCGTCTCGAGACGGATGCGCGAGATATCGTACGCGCCCCACATGCCATCCCTGAGCGAGGGGTCCTGCAGAATATCGGCCTCGGCAGCCGGCACGATCTCGGCGCAGAAGCCAGGTGCCTTCTCCGCCGCCCAGCCGATCAGCTCGCCGATCGTGGCGGTGGCGCCGCAGGCGATGTTGTAGACGCTGTAGCGCAACCGCGGCGCCTGCAACAATGCAATGATCGCGCGCGCCACATCCTCGACGTGAATGTAGTCACCCACGGCCTCCAGCGTGTTCACTCGCACGCGGCGCGCGCCCTCGACCGCGAGGTGAGCGATGCGGTTGGGCACGTGGCGGAAATTGCGGCTCGCGGTGACGCGGTCCATCGGCCCGTAAACCGATGAGGGGCGCACCGAGGCGGTCGACAGTGCGAACAGATCGCCATAGCGCTCCGTGATGAGCTCGCTGGCGAGCTTGGAGATCCCGTAGAGCCGGCGGGGCATCACGTAGCCGTCCTCCGGCAGCGGCTCCCCGGGACGGTCCGGTCCGTGATGCCTGTAGACGGCACCGGAGCTCACATAGAGGAAGCGTTTGAGGCTCGCGCACGAGCGCGCCCACTCGAGCAGCGCCACCGTCCCCATGAGGTTCACATCGAGGATGCGCGCAGGAAACTCGGCTTCCGGCTCGCGCCTCGCCTCGAGGCTGCTGCCTCGCGAGATGGGCGTGACCGTTGCCCCGTGGACGATGTGCGTCACCGGCTGCTGCGCGAGTGCCGCCTGCCACTGATCGGGCTTGGTCGCATCCGCGACGATGACACTCAGCCGGTCGGCAACGGGCGCGAAATAGCGCTGCGCGGCCGCATCGAGTGGTGCGGCATCGAGCACCACCAGGCGCGCCGTGGGATGGGTCTCGAGCCATTGCCGGGCGAGCACGCTCATCACGAAGCCCGTTCCTCCGGTGACCAGCAGCATCATTTGCGGCGCTCCAGGAAGCCCCGCTCAGCGGGGGAATTGCCTCAGCAGGTCAAGCAGAGCCTGCGCACCGACGGCGAAGTCCTCGAGCGCCATGGCCTCATCGGGGTTGTGACTGCCGTGATCGTTGCGGATGAAGATCATGGCACTCGGAATGCCGAGCTTCGCGAACACGGCGGCGTCGTGACCCGCGCCGCTCGCCATCTCGAAGGGACGCTCGAGCAAGCTCAGGAGGCGAGCGCGCAGCCGCTCGTCCAACAGTGCCGGCGGCGAGTCGCTCGTCGCACCGAGCTCGATGTCGACGCGGTAGGCAGCCCCGATGCGTGCCGCGGCGCTGCACGCCTCCTGAGCCACTCTCTGCATGGTGTCCTCCGAGAGGCTGCGGATATCGAGAACGAAATGTGTCTCGCCCGCGATCTTGCTCGGCCCGTGCATCGCCGGGTCGGTGAAGAGCTCGCCGGAGGTCAGCACCAGGTCGGCACCGGCCGCCTCCTGCAGCAGCCAGATGCGCTCCATGTGGTGCAGGAACGCGACGGTGGCAGCGACCGCATCGCGCCGATAGGCCCGCTCGACGGCCCCCGAGTGGGCGTACTCGCCGGCGCTGCGCGCATGGCGAAAGCGCTTGCAGCCGCGAATGCCGCTGACGACTGCGGCGGGCAGCCCGCGGGCGAGGAGCGTCGGCCCCTGCTCGATGTGCAGCTCGAGGTAGGCGCGGATGCCGGAGGGCTCGAGGAGTCGCCGCCGCTCACGGATCGGGCGGGCATCGAAGCCGCGCGCCGCGAGTGTCGCCTCGAGGCTGCGACCGTTGTCGGAGCGGGTGATCGCAAGGCACTGCGGATCGAGCAGGCCAAAGGCACCGGCGCTGCCGAGATAGGGAATGTCGAACCAGGCGGACTCCTCCGCGCGGATGGCCATCACGCTGAGGTCGGCATCGGGAACGAAACCCGCGCGATGCAGGGCCGAGAGCACGCACACACCCGCGACCACCCCCGCTGCACCGTCGAAATTGCCGCCCTGGGGCACGCTATCGAGGTGCGAGCCGATGATGATGCGCGGCGCGGCACGCTGCCGTCCCGGCAGCGTGGCGTTGAGGTTGCCGAGCGCATCGATCGCGATCTCGAGCCCGGCATCTTCGGCAGCCGCGCGGATGATGTCGTGCGCCGCCTGCTCGCCCTCACCGTAGCTGTCGCGAACGATGCCGCGGCCGCGGCGTGTCGCGCGGTCGAGGGCTGCGAACAGCGCCGCAGCCAGATCGAGATCGGGTTGGATGGCTGCAGCCATCGGCATATTC
This sequence comes from Steroidobacteraceae bacterium, assembly GCA_035504015.1. Classification (GTDB taxonomy): domain Bacteria; phylum Pseudomonadota; class Gammaproteobacteria; order Steroidobacterales; family Steroidobacteraceae; genus JASHUC01. The sequence goes on from DATJSR010000273.1 coordinate 2,904, forward strand.
TTGCAAACGAGCGCGCCATCGGGGAGCCAGGGCCATGTCGAGTCTACTCGCGGGGAAGATCGCTGTCGTCACCGGCGCCAGCTCCGGGATCGGTCGGGCGATCGCGATCAGCTTTGCGCAGGAGGGCGCGAGTGTCGTCATTGGCGATGTCAGCGAGGAGCCCGTCGAGGGCGGGGAGCGCACCTGCGAGCTCATTGCCCGCGCGGGTGGCGTCGCCGCGTTCCAGCGCGCCGATGTCGGTCGCTGGCAGGATGTCGATGCGCTCATCGGCGATACGGTGAGCCGCCATGGGCGGCTCGACATCATGGTGAACAACGCCGCGACCTATTCGGGAACGGCGCTGCTCGAGACGCAGGATGAGCACTGGGATGAGGTGCTGCGCGTGAATCTCACGGGCATGTTCCACGGCTGCAAGCGCGCCGTGCAGCAGATGATCACCCAGGAGCCCCACGAGGAGGTGCGGGGCCGGCTGATCAACCTCGGCTCGCAGCAGGGCATCGTCACCTGTCCGGGAGACATGCCTTACGGGGTGAGCAAGGCGGGCGCGATCTACATCACTCGGCAGATCGCCGTCGACTATGCACGCCACCAGATCGTCTGCAACTGCATCTCCCCCGGCAAGATCCTGACGGGCGCACCCGGGCTGGCGCGCGATCCGGCGCGCCTGGAGAACGCGCGCCGGCGCACCCCCTGGCCGCGCTTCGGTCGTCCTCAGGATGTCGCCAATGCAGCTGTGTTCCTCGCCAGCGACCGAGCGAGCTTCATCACGGGCTCGAATCTGGTGATCGACGGCGGTTGGCTCGCGGGCTGAGGCATCAGCGATTCGCGATGGCGTAAACCTTGCCCCGATAGGGGGGCTTGTCGAGCTGATCGAGCGCCATCACGTAGACGGTCTTCTCATCGGGACTGAAGGTGAGGTTCGGGACCCCGGGGGAGGGGAGCTTCAGCGTCCTCAGCAGCTTGCCCTCCGTGTCGACCACGAAGATGGTGCCGGCGAGCGGTGCGCGCACATCGCGCGGGTTCTGGCCGATGTACAGATGCCCCTGCGAGTCGATCTTCACGCCGTCCGGGTAGATGTGCACGATGTGGTGCGTGAGCTCATCGAGATCGAGAAACACTCGACGCCCACTGAGCGAGCCATCGGCGGCGATCGTGAACTGCAACAGTCGATGATCCTCGGTCTCGATGACATAGAGAGTGTTGCCGTCCCTCGACACCGCGATGCCGTTGGCGCTGTGCACGTCGGCGGCCTTCTGCGTGATGCTGCCAGCGGCCGCGAGATAGAAGATCTTGCCGTCGATCACCGGGCCGGGTGCGGTGCCCGAGCAGGTGAAATAGATTCCCCCGCGGTGATCGGGCGCAAAGTCGTTGGGGCCTACGAAGCGGTTGCCGTCCCGATCGTGGGTATAGGGGGGCAGATCCCTGCCATCGGCGGAGATTCGCCCGATGGTGCCGCTGTCGTAGCAGGTAGTGAGGAACTCCCCCGAGGAGGTGTCGATGACCGCCGAGGGGCCGCAACCCTTCTTGCTCCAGAAGATGACGTTCCTGCGCCCGTCCCAGGTGGTCACCGAGTTGCGATCGTACTCCACGTAGTAGAGCTTGCCGTGATACCACACGGGGCCTTCGGGGAAGTGCGCATCGGCATTGAGCACCCGGATGTCGGCGGCGTGCGCAGCCGGGGTGGCGAGGGCGGCGGCGAGCAGCAGGCCTGGCCAGAGGGGTCGGAGGGGGTGTGCCTTCATTGGCGCTGCCTTTGGTGGCGAGGTTACGCGCCGGCGTAGACGGCCGCGCGGCGCATGTCCCCCGCGATGGTGCGGGCTGCGGCGTAAAAATGCCAGGTGGCCCAGAAGCCGGTCGGAGCGAGCAGCAGCAGCGCGAGGCGCAGCGAGGCGGCATCGGCGCCGCGGCTGCCCGCGAACAGATCGCTCAGCAGGCCGACGGCCTGGGGCGCCACGATGAGATTGAAGACGTTGCCCACCAGGACCGACCAGGCCGTGAATGTCGAGCGCATGTGGCTCGGGGCGAGATTGAGAACGAGTGCCATGCAAGGCCCGATGAAGAAATAGATCGCCGGAATGTAGGTCCAGAACAGGACCTTCGCGAGCGTTAGCGAATGCGTCCAGTACGCAAGCCAGGAGGGAATGGTGGCACATCCGACGACCACACCGAGCGCCAGCAGCACTCGATTCGGGTGCTCCATGCGCCGATGCGACAGCAGCCAGGCGGCGAGCACGGTGGCGCCGATGCCGCCGACCAGATGGATGTGGCCGGTGATGGCCCCGGCCTGGCCAACGTTGAGGCCATAGCTTCGCTGCAAGAAGGTGGGGGTCCACCACACCAGGCCCCATCCCCACAAAGAGCACACCCCGCTCGCCATGATGACGTGGAACGCTGCGCGCTGGCGCCACAGAAAGACGAGTGACTCGAGCATCGAGGCCCTGCCGACACGGCTCAGTGTATCCAGGCGCCCGCGCTGGGGTTCGCGGATGGTGAGAAACACGAGCAGCCCGATCAGGACCCCGGGAATGCCGAGCGCGAAGAAGGCGGCTCGCCAGCCGTAGGCCTCGGCGACCGCGCCCGCCATGTCCGAACCGAGCCAGGCGCCGATGGGAGCACCGAGGGCGAAGACGCTGAGCGCCATCGGGCGCCGCGCGGCTGGAAAGTAGTCCGAGACGATCGCGGTCGAGGGAGGCGTGGCACCGGCTTCTCCCACGCCGACGCCGATGCGCCCGGTGAGCAGCTGCCAGTACGAGTGCGACAGGCCGCACAGCACGGTGAAGCCCGACCACAGCACCAGCGATGCGGCGATGATGTTGCGCCGGTGCGAGCGGTCGGCGAGCCAGGCGACGGGAATGCCGAAGGCGACGTAGAAGAGAGCGAGCGGCACGCCGGTGAGGAACGCAGCTCCCGCATCGGTGAGCCGCAGCTCGAGACGGATGGGGTCGAAGACGGTGGTGACGACGTAGCGTGCGCCGATGTTGATCGCGTACACCAGGCACAGCACGCTCAGGACGTACCAGCGCTGTGCCACGCTCGAGAGCTCGGAGAGGGCCAGTCGCGGGGGAGCTTGCATGCGTGCGCGGCGCGAAGTTCCGGGCGAGTGACCGAGAACAACTTAATATACTATCGGTTATCAGTGTGCAATATTATCTATTGGGGTGCAAAAAGAACGACACGGAAGTCGTCGTACGGGGAGCCGTCAATGATGATCAATCGCAGATGCGCGGCCGCAGTCGCCGCCATCCTCGGCACGCGCTTCGGCCTCGCCATCGCGGCGGATGATTCCACCGCCGGCACTCCTCCGGCCAGCGAGGCCCAGGGGATCCAGGAGGTCACCGTCACCGCGCAGCGGCGCACGGAGAACGTGCAGAACGTCCCGATTGCGATCCAGGCGTTCACCAGCGAGACGCTGCAGCAGTTGAACGTCACCAGCATCGATGAGTTGATGAAATATCTGCCCAACGTCAGCGGCTCATCCGCCGGCCCCGGTCAGACGAACATCTTCATGCGCGGCTTGAGCACCGGGGATCAGGGCACGCAGTCGGGTGGCTCGATCAATGGCTTTCCCAATGTCGCCATCTACCTCGACGAGCAGTCAGGTCAGCTCCCCGGCCGCAATCTGGATGTGTATGCCGCGGATCTCGAGCGCATCGAGGTGCTCGAAGGGCCGCAGGGCACCCTGTTCGGTGCCGGTGCCCAGGCGGGTGTGATCCGCTACATCACCAACAAGCCGCAGCTCAACGTCACCTCCGCCAGCGTCACGGCAGGCTACGGCACCACCGCCGGCGGCGATCCGAATGCCAACGTCACCGCGGTGGTCAATCTGCCGGTGATCGCCGATACCCTGGCGGTGCGCGGGGTCATCTATGACGATCATCAGGGCGGCTACATCAACAATGTGCCGGCCACGTTCACCCGCGAGAACACCGACATCGGCATTCACTATGCCAACTATCCAGCGGTCAACGGTGCCTGTCCCAACGGCCTGCCGCCCGGCACCGCCGGCAAGTATCCGGGCTATTGCGTGCCTCCCGACAGTCCGGTCATCAACAACTACAACATTGCCGCCAATGCGATCAATCCGGTCGATTTCCAGGGAATCCGCGTCTCGGCCCTGTGGGATATCCGCGAGGACTGGACGGCGCTCGTGGAGCAGAGCTATCAGGACATCGATGCGCAGGGTGTGTTCTACCAGATGCCCAACAGCTCGGACGGCGCGCCGCTGCCGCCGCAGTCGGTGACGCTGTTCAATCCTTCCTACAACAAGGACAAGTTCGAGAACACCGCGCTCACCCTCAACGGCCGGATCGCGGATCTGAGGCTCGTCTATGCCGGCTCCTATCTGGTGCGCAACATCAGCCAGATCCAGGATTACACCAACTATGCGCGCGGTGTGTACGCCGACTACTACCAGTGCCACGGCGCCGAGCCCGCGCATGGTCTCGCCTCGGCGTGCTACTCCCCGGCGACCACCTGGAACGAGACCGAGGAGATGACGCATCAGAGCCACGAGATCCGGCTCAGCACCCCGGATGAGTGGCGTCTGCGCGGCATTCTCGGTGCGTTCTGGGAGGACCTGCGCATCTACGATCAGCTCAACTGGCTCTACAAGACACTGCCGGGCTGCAGCAGCGCGCAGCCCTACGGGTGCCTCACGGATGTGGGCCCCCCACCGGATTCGGATGTGAACGATCCGGCCGCCGTGCGCAACGATGACACCGCGTTCTTCAACGACGTGAAGCGCGGCTACACCCAGACGGCCTTCTTTACCTCGGTCGACTTCGACATCGTCCCGAAGGTGCTGACGGTGACGGCCGGTACGCGCTACTACGATTTCCACAACTACGAGAAGGGTGCCGTGGTCGGCAGCTTCACCTGCTACGAGGCGGGGCTGCCTCCCTGCCTGAGCTACGCGACCAGCATCGATTCCGAGCACCTCGAGAACGTGTACACCGGCTTTCGCAGCCGCGCCAATCTCACCTGGCACATCCTGCCGGACGTGCTGGCGTACTACACGTGGTCGCAGGGCTTTCGCCCGGGCGCCTTCAACCGCAATTCGGGCTGCTACATCCCGGATTCGAGCGGTGTCGCCTTGTATTGCTCGCCCCTGGCATACAAGCCCGATAACCTCACCAACGACGAGCTCGGCTGGAAGACCGAATGGCTCGATCATCGTGTGCAGTGGAACGGGGCGGTCTACCAGGAGAACTGGGACGACGTGCAGGTCCCGATCTTCGATCCGGCGGTGCTCGGCAATGTCGGCTTCGGCGTCAACGGCCCCAACTACCGCATTCGCGGCGTCGAGACCTCGCTGGTTGCCGTGGTGATCCCGGGCTTCACGCTGCAGGGCGCCGCGTCCTGGAACAGCAGCACGCAGACCAACTCCCCGTACCTCATCGCCAACAATCCCATGCTGCTGCAAAATCCGGCGACCGCGGGCGAGTACGGCAAGCCGATTCTCTTTGCGCAGAATCCCTACGGCCCGCCCGGCAGCCCGAGCGCGAACTCACCGCCATTTCAGTTCAATGCGCGCGCCCGCTATCAATGGGCGATCAGCAAATACGACTTCTTTACCCAGCTCGGGGCCACCCACAGCGCACACTCGTTCACTCAATCGGGCAACAACCCGGAGCTCTCGACCGGAGGTTTGGTGAGCACCACCCTGGTGAGATTCGAGAACCCGCCGTGGACCGAGTACGACGCCTCGGCGGGGGTCGGCAAGGACGCCTGGACCGTGCAGTTCTTTGCCGAGAACCTCACCAATACACTCAAGAGCCTGTTCACCTCGACCTCGCAGTTCGCGGTCGCGCAGACCATCACCAGGCCGCGCGTGCTCGGCATCCGCATCGACTACAGGTTCTGATCGCGGCGCCAGGGACGGATGCCATGACGATCAACTGCGGCGAGGCCGTGATGCAGCTGCTCGCGGCCTACGGAGTGGACACGGTGTTCGGCATGGCGGGCACCATGACGCTCGAGCTGTATCGCGGTATCTCGAGCGCGGGCATCCGTCACGTGCAATGTCGCAACGAGCAGGGCGCCAGCCTGATGGCGGATGGCTACGCCCGCGCAACCGGCAAGCCCGGGGTGTGCACCATCATCGCGGGCCCGGGAGTCACGAATGCAGCCACGGGCATCGCGCAAGCCTATTGCGACTCGCAGCCGCTGCTCGTGCTCTCAGGCGGTACTCCGACGCTGACGCACGGCAAGGGCTGGGGCGCGATTCACGAGCTCAACGACCAGGCGGCGGTGACGGCAGGCTTCACCGCTTTCAGCGCCATGGTGCGCTCGCCGGAGGAGCTGCCCGAGTGGATCGCCCGCGCCTATGCGCTCTTTCGCGCCAGCCGGCCGCGGCCGGTGCATCTGTCGCTGCCGCGGGACGTGCTGCCGCTGGCGGTCGCCTCCCCCTGGCAGACCCGCCGCGCGCCGTCCCTGCCGATGCCGGATCCCCAGGCGATCGAGGAGGCCGCGACAGTGCTCTCGCGCGCCTCGCGTCCCGTGATTCTGGTGGGCGGCGGTGCGCTCGGCACCCGCAAGGCGCTGACGGCGGTCGCCGAGCACCTCGGCGCCCCGGTGCTCGCGACCAATGCCGGCAAGGGAATTCTGCCGCAATCGCATCCGCTCTCCCTCGGCTGCTCGATGCTGCAGGAGGCCAGTCGGCAGGCGCTCGCCGACGCGGACGTGGTGCTGCTGGTCGGCTCGGAGGTCTCCGCCGGAGACCACTTTCTGAGCCGACTCGAGATCGCAGGCGCGCTGGTCCGCATCGACATCGATCCTCAGGAGCTGAGCTCGATGTACGCCGCGACGGTGCCGATCCAGGCGGACGCGCGTGCCGCCCTGCAGGCGCTGTCGCAGGCGCTCGCAGCCCGCACCCCACGCACGGAGCGCGCGGCGGCGGGCGAGCATCGCGTGCGCGACATCCTCGCGCGCAATGCCGCCAAGATGACCGAGCTCGAGAAGCTGCATGCGGGTGTGTGGAAGATTCTGCGAGCGGCGCTGCCCGCGGACACCATCGTCATGGGGGATGCCTCGCAGATCGTCTATACGGGTACCTTCGCCATGCCGATGGAGCAGGAGCGCTGCTGGCATTATCCGGGCACCTATTGCGCGCTCGGCTGCGCGCTGCCGATGGCGGTGGGCGCCAAGATCGGCGCACCGCAGCGGCCGGTGGTTGCGGTCGCGGGCGATGGGGGCCTCATGTTCACCGTCAACGAGCTCGCCACGGCCGCGGAGGAGCATCTGCCGCTGCCGGTGATCGTGTGGAACAACGATGCCCTGAAGGAGATGGTGGATCAGATGGATCGTCGGCAGATCCCACGCATCGGCGTGCAGCCGCGCAGTCCGGACTTTCCGGCTCTGGCGCTGAGTTTGGGTTGTGCCGGCGTGCGC
>DATJSR010000274.1:0-30312 GCA_035504015.1 Steroidobacteraceae bacterium
GGGGCCACGCGGGGCAACCAGAAGAAGGCTGCAATGGCCGCTGCGGCCAGCGCGAGCAGCAGCAGCGTCGGCCAGCGCCGATGCTTTACGGGCTCGACCCGCATGAGGCTCGGCACGGCCTCGATCTTCAGATCCGCCCAAGGCCCGAGCGTGTGAGGGTCCAGCGCTTCCCGCGTCGGCAGGGTCTCGGGCGGGAGCAGCCTCTCAGGCGGGGGCTGTGGCGCCGGAGCCGTCTGCGCCGGCACCGCAGCCGTGGAGCTCAGCGCGCTTGTGACGGTGGTCGGTGCACGCAGCGGCGCAGCGTGCGCCACATGAGCGGTCGTAAAGTCGGCCGACGCAACGCTCGTGGGCGTCATGGCAGGCACGCCCATCGCAGGCGCATCCACCGGCGGCGCCTGAGCGAGCACTGGCACCTTCGGGTCGAGGGCCGGCGCACCGGTCTCGGACACTGCCAGCTTCGCGTCCGGCACAGCGAGCTCAGGCACCGAGCCCGCCTCGGACACCGGCTGCGGCGGCGGCTCGGTCACCGCCAGACTCGGAATGCGCGGGACCGGCTCGAAGTGCGTGATCCGGCTCAGCGGCATCGAGCGCTTCGCAGGGGGGTCGGATTTCTCCTCGCGGGCGGCACGTCCAAGCGGCGCCGGGGCTTCCCCTTCGGGAGTTGCCCGCTCGGGAGTTGCCCGTTCGGGAGTTGCCCGTTCGGGAGTTGCCCGTTCGGGCCGCGCCGGGGCGCGGGGCACCAGCGTGAGGGAGGCGCGCTCGATTCTCGTCGCGAGATCGGCAGCCCAAGGCGCGACTGTAAAGTCTGGCGACTGAACCGTGCGACTTGCCTGCTCGAGCGCAGGGGTTTCACGTGGCGGCAAAGGTGGCTCGGCCGTTCCCCCGTCGGTCGCGTAATCGAAGGTCAGCGTGTCGTTGAGGGTGGCCCCGAGCTCGTCGATGATGACGCGCATGGAGGGCGGACGGCGCGCGGCTCGCTTGGCGAGCATCCCCATGATCAGCGCCACCAGGCGCGGTGGCGCTTGATAGACGGTCTTCAGCTCCGGAACCGGCTCCTCGAGCACCCGCTTCAGATCGAAGCGGGGATAGAACGGCGGATACCCTGACAACAGCTCGTACGCCAGAGCGCCGATGCCGTAAACATCGTCCGTGACGGCCGGCGGCTCGCCCCGCAACTGCTCCGGGCTCGCCGTAAAGGGCGACACGGCGACACGACCCGCCGTCGCCAGCCGGGCCGGCTCGGTCGCACCGCTCAGAACGGTGCCCGCGATGCCGAAGTCCGCGAGCCGCACGTGTCCACGGGCATCGAACAGCACGTTGCCCGGCTTGAGGTCGCGATGCACGACACCGCGGACATGCGCGTGCTCGAGCGCGCTCGCCACCTCGAGCAGGACGGGAACGATCTCGAGATAGCTGACGCCGCGTAACCGGCGCAGGTCGCCGCCCGGCGCGAACTCCATCGGCAGCACGGCCGTGGTGCCCTCGCGCAGTGGCGCCCATACCTTGAGGATCAGCGGATGGTCGAGTCGACTCGCAATGGCGTGCTCGCGCTCGAGCGCGGCCCAGGCCGCAGCGTCCGTGGCCACCGCGGGTAACAGGATCTTGAGCGCGAGCTCCCCGCCCTGCAGCAGATCGCGGGCGCGCCACACCTCGGCCTGCCCGCCGGTACCCAATTTACCGAGCAGGGTGTAACGGCCGCAGAGGATCCCCTGGGTGGCAGCGATGGACATGAGAGCCCTAGGTTCCCACCGCCATCGCGAGCAGCGCCGCGTCGACGGCCTCGATCGTGAGTGGACCCCCGCCCTGCGGCGAAGGTTCCGGAGGAGTCAATTGGCTTGTTTGCATAGACGCGCGCGGACCCACCAGGTTGACCGGAGCCTATCCCCCTGCAAGATGCGCGCCGAAAGGCACGCCGGGACGCAATCCCCCTCCCGGGCGTCAGTCCCAAGGGGCAAGCGCCAGCCCGGACGAGGGCGATGCGGCGCGCCGCTAAGGGGTGTGCGCGTTTTGCCGGTAAGAGAGGTACTCCTTCCAGAGCTTCTCGCGCAGTACCGGGTCGGTCTCTTCTTGGGCCGCGCGGCGCAGTCGTCGGGCGATGATATCGTCGTCCCTACCGGAGGGTATCAGCCGCGCAGCCTTGCCGTTGCCCGAGCCGCCTCCGCTGTTGGTGCCATCCTCGAGCTGCTGGGGATGCGCGACGCCCGCATCGCGCACGAGCACCAGCGGGGGCAGGGCGCTCGGCTGCACCGGAGTCGGACCGCGCGCGACCGCGAGAGCAAAACCCGCCAGCAGCACGTCGAGCTGATGCTCCTCTAGGCCGAGCTGCTGCGCCAGGGTCTGCGGCGGAGCCGCCTGCGCACCGGTCGCAGCACCCGCCGGCGTACCGCTACCGCCCCCACCGCCAGGTGCACTGGAGCCGTTACCCCCTGCAGACGCCGTGTTGCTCGCGCCCCTGCCTGCTGCCGTACCCGGCCCCACGCCCGCCCCTGCACCGCCGCCCGACCCTGTGCCACCGGCGCCCGCTCCCGTGCCGGAAGGCGCGGGACAGGGTGCCGTGGGCGTGTTGGCCGTCGCGGACGAGGCGGCGGGCGATGCGGCAGCAGATGAAGATCCGGCCGTCTCACCGCTCGCAGTCGGCGGGGCACTTTGCGTCGTCGGCGGCTCCTGTGTGGCGCATGCCGCCAAGAGCAGAACGAGTGCCGCTCGCGCGGCGCGATGCAGGATGCGATGCGGTGTCATGGCGACTCTCCCGAGCGTCGGCTCATGAGGAGCGGGCTCGAGTATGACACCGCGATCGCGGCGGGCGTTCGCCGGGCGGGTCCTCAGGCGCGATCGCCGAACAACCCGAGCTGTGAGCCCGGAAGCTGCGGCGGACGAAAGCGCGTGGTGTCGAGGGGAGTGCGACGTGCGCCATCGATGCCGCTGCGGCGACAGGCGAGCGCAAAGCGCCGCGCCAACAGCTGCGCGTAGGGGCCGGTGCCGCGCATGCGGGTGCCGAAGCGCGGATCGTTGTCGCGACCGCCCCGCAGATCCTGGATGAGCGCCATCACGTGCTGAGCGCGCAGCGGGTGATGCTGCGCGAGCCATTCGCGAAACAGGTCCTTCACCTCGTAGGGCAACCGCAGCAGCACGTAGCCCGCGGCACGCGCGCCCGCCGCGGCGACCGCCGCGACGATGGCCTCGATCTCGTGATCGTTGATCGCGGGAATCACGGGTGCGACGAGCACCCCGACGGGTACACCCGCCGCGTTCAGCCGCTCGATGGTCGTGAGTCGCGCGCGCGGCGATGCCGTGCGCGGCTCGAGCGTGCGTTTGAGCTCCGGATCGAGCGAGGTGACGCTGATCGACACACCCACGAGCTGCTCGCGCGCGAGCTCGGCGAGCAGATCCAGATCACGCAGGATGAGCGTGCTCTTGGTCACGAGCGTCACCGGGTGATGCACGCGCAGCAGCACCTCGAGGATCGAGCGCGTCACCTGCAGGCGCTTCTCGAGCGGCTGGTACGGGTCGGTGTTGGTGCCCATCGCGATGGGTTTGCACACGTAGCCAGGGCGCGCGAGCTCCTCCGTGAGTCGCGCGGCGGCGTTCTCCTTATAGAAGAGTCGCGTCTCGAAATCCAAGCCCGAGGACAGCCCCATGTAGGCATGGCTCGGGCGCGCGTAGCAGTTATGGCTCACGACGCCGTTGGCTATGAAATCTTCCGTCCCCGTCGTGATGTCGTACAGGCGCATGGCGCCGCCGAGCGGCTCGATGGAGGCGACGCGTAACTTGGCATCACACTCTAGCGCCTGGCCTTCGATGTTCAGCTTGCGGCGGATGGCGGGGTAGCCCCGCTCATACAGCTCATCGTGGAGCACCGCATCCGCGAATGCCCCAGTACCGAGAAGCTCGTCGTTCGTCGTGAGGTGAGGTCGTCGCATGTCGCTAGAGCTCACCGCACCCGTCACGAACTTCCAGCCGCGCTCGGTGAGGAAGCGATGGTCAGCGCCAGCGATGATCTGCGTGCCGTCCCGGAGGCTGATGCGGTAAGCCGGCTTGACGACGCTCCAGTGCGCGAGCACGCGGGTCTTCTGGTAATACCTGTAGCGACCACGGTGCACGGTCCCGTAGATCTCATCGCCGACGCGCAGGCTGGCGATCGGCCGGGTAGTGCCATCGCCCATCAGAATGGGCGTTTCGCCCTCTAGGCAGTAACTGCAGCCATGCTCGCATCCGCGATAAGGGTTGATCGACTGCTCGAAGCCGACATCGGGCGAGTCGTTGTGGCTGATGACCGTGCGTGCGCGATCGGGTTCGACTGTGGTTTCGAGCTTGGGAGGCTCGGGCTCGACGTACCAGCCGTCCTCGGTGCGCTCGGTCTGCGTGCGCGAGAAACGATCCGGCGGATTGGAGAGTGCGCCGCGGCCCTTGAGGGGCGCATGCGGACGCGCTGGAGGTCGGGCCATTGTGATACTGTATACACGTACAGTGATGGCGTAAAGCCCACTCGCATGCTCAATATCGGTGCGTAAATAAGGAGAGCCTTCCGGGTGGTCGCATCCAGCCATTGCCGCACCCTGGTGCTGCGGCCCGCGGCGCTGCTCGCCGTGCTGCTCGCGGCGTGTGCGAGCGCGCCACCGCCACCTGCGCCACCCGCCGGGCCGAGCGCTGCCGACATCGCCTTCGAGCACCTCGGGCAACGCTACCTCGATGAGATGCTCGCGCTCACGCCGGTCGCCGCCACAGCGCTCGGTGACCATCGCTACGATGACCGCCTGGATGACATCGGCCCCACGGCGCGCGCGGAGCGCACCGCCCTCGCACAGGAGTTGCTCACCGCGCTGACATCCATCGATGACAGGCAGCTATCGCGCACGCATCAGGTCGACGCGCGCCTGCTCGAGGAGCGGTTGCGGTCACAGCTTTGGGAGAGCAACGAGCTGCAGGAGTGGCGCTGGAACCCGCTCCTGTACACCGACCTCGCGGGCAACGGTCTCTATCTGCTGATGAGTCGGGAGTTCGCGCCGCTTGCCGTGCGACTCAACGCCGCGACCGCACGCCTCGAGGCGCTGCCACGCCTGCTGGCGCAGGTGCGCGACACGCTCGAGCCGGCCGCCGTGCCGCACGTGCATGCGGAGGTGGCACTGGAGCAGAACTCCGGCGTGCTCGAGGTGATCGCCGATCTCATCGAGCCACAGATCGCCTCCCTTCCGCCCGCCGATCAGGCCCGGCTGCGCAGCGCCATCGAGCGGGCGCGCACGGCGGTGTCACAGCAGCAGATCTGGCTCGCGAAGCGCTTGCTGCCCGATGCGCACGGTGACTTCCGCCTGGGTGAGAAGCTCTACGATCAGAAGCTGCATTTTGCACTCTCCTCCTCTCTGTCGCGCGAGGAGATCCGCACGCGCGCTCTGGCCGAGCTCTCCCGTACGCGGCATCGGATGTACGTGCTCGCCCGAAGCGTGCTCACTGCCCGGCCCGACGCCACGGCGTTGCCGGAGGAGCCCTCGCCGGATCAGGAGCAGGCCGTCATCCAGGGGGCGCTCGAGCTTGCGTACGCGGATGCTCCGCAGCGCGATCGCGTCTTCGATGCCGCGCGTCAGGCGCTCGCCGATACCGAGCGCTTCGTGCGCGCCAAGGACCTGCTCACCGTCTACGACGATCCGATCAAGATCATTCCCATGCCGGCATTCGAGCGGGGCGTGGTGCTCGCCTTCTGCGATTCGCCCGGGCCGCTCGACAAGGGCCTCGCCACCTTCTACGCCGTGTCACCGATTCCAGCGGACTGGAACGAGACGCGCGTGCGCTCCTTCCTGCGCGAGTACAACACCCGTGCGATCGACGAGCTCACCATCCACGAGGCGATGCCGGGCCACTACGTGCAGCTCGCGCACGCCAATCGTTATCCCGGGGCGCTGCGCGCGGTGCTGCAGTCGGGCACGTTCGTCGAGGGGTGGGCGGTCTACGCCGAGCAGCTGATGGAGGAGCAGGGATTTCGCGACGGCGATCCACTCATGCAGCTGATCCAGCTCAAGTGGTACCTACGCTCGATCGGCAACGCACTGCTCGATCAGGGCGTGCACGCAGGCGCCATGACGCGGGAGCAGGCCATGCAGCTCATGACGCACGACACCTTCCAGGAGGAAGCGGAGGCGAGTGCCAAGTGGGTGCGGGTGCAGCTGACCGCGGCACAGCTGTCCACCTATTTCGTCGGCGTGCAGGAGCACCTGGCGCTGCGCCAGGAGGCGCGCGAGCGCTGGGGCGCCAGCTTCACGCTCAAGCGCTATCACGATGCGGTGCTCTCCTATGGCTCCCCGCCGGTGCGCTACGGACGCGCCCTGCTGTTCGATCTGCCCATTCCGGGCGAGTAGATCGGCCCTGCTTTCGAATCAGCTCAAAGCAAGCCGACACTCTCGGAGACGAACATGCTCACGGCGAGCAGCGAGCAGCCGGCCAGAGTGAGGTTGCGCCGCAGTCGCAGGTACACCTCCGGCAGCTCGCTGCCGACGACCCGGTGCTCGTAGAGCCAGAACACCCCGAGGCCGATGACGAGAATTGCGAGCCCGAGCTGGCCTGCAGCCGCCACGCTCACCGCTCCGCACACCGCCGGCAGGACGGCGCCGAGGATTCTTGCGGGCGTCCATGACATGCGCCCGGCGAGTGCCATGCCCCAGTGCACCCCGCCGAGCGTTGCGAGCACCACCGCGCCGTAGCCGAGCGCCAGCTGCTGAGACAGCTCTCGTAAGGCATAGCTCGGCAGGAACGCGATGCCGAGCGGCGAAAGCACCAGCGGCAACAGGCCCACATAGGCACATAGCTCGGCGTTCGCCGCAAGACTCGGGCGTAGTACCGGAGGCGTGCTCACGGCCCCACCATACACTGTGCCGAGGCGGCCGAGCTAAGATGTGCCATGGAACGGGCTCGTTATCGGAGGGTCGGACTGCTCGCGGCTTGGATGCTCGCGGGGTCGGCCGGCGCACAGGCCCTGCCCCCCTCCCAGCCGCTCACCCCCGCGCAGGCCGTGCACGTCGGCCTGACGCTCATGAGCGATGTCGTCGCGCACAGCGAGAGCCTCATTCTCGCGCACTCGTACGATCAGCTTCCCCAGCAGCGTGCGCAATTCGAGCGGGGGCTCATGACCCTGCAGCAGGGTCTCACCCTGATCTCCCCCAAGCAGCGCCCCCAGCTCGATCGGATTCTCGCCAAGGCCCGGGTGGCGGCGAGCGGCATGAGCGAGGCCGCGGGCCAGCACAACGACCCCATGCTCAAGCTCACGCATGAGCAACTCGCGGCGGCGGTCAGCGCCGCCGTGCAGGTCTTTCCGCACGACCTGCAGCCGAGCCCGGGCGGCGCCCCGTAAGGCCCGAGCCGAGCTTCGAATCACGCTCCCAGGAACATGCGATAGGCGGGATTTGCCGACTCTTCCGTGTAGCGGTAGTGCAGCTCGTTCAGGTGCAGCATGAAATCCTCGCGCTGCGCCGCAGGCACCTGGATGCCGGCGAGCACCCGGCCGTAATCCGAGCCGTGATTGCGGTAGTGAAACAGGGTGATGTTCCAGCGTGCGCCGACCGCCTGCAGGAACTTGAGCAGCGCACCCGGGCGCTCCGGGAACTCGAAGCGATACAGCAGCTCATCGGGCAATCCGCGCGCATGCCCGCCAACCATGTAGCGCACGTGCAGCTTCGCCACCTCGTTGTCGGTCATGTCGTGCACGGGATAGTCGGCTGCGCGCAGCTGCTGCACGAGGCGATCCTTCTCCGCGCGACCCTCGGTGAGGGCGCACGCCACGAAGATCTGCGCCCGCTCGGTGCTGCCGAAGCGGTAGTTGAACTCGGTGACGGCGCGTCCGCCGAGACACTCGCAGAACTGCAGGAAGGAGCCCGGCTGCTCGGGAATCTCCACCGCGAGCAGTGCCTCGCGCTCGCCACCGAGGTCGGCGCGCTCGGCGACGTGACGCAAGCGGTCGAAGTTCATGTTGGCGCCACTGTTCACGGCCACCAGGCGCTTTCCCTGCCAGCCCTCGCGTGCCACGACCTTCTTGATGCCGGCGAGCGCGAGCGCACCCGCGGGCTCCACGATCGAGCGGGTATCCTCGAAGACATCCTGAATCGCCGCGCAGATCTCATCGGTGCTCACGAGCACGATCTCATCGACGTGTGCTCGGGCGAGCGTGAAGGTCTCCTCGCCCACCCGCCGCACGGCGACGCCGTCGGCGAAGATCCCGACTCGCTCGAGCTGCACGCGCCGTCCGGCGCGCAGCGACTCGTACATGGCATTGGCATCCTCGGGCTCTACGCCGATGATGCGTACTCGCGGGTAGAGATATTTGATGTACACGGCGATGCCGCCGATCAGGCCGCCGCCGCCCACCGGTACGAACACGGCATCGAGATCCCCGCCGCACTGACGCAGGATCTCGATGCCGATCGTTCCCTGCCCCGCGATCACGTCGGGATCGTCGAAGGGATGCACGAATATCAGGTGACGCTCACGCGTCAGGGCCATTGCCTGCTCGTAGGCACTGTCGTAATCATCACCGTCGAGCACGACCTCTCCGCCGAGATCGGCGACGGCACGCACTTTGATCTGTGGCGTCGTCTGCGGCATGACGATGACGGCGGGGATACCCCGGCGCTGCGCAGCGAGCGCCACGCCCTGCGCGTGGTTGCCGGCCGATGCGCAGATGACGCCACGCTGCGCCGCCCCTTCCGACAGATGCGCGATCTTGTTGTAGGCGCCGCGCAGCTTGAAGGAGAACACCGGCTGCAGGTCCTCCCGCTTGAGCAGGATGCGATTGCCGAGCCGTTGTGAGAGCCGCGGTGCGAGATCCAGCGGCGACTCGATCGCCACGTCGTAGACGCGCGCCTTGAGGATGCGCTCGATGTAGGGACTGGCCAAGACGGTTCTATTTAACGGGGGGGCCAGGGCATCAATGTATCACAAGCCGCCGGATGCCGACTCAGACCGCGATGTGCCCCAGCGAGCCCTCGAGCGATGCGGCGGCGGGCGCCGCATCCTGCGATAGATCGAAGAAGCGCACGGGAGGCTCGGCGGGGAACAGCTGTCGCAGCAGCGGCAATGCCACGTTGAATACGCGCACGCCGGTGCTGGTGCGTCCCTCGGCCGATCCGTAATGCGCATGGCCGTGAAACACCACGTCCACGGGATAGCGATTGAGTGGCTCTTCCAGGCGACTGCTGCCGAGCCAGGGAAAGATCTCCGGCGGCTCCCCCTCGACCGTGGCGCGCACCGGGGCGTAGTGCAGCAGCGCCACCCGCCGTGGCGTGCGCAGCCGCGCGAGCGCCGCTTCGAATTTCAACGTCTCATCGATCGCTTCCTGCACGAAGGCCTTGATCGCCCGCTCGCCCCACGGGCCGAGCGTGGCGCGACCGAAGCCTCCTGCAAAACCCTTGGCGCCTGCAAAGCCCACGCCCTTGATTTCGCACGTGTCACCGTCGAGAAGCTTGACGCCGGCATCCGCGAGGATGCGACACACCTCGACTTGCTGATTGGACTCCTGATCGTGATTGCCGAGCACCGCAATCATCGGAATGCGAACGGCGCTCGTGAGCTCGCGTGCGAGCACCTGCGCCTCCTCGGGCAAGCCGTAATCGGTGAGATCCCCGCACAGCAGCAGTACGTCGGCCCGCTCGTTCACCGAGGCGAGCACGGGCTGCAGAACCCCCCGGGAAGTCTTGCGGATGTGCAGATCGCCCACCGCCGCCAGGCGCACAGCTTGCTTGTCCGACATGAAGCCCTCCTTCGAAGTGGAGCAATCCCTATGCCCGTGAGTCTGGGCGTGAAGGGGCCGGCGGACCGGAGCTGGAGCATGCTACAGGTCACCTGCAAGCCGAGCGAGCTCGATGAGCCCACGCGAGCGTTCTACTGTCGCACGCTGCGAGTGCTGCGCGCGGGCGGCATCGGCCACCTCGTGGGCGGCGCCTATGCGCTCGAGCGCTACACGGGCATCGAGCGCCACACCAAGGACCTCGACGTGTTCGTGCGGCGGCGCGATTGCGCCGACGCGCTCACGGTCCTCGCCACAGCCGGTGGCTGCCAGTGCGAGCTCACCCATCCGCACTGGCTGGCCAAGGTTCACTGCGGCGAGCGTTTCGTCGACGTGATCTTCAGCTCCGGCAACGGCATCGCCGAGGTGGACGAGCAGTGGTTTGCCCACGCCCGGCGCGCCGAGGTGCTCGGGGAGCCCACCCTGTTGTGTCCCCCCGAGGAGATCATCTGGTCGAAGGCCTTCATCATGGAGCGTGAGCGCTACGACGGAGCGGATGTCGCGCATCTGTTGCGCGCGTGCGGCCGCTCGCTCGACTGGACGCGTCTGCTCGAGCGCTTCGGCGCCGAGTGGCCCGTGCTCGTGAGCCACCTCGTGCTCTTCGACTACATCTATCCAGGTGAGCGCGCGCAGATCCCGGCGCAGGTGCGCCGCGAGCTGTGGCGCCGGCAGGCTCGTCTCGCCAGAGCGCCCGCAGCGCTCGGCAGCGACACCGTGCGGCCGCTCTGTCGCGGCACACTGCTGTCACGCGCACAGTATCTGATCGATGTCGAGGAATGGGGCTATGGCGATGCGCGCCTCAGCCCTCCGAGTCATATGACGCGCGAGCAGGTGGCGCACTGGACTGCTGCGATCGAGAACGAGGAGCCGCACGGCTGAGCTGGCGCAGCCGGATGAGGCGGTAGATCGGCCTGATGGCTATTGCTGCGAGGGCTGCCGAGCGGCGCTGGTCGCGGCCGGCTCCACACGGATCGTGCCCATCATTCCGGCATCCTCGTGCTCGAGCAGGTGGCAGTGGTACATGAAGGTGCCCACGATGTTGGGATCGCGAAAGTCCATGCGCACCGTCACGCTCGGATACGCGGTCATGTGATTATCGAAGAACGGTACGCTCACCGTATCGCGCAGGAAGGGCTCGTTCACCTGGTAGCCATACCACTGCCGCAGCTGGAAGTGCAGCTGATGGATGTGAAAGGCGTGCAGCTCGAGCGAGCGATTCTCGATCACCCAGTCCTCCACGTCTCCCTGTCTGACGACGATGTTCGGCGGCGCGGCGGGATCGAAAGCCCTCTCGGGCCGTCCCTCCTCGGTGATGAAGAAGACGACCGGACTCTGCGGGTCTTTGGGATCCGAGCGGCGCTCCGAGAAGTAGAGCTTGCGGGTGCGCACCGGCGTCACCGAGCCGATCCAGGGTAGCGTCGGTCGCGACGGCGGTCCGCTCGCCGCGGGCACGTGCCGCAGTACCGGGGCGGCGCCCGCGGAGGTCGCGATCGCCACGAGCGCGCGATTGGGTACGTTCTCGCCGTCCTGACCGGTGTTCACCGTGCGCGAGATGAGCAGCCCCTCGTGACCTGCGGGCGGTGCCGTCACGATGAGCTCCGCACGGCCACCGGGCGGAATCACCAGGTGGTCGACCGGCTTCACGTGCGGCGCGGCCGCATCGCCGAAGTTCACGGGCACACCGTCGATGGCGACGACCCCGAGGCTCTGCGGCAACCGGTCGACGAGCAGCGCGAGGTGCACGTAGGTGATCGAGGCGGCGTTGAGCACGCGCCACAGTTGCTTCTCTCCGGGACGCATGCGGAGACGTGCAGGGATGTAGTCCGGATACGGTACCGGCACGAAATTCACCGACAGATCGCGCGCCGGCTGGCCGAAACCGGTGTTGTTGTTGGCAATGTCGCCATCGGGGTCGAGCGTGGGTTTGGGGACCACCGGCTCGGCCGTCGATGGCGGGGCGTCCGGATGCATGAGCGGCAGGTCGCGAATCACCAGTACTTGCTCGGCAAGGCCGGCCACCTCGGGGATCGAGCGCTCGAGCCCCTCCACGATGAGCGCGCCGGCGGCGCCGCCCATCACCTGCGGGTTCGTGAACCCGTGAATGTGCGGGTGATACCAGTAGAGGCCGGGCGGCTCGTTCTCGGGCACGTAGAAGTCATAGGTGAAGAGCGCGCCCGGTGCGATTGCCGTGTGCAACACATCGTCCGCGTGGCAATGCGGCGCAAGAGTGAGGCCGTGAAAGTGCAGATTCGTGGCCGTGGCGCTCGAGGGAGCGCTCGCGCAGGGCTGGTCTCGGGCACGCTCGCGGCCGACTGCCGATGCCGCCGCAGGCATCGGCATCGCCATGCTCATCGACATCGCAGGCAGCCGCTGGGTCCGCCCGGCCCCATCCGGCTCGAGCACCCGCAGCCGATTGGTCAAATGCAGGATCACGCGATCGCCCGGATGCACCCGCAGCGTGGGTGCCTCGTGGCCATCGGGTGTCAGATAGCAGTAGCGTGCCACGCCCTCGGGCGTGCGGTAGTCGAGGATGCTCAGCCGCACCTCGAGCCGACCGTCAACGCTCTGCAGGTCCTCGGGCTGCGTGAGCTCCGTGCCAACGCCGGGTCGGGGACAGGGCTGCGCCGCTGCGACCGAAGCCATGTCGTCCCCGGCGGCGGCGCGCTCGGCCGCCGGAGCGTTTGCCGTCGCTCCGCTCGCACCGCCGGTACTGCCCGCGAGCAGCACGAGGCACACGGGCACGACCAGACGCCCACCGACGGGGCGCGCCAGGCTTCGGGCGCGCGGTCCGTGGCGCCCGTCATCGCATCGTGCGCTCACGACTCAGGCGGTCACGCGCCTCCTGCGCGCCATGGCCGCCACGCCGCCGAGCCCGCTCATGAGGAGCCACCCGGCGGCCGGCAGCGGCACGGCATTGACGCTCAGGCCGTCGAATTCGGTGAACTCCGAAGCACCGTTGGAGCTGCCGAAGGTGATCGACTCTGCGACGCCCGAGAGCTGCCCGCTCGTGAGCGAGTACCAGGTGCAATACGCGTATTGGCTGGTGCTGCAGCCGTCGACGCCGTAGTTGCTGCCCGTGAGCGTCAAGGAATCGAGCAGCGTGCCCGTGCCGTTGAGGCCAGAATAGATGTTGATCGTTTGGCCCGAGTAATTGTCGTTGGCCGAGAACGCGTAGTTGAACGAGACGTCATTGAAGCCCGCGGCGAAATTCACCGTATTGGTGATCGCCGAGCTGGTGTATGCAAAGTACAGCACCTGCGACAGTCCGGAGGGGTTGTACTCGAACTTGCCGCTGGTGCTCCCCAGCGCGGAGCCCGGAGCGGCGGCATTGGCCGAAAACTGGAAGCCCAGATTCGGTCCGGGACCGACGTTGTAGACACCCGCCTCGGAATTCGCGAGCGAGTTGGAGCCGTCGCCGCCGTCGTAGAAGTTGTCGATGAAGTCGTCGGCATGCAGAGGACTGATGCCATCGACAGTCTGACCGAGCGGCAGCTCGACAGTGGCGCCGTGCGCCTGCAATGTGCCGAGGGTGAGAGCCACCGCGGCGGCGAGCGCGCTCATGCGCATCGTATGTTTTTGCATCTTCGTTTCCCCGTTAAGGCGTCGGATCGAGCGGGCACATCGTGGCGGGACCGCTCGCGTAAGCGCCGGAGCAGGTGAGCAGCAACGGCGCCGTATTGGGCCCTGCACTGAAGTTGAACATGCTCAGGAGCGTGCCGGAATAGCGGTCGAAGGAGCCCGTACCCGCTGCCGGCGCCGTGGCTCCGTCGATGTAACCCAGGTTCCAGTTGTACTCGATGAAATTGATGATCGAGGCCTGGTTGGTGAAGGTGTGATCGACGAAATTGGGGTTGGCATAGGGGGAGATCACGAGCAGCGGCAGCCGCGGACCGTGACCGCAACGGGCGAGCTGCGCCCCGGAGACCGGTGTGCCGCAGTTGCCGACGCCCGCGAGGTTGTCGTACACGCTCGACTCTCCGCTCTCCGTCACGTCCGAGGGGCTCACGATCGGAGCGGTCACGTGGTCGTACCAGCCGTCCGAGTCGTCATAGGCGATGATGATCGCGGTCGTCGGCCAGTAGGGCGACTGCATCACCTGATTGATCACCTGCGTGATCCAGTATTGCTCGGTCACCGGATCGGAATTGCCCGGGTGCGCGTTATAGGCCGCGGGCGGCTTGATGAAGGACACGGCCGGTAGATTGCCGTTCGCCAACGCCGTGAAGAAGTCCTGCGTGTCGTACTGATGGTTAGCCTGATCGCTCTGGCCGATCATGGCAGGCGATGACGGAGCCAAGTGATGCGGATTGCGCGTCGAGGCGTAAAACTGGAAGGGCTCGTGGTGCGGAACGTAATCCGCGGTCTCCACGTGAATGTTGGAGCCCGTCTCGAGCGGCGCCGCAGGTTGGGGCACCACGACCGTGGGATTGACACTCGGGTACTCGTGCTCGATGCGCTGCGCCCCGCACACGGCCGGAGTGGTGCCGCTGTAGGCCGTCGTCGGGCGGAAGCCGCCCTGGAACCAGCCCCAGGTGACGCCGGCTGCGTTGAGCAGATCACCGATATTGGTGCCCGTCATCTGCAGTGTCGTGGTCGTCGTCACGGTGCCGCCGGAATCGGCTCCGCAATCGTCCAGGTACGGATCGAAATCGCCGATGTCGGTCACCACGCTCGAGCTACCCGTGACCGTGTTGGGATAGGAGGCGGTCGAGCCCGTACCAAAGAACGTCTGGCCCCCGTAGGTGTTGCCCGACACGAGATTGATCGCACCGGTGGAGGAAGGACCGAAAGTCGAACCGAAGGAGTTGTCGTTGAGCGCGTAATTCTGTGCGTAGTTCCACAGCGCGGCGACGGTGTTGCCGTCGTAGTACGCCATCACCGTCGAGCCGTCACTCGCGCAGCCCTCGCTGGTCGTCTTGCCAGTGTACTTGGGGAACTGATCGAGCAGCCCGCCGTCGACCGCCTGCTGCTCCGGACCGTAATTGTGATTGTTGCTGCACGTGTAGGCCTGCGCCGCCGACAGGCGCGTCGGATTGACCTTTGCTGTGCCCGTGGCATTGAGATTCGGATTGTGGAACAGCAGCTCGATGTCGTAGCCGTTCACGGTCGGCGTGCCTGGGTAGGACACGAAGATCTGGTCGCCGGGATTGTTCTGTGCATTCGGATAGGTACCGAAGTAGTGATCGAACGAGATGTTCTCGTCGAACAGAACGATGACGTTCGTAATCGGCGTCGCCGTCTGCACGCTCTGCGCAAGCGCGGCTCCGGACAAAGTCAGCGCTGCGGGAAGCAGCGCCAGCTGCACGAACCTGTGTATCGGCTTCACGGAGCTCTCCCTGGGCCGGCTTGTTTGTGCGGCCTCGCGAGCGGCAAGCCTCCGGCCCCGGTATGACGGGCAAATGAAGATGCGATGAAGCTGTGCCAGCTCCACATCGCGTTGCAGATGCGCGTTCGAGTTCTCCTGTTTGTAACGAGCGGCTACACTTGCACGCATGTCGTCCGGGTTGTCTCGACAACGAGCGCAGACGCCGCGACTCGCGGCGTCGATCGCAACACTCGCTGCCGCACTCGCGGGCTTGGTGGTCACTGTCGCCTGGTGGCGGCATCACACCTCGCCACTCGCCGCCGCAGGCGGGGCGCTGCGCCTGCACCACGCGGACTTACCCACTCACGTGGGCTCGTTGCCGCAGCCCGCAGGTGCTGCCGGTGCAGGCAACTCATCCGGCGCAGGCGAGCCAACTCAGATCGCGGATGACTTCGTGGTCATCGGTGTCTTCGCGGCACGCGGTCCGCGCGCGGGTGCGGCGATCATTGGTCGCAGTGCGCAGACCGCCGCGGTCCGCGGCGCGGACAGCGAGCTCGCACCGGGAGTGTTTCTGCGCGAGGTCTATGCCGACTACGTGGTGCTCGAGCACGGTGGCGTGCGCGAGAGGTTGCGTGTCACAGGAGGTGTGGCGCAGCAGCTCACCTCCGCAGGCTCGAGCGATACCGCCGCGGCCTCGCATCCCGTGCCGGCTGCGGGCGCCGCCGACGCACTGCGCGCGGCGCCGACCACGCCCACCGACGAGGTGCAGGGCGTCCGTGTGTTTCCCGGGCGCAACCGCGGCGCATTCGCCCAGCTCGGCCTGCACCCGGGCGACCTCGTCACGGAGGTGAACGGCATGGCGGTCGGCGGGCACGGCAACGTCGACATTCTCAAGGAGATCGGGGCCCGGCCGAACGCCACCCTGACGGTGTTTCGCGCGGGACGCCTGCAGCAGATCACGATCGGCGAAAACGCGTCGCAGAGCGCGACGACCGCCGCTCCCTGACTTCCTCTCAGGAGCTGCGCGTCCCCTGTGCCAGGGCGGACTCGAGCGGCTGCGTGGCGACGCCGCTGTAGCGCAAATAGTCGATCGTCGTGCGCAGTGACTCGACGAGACTCTGCAACGTGGGGCGTAGCTTGGGCGCCGCTTGCGCGAGCGCCGGCGATTGGCGAAGCGCCGTTGCATCCTGCGGCAGATCGCGTGCCACGTGCTGCCATTGAGGCAATGCCTGCAGCAGCGGCCGCACGGCGTCGGCCGCGGCGTCTCCGAAGTCTCCACCGAGTCGTGTTTCATCCGCCTTGCGTCCGCGCAGCTCATCGCGGATCTCGTTGGCCGCCGCCTTCAGCGCATCGAGTGCCGCAGCCACACTGCAGCTGCGACTCGAGACACAGTCCGCACTGGCCGCCTGACGCGCCGCGGGAGCTTGCATGCCGAGCGCGCGATCGAGCGCGCTCAAGGATTGCGAGCTGCGCGCGAGCAGATCCCGCAGACTGCCCTCGCTCGTCGGCGATGCGCTCGCGACGGTGGAGCCAGAAGATGTGCGTGCTTCGCCGCCGGCAAGCGCCGGCGGACCGAGGAACACGAGCGCCGCGAGGCAGATTCGGCTGGTGGTGACGCGCATCGTGAACGCAGACTCCGCGGCGGGGGCAGGCGCGACGCTAGCGGCGAATGATGTCTGTCTGATGACACGCCCGGTGTAGCCCCGCCAGCACGTCCACCGCGCGGATCGCCCCGCCGTGCTACAGCCTACCCAGGTCGGCGGCGAGCTTAGCGACGACGCCGCTCCAGTCACCCGGCCGCTCCTGCCGATACAGCCTCGCCGTCGGGTACCACGGGCTGTCGGATCGATCGAGCAGCCAGCGCCAGCACGCATCGTAACCGAGCAAGATCCAGGTCGGCTTTGCCAGCGCACCGGCGAGGTGCGCGGCCGCCGTATCGACACTGATGATGAGATCCAGGTTCTGCATCAGCGCGGCAGTGTCGGTGAAATCGTGCAGGTGGTCGGCGTGATCGATGATCGGCCGGGCGGCGCGAGCGTTGCGCGGCAGGTGCGCGAGCTGCGACTGCGCCCGGCCTTTCTGCAGGCTGTAGAGCTCGATGTCCAAATCGAGCAGTACGGCCAGGCTCGCAAGCGGAATGTTGCGCCGTTCGTGCAACCACAGATCCGGATGCTGTGGACGCACCCCGGAGGACCAGACGATGCCGACTCGCGGTCGCGTTCGCGGCGGCAACCGCGCGGCCCAGTGGCTCACCCTGTCGGCGTCGACCTTCAAGTAAGGCACCGCAGCGGGAATGGTTGCGAGCGTCGTATCGAAAGCAAACGGCAGGCTCATCACGGGGCAGTGCAGGTCGAACGGCGGCAGCTCCTCTCCGGGGCAGATCAGCGCGTCCACACCGGCCACGCTGCTCAACAAGCCTCGCAGCGGCGGATGGGCTTCGAGGATGACACACGCGCCGGCATGCGCGGCAGAGCTGACGTAGCGGCTGAATTGGATGGCGTCCCCGAGCCCTCCCTCCGCCGTGACGAGCAATCGTCGCCCGCGAAGATCGACGGAGCCGCTCCAGCGCGGCTGCCTTTGTATTCGATCCCGATCGGGAGGCTCGAACCGGGGTCGCGCCTCGAAGAGTTTCCAGCCCTCTGCGAATTGACCGAGCTTCAGCAGGCAGCAGCCTGCGTTGAATGCCGCGGTGGCGTTATCGGGGGCCGCGGCGAGCGCGGCGCGGTAACACCGCAGGGCCTCGTCGAAGCGCCGCAGCTCGTTCAGCATCAATCCACGCGCCGCCATCGTCGCTGCGCTTGTCGGTTGCAGTTGCTGTACCCGCTCCCAGGCGGCCAGCGCCTCGGCCGGACGATCCAGGCGCCGCAGACATTCGCCCGTGTGCCAGTGCGCGAGAGCGTGATCTGGAGCAGCGTCCAGGGCGCTTCGGAACGCGGTCAACGCCTCCTCGTGGCGCTCGAGCGCGATCAGCGTCAAGCCTCGAGCGACGTGCGCGTCGGCATTGCTCGGCTGCAGACCGATCGCCCGATCGGCCGCTGCAAGCGCATCCGCCAGCCGTGAGCACGCCCGCAGCGCCGCCGCGCGCGCGATGTGGGCCTGGGCGAGCGTGCGGTCGAGGGCGAGGGCGCGATCACAACTTGCCAGCGCTTCCTGCGATCGAGCCAGCTCGAGAAGCACCTCGCCGCGCAGACAGTGGCACAGCGCGATGTTTGGCGACAGTGCGATCGCCCGGTCGTAGCTCTGCAGTGCCTCTGGGAGGCGCCCCAGCTGGCACAAGGCCCGGCCGCGTTCGGCGTGCGGGCGCCAGTCGCGCGCTTCGCGCGCGATCGCGGCGTCGAAGCTCTCGAGCGCCTCGGCGTGTCGCCCCAGCATGCACAGCGCCGTCCCACGGCAGAAGTAAGCGCCCGCCGATCGCGGCTGCAGCGCAATGGCCCGATCGAAGCTCGCGACGGCTTCGAGCGGACGAAGCAGCGCCAGCTCGACGACCCCCAGGTTGTGAGCTGCGTACGCCGATGCACCATTGGCGGCGACCGCTTGGCGGAAGTATCCGGCCGCCTGCGCCATCCGCCCACGTTGCACCTCGATGGCCCCCAACATCAGAAGCGCATCGAAGCTCGCGGCCTGACATGCGAGGATCTGCCGGCAGATCGTCTCGGCCTCACCGAGACGGCGCGCCTCGAACAGCGCGATGCTTCGTTGCCGGAGGCTCGCGATGCCATCGCCCTCGGCGAGCGGCGCGGACGCGGCGCCGGAGGTGCCCGATCGCGCTCCTTCGTTCTGCTGACTCCCCATGCGTGCCCGAGTGTACTGTCGCTCGGCGACACGGAAATGTCACCTCGCACGCCGACAATCGCCGCTCGGGGGTTGCTCGATTCTCATTGACATCAGCATGGCCAAGCCGTCCGCCGGAGCGCAGCCCACTCCTCTTCTATCCCGCGCCATCGAGCTGCATCAGCAAGGCAGGCTGTCGCAGGCCGAGGCGATTTATCGTCAAATCCTCGAGCGCGACAGCGCCAATTTCGATGCGCTCCATCTATGCGGGGTCATCGAGGCGCAAAACCGCCGTTACGGCGCGGCCAACAAGCTCATCGCCAAGGCATTGAGGCACGGCTCGGACAGTGCCGCCGCCTTCGCCGCGCACACCAATCTGGGCAACGTTCGAGCGGCGCTCGGCCAGTCGGACGCGGCACTGGAGAGTTATGAGCGGGCGTTGCGGCTGCGGCCGGACTACGCGCCGGCGCACACGGGCCGCGCCGAGCTGCTGCAGCGCCTGCAGCGTCTCGAAGAGGCCGCCGAGGCGTACGCGGGGGCGATTCGCATCGGCATCGGTGGGGCCGATCTGCATCGTCGTCACGGGGACTTGCTGGCGAGACTCGGCCGCGGACCGCAGGCGCTGGTCAGCTACGACCTGGCGATCGCCAGTGGCTCGCAGTCGGCGGACCTGTACTCCAACCGCGGCGCGGTGCTCATCGGCCTGCGGCGCTGGGAGGAGGCGCTCGGCAGCTGTCAGCGTGCGATCGCCCTCGATGCGGGCAACGCCGTAGCACATGCCAACCGAGGCAACGCGCTCGAGCGGCTGGGCCGCGGCGCCGAGGCGCTCGCAAGCTACGATCAAGCCATCGCGCTGGCTCCGAACTATGCCGGCTTGCACTCCAATCGAGCTGCGGCCCTCAACGCCCTGCAGCGCTGGCCCGAGGCGCTCGAGAGCTGCCAGAGGGCTCTCGCACTCGATCCGAATCTGGCAGACGCGCACTGTAACGGCGGCGGTGCACTGCACGGCATGGGGCGCTCGCAGGAAGCCCTGGCGAGCTTTGATCGGGCGATCGCGCTGCGGGCCAACTATCCGGAGGCGCATCTGAGCCGCGGTAGCGCGCTGTGGGATCTGAAGCAGTTCGATGCGGCGCTCGAGTGCTACGACCGCGCGCTCGAGTGCCGCAGCGATTATCCCGAAGCGCGACTCGCCCGCGCGATGCTGCGACTGCAGAGGTCCGACTGGCCCGGCGGCTGGGAAGAGTACGAGTGGCGCTGGGCGAACATCAAGGGTTGCCCGCGACGCAACTTCGCGGTGCCGCAGTGGCGCGGACTGCAGAAGCTCTCGGGCAAGCGGATCCTGTTGCACGCCGAGCAGGGTCTCGGGGATACGATCCAATTCTGCCGCTATGCGCCGGCCGTCGCGCAGCTCGGTGCCGAAGTCATCCTCGAGGTGCAACCCTCGCTCTGCAAGCTGCTCGCCGGCTTGCCCGGAGTGTCACGGCTGATTGCGGGAGGTGAGCCGCTCCCGGCATTCGATCTTCACGTTCCGCTGCTGAGCCTACCGCTCGCCTTCGGCACGGAGCTCACGTCGATCCCGTGCCCGCAGCCCTACCTGCGTGCCGAGCCGGCCGCCGTCGCGCGCTGGCGCGAGCGGCTGCGGGCGTACGACGGCCCCCGCATCGGAATCGTCTGGAGCGGCAACGCAAAGCAGCCGACCGAGCATCACCGGCGCATTCCTCTGGCCGATCTGTTGCGATCGCTGCCCACGGGGTTCACCTATGTCGGTGTGCAGAAGGAGGTGCGCGCGGAGGACGAGCCGGCGCTGCATAGCAGCGACCGGATCTTGTATCTGGGCGGCGAGCTCGATGACTTCGCCGACACCGCAGCCCTGTGCCAGTGCCTGGATCTCCTCGTCAGCGTGGACACCAGCGTGGCACACCTGGCGGGGGCGCTCGGACGGCCGACCTGGGTCCTTTTGTCGCACCTGCCCGATTGGCGCTGGCTGCTGGACCGCACCGACTCACCCTGGTACGAGTCCGTGAGCTTGTACCGTCAATCGCGACCCGGGGACTGGAGTGGCGTCCTCGAGCACCTCGGAAACGACTTGCTCCGCAGGTTTCGTAGCGAGGCGTGATCGACATCAACCGCGCGAGACGATGCGCAGGCTGATCGGCTCTGGCATGTCGGCCGGGGGTGCCTGCGGCAGGCGGTCGAGGTGCTCGAGCGCGGCCTCGATCGTCTGATCCCGCGCACGATCACCGCTACCCTGCACCACGCTGACCCTTTGAATCGAACCGTCCTCGCGGACCCACACACGCACCGTCAGGCTGTAGTCGCCGCTGCGCACTTTCTTGTCGGCGCCGAGCTGATTGACGATCTGATCCTTGAGAAGGCCCGCGTACCACGCGAACGCACTGCCGGCGCCGCCAGCCAGCAAATCCCGGCCGCCTTTGTTGCCCACGAGACCGAAAGCGTCCGAGCCGGCACTCCCTGCCGCATCGAGTCCCAGGTGCTCGCTCGGGGGCGGCTCGTTCGATGGGGTCGGATCGGGCTGCTTCTGCGGCTCCTGCATATCCACCTTCTCCTCCGGCGGCGGCGGTGGCGGGGGCGGCAGGTCGGGGGGCGGCGGCGGCGGACGGATCAGTTGGATCTGCTGCACGATCTGCTTGGGCGGGGATGCGGGGCTCGAGAGGAAATTGCGCACCAGCGCGACCGCTGCCCCGCCCACGCCGATCACTACAATGCCGACGACGATGAGGGGCACATACCGGGACTTGCGCCTGCGCGCACGAGGCTTCGTGTTCATGCCGTCACTTCACGATCTTCTGCGTCACCAGACCGAGCTGCGTAATCTCCAGACGCCCGAGCAGGTCGAGTACGTCGACGACGCGCTGGTATTGGATGCTGGCATCGGCCTTGATGATCACGGGAAGGCTCGGGTTGGCAGCCTTGTAGGTGCGCAGCTGTGTCTCGAGCTCCGCCATCGTCACCGGGAAGGTATCCAGATAGATGGTGCCATCACCGCTGATGGTGATGGCCTTGGTCTTGTTCTCCGCAAGACTCGGTTGTGCGCTCGCCTTGGGTAGATTCACCTTGATGCCCTGGACGGTCGCGGTGGTCATGATGATGAAGATCACCAGCAACACGTAGGCAAGATCGAGCATCGGGGTGATGTTGATCTCGTCATAGACATCCTTGTCGCCGCCCACCGATCCTGACACTGCTATGCGCTCCCTTTAGGAATAGGTTTCGGCGATGCGCGCCACGAACTCGTCCGTGAACACGCGCATGTCCGCGCTGAGCTCTTTCACCCGGGTGTTGAGATAGTTGTAGCCGAAAAGGCAGGGGATCGCGACACCCAGGCCGGCCACGGTGGCGACGAGTGCTGCGGCGGTGCCCGGCGCGATGGCATTCACGTTTACGTCACCGGAGGCCGCGATCGCCGCAAAGGTGATCATGACGCCGACGACGGTGCCGAGCAGACCGAGGAACGGCCCCCCGGCGATGGCCACCGTGAGCCAGACCATCTGATTGCTCAGGCGCTGCTGCAGGCGTGTCAGCTGCGCATCCATGCTCGCACGGATCGCCTCGATCGACTGTGCAGAGAGCGTACGCACCCGATCGGCTCCTGCGGGCTGACCTTCCAGTCGCTTCAGCGCCTCGCGGATGCCGAAGTGATACAGCGGCCAGAGCATCGAGATGCCGAACTGGCTATCCGCCTGCCCACTATCGTCGTCGGCCGATCCGTGCTTGCGCTCGAGCGCGGCCGGATCCTCCGCAAGCTCGCGGAAGCTCGTGAGGAAGCGTGTGTTGCCACCGGCGACCCGCGCCAGGAAGACACCCTTCGTGACCATGATGATCACGGCCATCACGAACATGAAAGCCAGCACGCTGATGATCACCCAGCCATCGATGGTGACGTTGCGCAGCGTCGTGGCGAAGTACGATTCGCCGCCGCCCTCGCGCTGGGTGTCGCCACCGTAGACCACGAGGGGCGCAGTCATCCCCTGACTGCGCGCCGCAGCTTTCAGCCAGTCGGCGCTGCGCACCGCGCTCGACACCTCGAGCTCATCGAGGTCGCCCTTGAAGTAATTGGCCTTGGCTGCCGAACCGCCGATGGTGAGCGTGCCGCCGATCTCCTGCGCATCCACATTGGCGTGGCCCGCATCGACGCCGTCCACGAAGAGCGTCAGACGGCCATCGCCCAGGCGCATGGCGAGGTGGTGCCACTCGCCTGCGCTGAGCTGCGTCACCTGCGTCAGGATCAGCGGCTGGCTGCCGCCGGCGTAGCGGGCGAACGCCTGATTGCCGTTGATGCCCAGCACCAGCTCGCGGCCCTGATCCGCGAGCTGTGCCACATCGGCATCGGTCTGTGCGCCATCCGGCCGCACCCACGCCGAGAGCGTGAACCCCTTGTTGGGATAGAAATGCACCGCCCCGGCCGCCGGGATCACGATCGTCTGCGCGCCAGCGAATTTCACCCCGGCCCCGATCAGCGAGGCGTTGTTGGCCTCGGCACCGAAGGCGCTGGGCTCCGACTTGTAAGCGGTCGCGTCCTGGGGCGAGCCCTTGGCTGGGCCGAAGTGATAAACGAGTGCCTGACTGGTGTCATACGTGCCGGCGGGATCCGCGGCGGCGGTCGCCTTCTTGTTGCCGTAATAGAGGAAGATCTTGTCCTTGTCCGAGCCCCCCGTCAGATGCGGCACCCGCACCCATACCAGTGCGATCTGCATCTGCGGATCGAAGCGCTCGATGTGGAATTTGAGCGGCGTCTTGTCGTCGGAGTCGATGAAGCGGAAGTCCGAGCCGTCCGGATTCGCATCGTTGAAGTATTGGAAGTTGCCGAGGCTCAGGCGGATCAGCATCGGCACGTCCGTGGGCGCGCCGGGGATATCGGCGCCCTTCGCCGTCAGGTCGAAGGAGATCTCCTTGCGGTACGTCCAGTCCGCGTTCCACCAGGCGCGCGCGCTGCTGGTCCATGTGCAGGCCGTAAGGGCCAGCACCGCGATCGAGAGCGCGCGGATACGATTCATTCGGTCGACCCCGAGCGTGAATGCCGCACCTGCGGCTCAAGAACCGGCAATTATTTGGACTGCTTATGACAATAATGTTGCTGCTGCGGTGCAACCGCTCAGAAGCCCGACGGGCGCACGGTCAGGGGCTCACCGCAGTTGTCCAGCCGGCCCAGGGAGCGGGTGAGGCTGCCGACCGGGTTGGTGCGTAGCGCATCGGCGGTGACGGGCGGTGACGGGGGTGGAAAGCCGCTGCGCGCAGGCGCCAGGTAGCCTCCCTGGCCCCAGGAGTGCACGAAGCCCGAGTTGAGCGCCGCGATCACCCGAGGCAGACCGAGGTTGGTGGAAATGAAGCGCAGGACGCGCCCCTCGTTCGTGGAGTCGAGCGAGGCATCGAACGAGCGCCGCCACTGCATCGATTGTTCCGTCACGTGCGGCCAGCGTCCCAGGTAGGCATTGAGCAATGTCGGCGCCGCGCCGTCGACCTTCACGAAGCGGAACTTGCGGCTGCCGTTGTTACCCACGCTCTCGGTACTGAGAATGCCGACCGCCCAGCGATTGAACTGTGCATGCGCATCCAGGCAGTCGCGCACATCGGCGGTCCCCCTGCCCGCGAACACGCGGCCAGCGGGACGCGGTATTCGAACCAGCCGGTTCACGTCCCCGCCGTTCAACAGGTTGCTGCCGTCGTCCGGCCTGACGAAGGGTGGCGCATCCGGCTCACAGCGGGCACGCAGGTAATGGAGTTCGTAAGACGCCTGAGTGCCCGAGCTCTCGATTCGCCTGCAGATGTAGATGCTTCGGCCGGTCAGCCGATCGGGTCGGTAGGCACCCGGCGAGGCCCCGGAGGCGTCGGGGTCGGCCGGTGGGCCGAGCCCGAGGAGGCTCGATTGCGTCAGCGGTGTTCCCTTGGGGTCGTAGAACTGATCCCACGAGTGAATTGCGCCGGCGAAAATGGCGGCCACTTGCGCTCGCGCGAGCGTGGGCATGGCGGCCTCGCTATCGCGACCGGGGTCATCGTGGGGCACGGTCGCGGGCACCAGTCCCTGGATGGTCTGCAACGCATTCCTGAAGTTCTTCGATACCGGCAGTCCCCACACGATCTCGTTCTGAGCTCGCACCGTGAGTGCCGCCGTCACGCCTCCCACGAGCTCGGGATTCACATCCGAAAGACCTGCGCGCGGGATGGCCGGCCGGCCCTCGCCATCGCAACCCGAGTGATTGCGGTAGGCGACGAAGTCGGAGGTCGCCCGCTCCGGCCTGCCCACCAGGCAGCCCGGCGCCCCCGGGAGCCTGCTCAGATCGATGAAGCGGAGGGGCTTCGCCGCCGAGACGGGCGTCACCCCATCGCCGGAGCCGCCGGAGGACTTGTAGACGGCAAGACGCAAACCCGCCGGCAAGCCGCGGACGGCCCGGGCGGTGCGACAGTAAAAGACGCGGTTGGCCGTCCCGTGAATGCTCCCGCGGTAGATGTCGAGTGTGGCAGGTGCGCAGATATTCGGTGCGCCGGCGATGCCCTCCCCCAGGCGCATCAGGTTCTCGAGCGCCTCATCCTGTGCCGAGGAGCCTGCGATGAAGAGCTCGATTTGCGGTAGAGGGGTCGGCGGGAGCGCCCAGGCGCTCGGCAGCGGTAGCGCCATGCCGATGCCGGCTGCACGGATCAACAACCGAAAGCCGCGCGCACACATGCACTTCCCCTTCGGCGGCACCACGGCTTGCGCACTGCGGGCTTATCGAGGCGGTGCTGCCGCTCTTGTGCTTATGATCTCTCGGCTGAACAGCGTCGCATTTCAAATGATCACTGTTCGATTGTGTTCGCGATCGATGACATTCTCGTGGCGGCCCGGCAAGCGCGGGGCGGGTATCAGCGCGGCATGCTGGCGCCGCAGCAAGCGGCCACGCTATGCGGCACCGCCCCGCTCGTAGCCGAGCGCGTCCAGCGTGTCCGCGAAAATCGTATTCAGGCGATCGATCGTCGCCGGCTGCAGCTTCAGTTTGTGATCCCCGGGAGCGACGTGCCTGACGTGTGCCATCACGTCATGAGAGCGGCTCGGGAAGAAGGTCGGCGCCAGCCGTGCAAGCTCCTCAATCAGCGCCGCCCGGTTCTCGATGGGGAAAGGCTGGATGAACTGGCCGAGCCAGCTGCGATAGTCCGTCACCATCTGCTCGTACTTGAGGAGGCGGACGTTGTCGCGTCCCAGGAGCCGATCGAGGTAGTGTCGATACCGCATCGGCACGTTGCCGATGAGGTCCTCGACATGTCCTCCGGTGCCGTAATCGCCGCGATAGCCCGCGCTGCGCTCCGAGGCCTTCGCCAGCACGAACTCATCGATGCCCCTCGTGGCCACGTCGCGACGATAGCCGCTGTTGCCCGCGAGCTCACCGGAGTGGATGAAGCAGTACGAGTAGAACATCGAGACGAGCACGTCCCGAGGATCCCTGAGGTGAAGGATCACCTCGTAGTCATCAAGGTGCGGAACATCGACGAAGAAGCGGATCGGCGCGAAGCAGCCGTGGCGTGAGCGCCAGAGATCCGGATCGGTGAGCAGCGCTCGCGCCGTCAGGGCGCCGGATTGCGAGTTCGGCGAATGCAGGGGCATGTGACAGAGCTGGCACAGCAGCTGGCATTGGCGATGAATGAACATCGACGCCGACTTGTGCAGAGTAAAGACGATGATGTCTTTGGCGGTACTCAGGCTCATTGTGAAGGCGCGGGCGGCGTATTGGACTTCGCCGGCGTGCCCGGCGGTCCCGGCGGTCCCGATGGTCCCGGCGTACCCGGCACGCTCGGGGAGCCCGGCAGCCCCGAGGCAGCCTTCTGCGACACCCGCAGCTCCTCGGCCCGTTGCCGGTACTCGACGACGATATTGTCGATCTGCGTCTGCTTCAGGCGCGTGAAGGGCTCGGAGCGCTCGAGGTAGCTGAAGACGCCCTGTTTTCGATAGCGATCGAGGATCTCGCTCGCCACCTGGTAGAGCGCATAGTTGCTCGCGGCACATTTGTCGTAGGAGACCCTGCTCTGCGCCAGCTGTTGCTGCAACTGGGTGCGCTCCGTCTCCACGCCCTGCAGATTCGTCGCCATCTCGCGATAGCGCGCGATCAACTCCTGTAGCTTGGCACGGGTGTCGGCGAGGCCCTTGGCATTGCTCTCGCTCGAGGAGCGCGCGGCTGCCAGCTCGCTGAGCGCCTCCTGCCCGCGAGCGAGGCCCGCCTTCAGCGCATCGAGCTGCTTCTTCGAGGCCGCGAGCTGCCCCTTGAGATCATCGACGTCCTTCTTGAGCTTCGCGTTGTCCTCCTGCAGCTGGGTGCGCTCACTGGCGAGCTGCTGGTACTGCTGCATCAGCTGCGCGCTCGCCGTGCCACCGCTGCGGGCCACCTGGGCGGCGGCCGTGCCGCAGAGCAGTGCAGCGGCGATTGCGGAACATCCGATCAACGCATTCCGCGCCATGGCTCGATCTCTCTAGAATCTGGTGTTGACGTCCAGCTGAACGATGTCGTCCCCGTAACGCGGCCCGGTGATCTCGTTGCCGCTCAGGTAGCGCAGACGTACCCAGGTATTGGGCGCAAAGCCGAACGAGGCCCACAGGTAATATCCCTGAGTATTGGTGCCGCCCTCGTGAAAGTCGGCATCCGTCCATGCATCGATGACCGCATCGGCCTGCACGTAGCGATACCCCAGCGCGACACGCCACAAGCCGAATCGGTCGACGACCGGATCGCCGAAGCTCACCTCGGCCACGTAGCCCTTGTCCTGAGGCGAGTTGAAGCTTTCGTTGCTGAGGGCTTCGACCTCGCCGAGGTTGTAGCCGATGTTGCGGACGGCTTCGGCATTGACGGCGAAGTCGTAACGGCCGACCGCGTGCTCATAGTTCGCCGCCAGATCCACGATCCTGAAGTGAGCCGCCAACGCAAACAGATCCTCGGTCGGATTCGACGGATTGTTCGCGATGTTGAACATGGTATTGCCCCACTGCACGAATGGCGGCGCGGTGTAGTTGAGTAATACGGAGTACGGGGAGTTCAGCTCACCGCTGACCTTGAGGAAATCGTAGTAGGCCACCGCGAAGCGCAGGTGGTCGTTACCGTCGCGGAAGCGCAGGTTCGTGCCGAGCTGCGCACCGAGCAGCCACTTGTCGTCCTGCGCCTGCAGGGGAACCTCCAGCATGGGAATGGCGCCCAGGGTCAGGTACACGTGCGAGCGATCCGCGCCGCCCTCACCCCAGCCGACCCGCATCGTGTCGTTCACGCCTTCGAAGGTGAGGTCGCGGGCGTACACGAGCTCGGTCGGGGTGAACCAGGGGTTCGGTGTCCGACCACCCTCGATCGTATTGAAGGAGAGCTTGCTGGCCGGGCTCGTGTCCCAAACGATGTACGCCTGATCGATGCCGACGGTGTAGCGGTTGCCGTAGGTGCCGAGCGTCTGGCTTTCCGAACCGGCTACCTGCGTCAGTGAACCCGAGGCGAGACGGATGTAGGCTCGCAAGGTGTCGGTCAGATCGCCCTCCACGCCCAGCCGCGCGCGCAGCCGCAAGCGGTAGCGGTCCTCGGTGGTATCGATGAAGGGATCGGCGGCGGCGGTGATTCCGCCGGCCGAGTTGACGGCGTTGAAGTCGAGCAGCTGGTCGTAGCTGTTGTCCTTGGGGAAGAGATCCGCCTGTCCCCGGATCGTCACGTCGCCGAACATACGCACGCGCGATAGCCACTCCGGCAACGAGGCCGGCACGCCCCAGCCCTCCGCCTTCGCTTCCTTGACGACATCCTGCACGACCGCGGGCTTTACCTCCTGAGCCACTTGCTTGCTGATCTCATCCTTGACGATCTGCGGAACGTAGGGCACGCGGACGGCGTTCTGCTCTTCCTTCGCCTGCGCCGCGTTCTTGGCTGCGAGCGCGGCGGCGTCCTTCGCTGCCTTGTCCTGCGCCTGCTTCACCAGCTGCTCGGCCTGCTCGCGCGTCAGCAATCCCTTGTCCACGAGCGCCTGCAGCAAGTTGACGACCGTGTTGCGCAGCTCCTCCATGGACTGCCGCTCGGCGGGGCTGTCATCGGCGGCGCGCGCCTGCGCAGTGAGCAGCAGGAGTCCGGCTACGCCGTAGACCCCCCAGGTTCGCAACGACATTCGAATTGTTCTCCCGACGCCAAAACGCAGCCGTCGATCCCTCTGCGCGCTGAGGCGCCGGGGTCGCGCTGCGAGTACACGGCCTCACGCATCGAGAGGCGAGCAGCCGTTTATCTTGCAAGCTACCTTGAGCCCTTTGAATGACGGATCCGTGACAACCATCGGCGGTAACGGAACTGTAGGAATCGACGAGTAAGGTGCGTTTCCTCGCTCCGGAGGGGACCTGAGGATGCTTTGGAGATCGGCGGCGGTCGTTGCGGTTCAGTTGACAGCGGTACTCGGCGCCGCGTATGCGACAGCCGCCGATTCGGCGCGACCCGCGACCCCAGCCTCACAAACTCCGGACGACCTGGTGGTCGCCCAGATCGGCAGCGAGCGCCTGACGGTCGCGAGCGTCATCGGCCAGAACAAGGACGCCTTCGCCAAGCTGCAAGCCGATCACGACCGCTCGCTGCGACGCATGCAGCTGCGGCAGGACGAAGAACGCTACAACCTGGTCGAAGAACAGACCCAGAAGCTGCTCGATGAGAAGGCGCTGCAACTCGAGGCACAAGCTCGCGGGACCAGCGAGGTCGAGGTGCTCTCGGACATCCGCGTCCCCGTGGTCACGGATGCGGAGGCGAAAGCCTTTTACGAGTCGCGCAAGCTGCGCACGCAGCAGAGCTTCGAGGAGCTGAGGCCGGACATCGTCAAATACCTGGCCGACAAGCACAACAGCGAAGCCACGAGACGCTTTTACGACGAGCTCAGGGCGCGCCACCACATCACGGTCGCCTTGGCTCCCTTTCGAGTGCCGGTCGATGCAACCGGTCCCGCCCGCGGCAACGCCCAGGCCGCCGTGACGATCGTGGAGTTCGGCGACTTCCAATGTATCTACTGCCGCGAGGCGGAGTCGACGCTGCATGCCGTCATGGCGCGCTACCCGGATGAGGTGCGCGTAGTCTTTCGCAACCTGCCACTCGGCGACGTGCATCCGAATGCCATGACGGCCGCCGAGGCAGGCGTGTGCGCCGACCGCCAGGGAAAGTTCTGGCCGATGCACGATGCCATGTACGATGACCAGAGCGCCTTGACCGAGCCGGCGTTGAAGGAGACCGCCAAGCGTCTCGGACTCGATCCGAATGGCTTTGCCGCATGCCTCTCCGATCCTGCGACCAAGGCGGCCGTGCAGACCGACGTGAATACCGCCAACCAGCTGAACCTGTCGAGCACGCCGTCGTTCTTGATCAACGGGCGGCCGCTGCGGGGCAGCCTGCCCCTCGACAGATTCGAATCCGTCATCAGTGACGAATTGCAGCGGATTCACAGCCGCAAGTCGGGCTGAAGCGGGCTCATCCCGCGCATGCGGTTGCAGCAAGAAAAA
>DATJSR010000275.1:0-3973 GCA_035504015.1 Steroidobacteraceae bacterium
GAGCCCGTGCTCTTTCCCGCCGCCGGTGCCGCGCGCTGGGCGGCGCTGCGCCAGCAAGCGCTCGGCGATGGCATTCTCGATGCGGCCGTGGCGGTGCGCTACGAGCGCGCGGTGCGCCCCGCCGAGCGGCAGTTCCCCGAGTGGGTCGAGGGTCAGCTCGCCAAGGTGCGCCAGGGTCTGGCGGCACTCGAGCGCGAGCGCAGCGTCGGCGCGGCGCTCACCATCGGCCCGATCGCGGCCGCCTGCGCCCTCGGCTACCTCGATTTCCGCTTTCCGGAGGAGGGCTGGCGCACGCGACACCCGCGTCTCGCCTCCTTCTACGAGGACTTCAGCGCCCGCCCGTCGATGCGCGCGACCGTGCCGCCACCCGCCTGAGGATACCCCATGAGCTCATCAGGTTTTTCCCCCCCGCGGCTCGCCCGCCTGCGCCAGGCGATGGCCGCGCACCTCGAGTCGGGCGAGTTGCCCGGGATCGCCACGCTCGTGGGCCGTGGCGAGGAGCGGCACGTCGAGACGCTCGGTGTGAAGGCGTTCGGTGGCGGCGATGCGATGCGACGCGACACCATTTTCCGCATCGCCTCGATGACCAAGCCCATCACCGCGGTCGCCGCGCTGATCCTGGTCGAGGAATGCAAGCTGCGCCTCGATGAGCCGGTCGATCGCCTGCTACCCGAGCTCGCCAACCGCCGGGTGCTCAAGCGCATCGATGGCCCGCTCGAGGACACCGTGCCCGCCCGGCGCCCGATCACGCTGCGCGACCTGCTCACGTTTCGCATGGGCTTCGGGATGACCATCGGCCCCCCCAATGCCACTCCCATCCAGAAGGCCCTCACCGAGGCCGGGATCATGGGGCTGCGCCCCTCGCCTCCTTATTCACCGGATGAGTGGATCCGGCGCCTGGGCACGCTGCCGCTGATGCATCAACCGGGGGAGCGCTGGCAGTATCACACCGGCTCGGACGTGCTCGGCGTGCTGATCGCGCGTGCCTCGGGACAGCCCTTCGACCGCTTCCTCGCGCAGCGCATCTTCGAGCCGCTCGGCATGAAGGACACGGCGTTCCATGTTCCGGCGCACAAGCTCGAGCGCCTGGCGAGCTGTTATCAGAGCAATCCCGAGAGCGGTGCCGTGGAGCTGCTCGATGAGCCGCGCGAGACGACCTGGGCGCGTCCCCCGAGCTTCCCGGCCGGCGGCGGGGGGCTCGTATCGACGCTCGATGACTACTACGCCTTCGGGCGCATGCTTCTACAGGGCGGCCGCTGCGGCAGCGAGCGCATTCTCGCGCGACCCACGGTGGAGGCGATGACGAGCGACCAGCTCACCTCCCAGCAGCGTGCCGAAGCGCACTGGTTCACTCCGGATTATTTCGATTCCCACGGCTGGGGGTTCGGTGTCGCGACGGTCATCAAGCGCTTCAGCACCGCGGCATCGGTCGGGCAGTTCGGCTGGGGCGGCGCTTTCGGCACCACCTGGTTCTGCGACCCGCGGGAGGATCTGGTGGCGGTGCTCATGATCCAGCGCATGGCGCTGGCGCCTTCGCCGGCCGATATCAGACAGGACTTCGCCGTCTCCGTTTATCAGGCGATCGACGACTAGATGGCGCAAACCCCGGGCCGCCCGCCCGTGCGTTTGAGGGAGAGTGTTGGCTCGACCCTCCCGGAGAGGCACCATGAGAGCATTGCCCTGCGCCACGCTGCTCGCCGCCGCGGCGCTGCTCGCCATCGCCGTCCAGTCGCTGAGCGTGCGGTCGGTGGGCGCCGCTGCCGGCGCGCGCGACCTGCCCCCCGACGTAGCCGCCGATCACTGGGTGCCGATCTCCGCCTCGCTCGGCATCGTGCTGCTCTCCGAGGAAGCGCCCGATCGACCCCTGCCGGGCGACGTCAAGCATCCCTTCCAGCCGCTGCCGGTCGACAAGACCGCGCTGCTGGCGCCGCTCTCGGCCGAGCGTCGGGCGCTGCTGCTCATGCCCCGCGCGACGGGATATCTCATGGTCAAGCACCACGGGGTCTGGCGGCGCTTCAAGCCCGTTGATCCGCTGAGCGTCGGCTCGGCCTTCCAGTGAGCCCCGCGCGCGCCGGCTGAAAAGTGCAAGTGAGCAGCGCGGCTGTCCATTCCGCGGCAGCCCGCACATGCGCGAGCCTATGAGCTTCGCGGGCGTTCCTGGCAGAAGAGGGGCTCGATCGTGATACGGCGTACCCAGGTCGCCATCATCGGCGCAGGCCCCTCCGGACTGCTGCTGTCGCGGTTGCTGCATCTGCAGGGCATCGACACGGTGGTGCTCGAGCGTCACACGCGCGAGTACGTGGAGGCGCGCGTGCGCGCCGGCGTGCTCGAGTCGAGCACGGTCGAGCTGTTGCGCGAGGCCGGGGTCGGCGAGCGGCTGGGCCGCGAAGGGCTCGTGCACGAGGGCTTCGAGCTCGCCTTCGCCGGCCGCACGCACCGCATCGACCTACAAGGGCTCACGGGACGGCACGTGGTGGTGTATGGCCAGACCGAGATCCAGCGAGATCTCGGCGCGGCACACGCGGCCGCCGGCGCAGCCATCGAATGGCAAGCGCAGCAAGTGAGCCTGCACGGCCTGCAGTCGCAGCAGCCCTGCGTGCGCTGGCAGCAGGCCGCGGCGGCGCGCGAGCTGCGCTGCGACTTCGTTGCCGGCTGCGATGGCTATCATGGCGTGAGCCGGGCCAGCATTCCGGCCGAGCATCTCGCGCAGTACGAGCTCCTCTACCCGGTCGGCTGGCTCGGCATCCTGGCCGATGTGGCTCCGGTGAGCGAGGAGCTCATCTATGCACGGCACGCGCGCGGCTTCGCCCTGTGCAGCATGCGCTCGAGGACGCGCAGCCGCTATTACGTGCAATGCCCGCTCACGGATCGTGTGGAGGATTGGCCCGATGAGCGCTTCTGGGACGAGCTGCGCGCGCGCCTGCCGGCGGCGCACGCCGCCCGTCTGCAGACCGGCTCATCGATCGAGAAGGGCATCGCGCCGCTGCGCAGCTTCGTCGCAGAGCCGCTGCGCTTCGGGCGGTTGTTCCTGATCGGCGATGCGGCCCACATCGTGCCGCCGGCCGGGGCGAAGGGCCTGAACCTCGCGCTCGGGGATGTGCGACTGCTGCATCGGGCGCTCGTGGAGCATTACCGCACGGGCAGCGATACGCTCCTTCAGGAATACTCCGCGCGCGCCTTGCGGCGCGTATGGAAGGCGACGCGCTTCTCCTGGTGGTTCACGCAGCTCATGCACCGACTGTCGCAGGAGCCGATGGCGGAGCGGTTGCAGCTCGCCGAGCTCGAGTATCTGAGCGAATCGCGCGCGGCCTGCACGGCACTCGCCGAAAACTACGTCGGTCTCACACCGGCGGAGCCCTGAGCCGCGCACCGCTCGCGCGCCCAACCGCGACGGCCGAGCAAGCAAGAGCTGTGCCGAAGGCCCTACCTGGCGGCGGCCAGGCCACCTCGCCGGGCCGCGCCCGGAACTTCACGCGAGACTTTGCGTTGAAGGACACCGACAAAAGAGAGGCTCATGACTCAGGTCAATGCTGCGAGCGTGCGCGAGGGCTTGCCCCATCCGCTCGGCGCGACATGGGACGGCAAGGGCAGCAACTTCGCGCTGTTCTCGGCACACGCGACCAAAGTGGAGATCTGTCTCTTCGAGCACGACGGCATGCGCGAGCGCGCGCGCATCGAGCTGCCGGAGTACACCGATCAGATCTTTCATGGCTACTTGCCGGAGGTGGGGCCGGGCACCTACTACGGCTACCGGGTGCACGGTCCCTACGAGCCGACGGCCGGCCATCGCTTCAATCCTCACAAGCTGCTGCTCGATCCCTACGCGCGTGCGCACACGGGGCATCTGCAGTGGAACCCGGCGGTCTTCGGCTATCGCATGGAGTCCACCGACGATCTGAGCTTCGATGAGCGCGACAGCGCACCCTACATGCCCAAGTGCGTGGTGGTCGATCCCAACTTCGACTGGAAGGGG
>DATJSR010000276.1:0-7961 GCA_035504015.1 Steroidobacteraceae bacterium
CAGGTCGGCTCCATCGAGTTCAACCTCGGGGAGCTGTCACGCACGGTCACGCGACTGAAGGAGCAGCTGCGCAAGCTCGAGATCGAGACCGAGAAGCAGATCCTCAACAAGCACGAGGACGAGGCCGCACACCGCAGCGACTTCGATCCGCTCGAGCTCGATCGCTACTCGACCATTCAGCAGTTCTCGCGCGCTCTGGCCGAGACGGCGAGCGACGTGGCGAGCATTCAGCAGCTGCTCGAGACGATGTCGCAGGACACGCAGAATCTGCTGCAGCAGCAGGCGCGCACCGTCACGGAGCTGCAGAACGGGCTCATGCGCACGCGCATGGTGCCCTTCCAGCGCCACGTGCAGCGTCTCGCACGCATCGTGCGGCAGGCGGCGGCCGATACCGGCAAGCGTGCCGAGCTGGTCGTCGAGGGCGCCTCCGGCGAGCTCGACCGTCAAGTGCTCGAGCGCATGTTGCCGGCCTTCGAGCACATGCTGCGCAACGCCGTCGTCCACGGAATCGAAAAGCCCGAGCAGCGCGTCGCCCGCGGCAAGGCAGAGAGCGGCCGCATCGAGCTCGCCCTGCATCGCGAGGGCGCCGAGGTCATGGTCCGCATCAGCGACGATGGTGCCGGCATGAACCTGCCCGCCATCCGTGAGAAAGGGCTCGCCCTCGGCCTCATCCAGCCGGGCCAGAGCATCTCGGACGAGGACGCGATGCAGCTGGTGCTCGAGCCGGGGTTCTCCACCGCGGGCAGCGTCACCCAGCAGGCCGGACGCGGCGTCGGGATGGACGTGGTGGCCACCGAGATCAAGCGTCTGGGCGGCGCACTGCACATGGAGAGCACCGAAGGGGCCGGCACACGCTTCACCATCCGCCTGCCCTTCACCCTCGCGATCAGCCACGCGCTCGTGGTGCGCACGGGGGATGAGTATTACGCCCTGCCGCTGCCGACCGTCGAGGGGGTGCTGCGACTGTCGAAGGCCGAAGTTGGCGCGCACCTCGGTCGCGACTCCGCGGCCTTCGAGCACGGCGGCCAGAAGTACCGCTTCCAGCACCTGGGGATCTTCGTCGGCCTCGAGCCCTCGCCGCTGCCGGAGGGCGACATCACCGTGCCCGTGGTGCTGGTGCGCGCCGGCGAGCACTCGACCGGCCTCATTGCCGATGAGCTCATCGGCAGCCGCGAGATCGTGGTCAAATCCGTCGGGCCGCAGGTCTCCTCGATCCGTGGCATCTCCGGGGCGACCATCCTCGGCGACGGGCGCATCGTCATCATCCTCGATATCGGAGCGCTGGTGAGGAGCGAATGGCGCGGCCGCTGGCAGACGGCGAGCGTGCCGACGCTGCGCGAGAAGGGCGATCGTCGCACCTTCGCCCTCGTGGTGGACGACTCGATCACCGTGCGTCGCGTCACCCAGCGGCTGCTCGAGCGCAACGGAATGCGCGTGCTGACCGCGCGCGATGGCATGGATGCGGTGACGCTACTGCAGGAGCACGTGCCCGATATCATCCTGCTCGACATCGAGATGCCGCGCATGGACGGCTACGAGGTAGCCGCCCACGTGCGCAACGATCCGCGCCTGAAGGACGTGCCGATCATCATGATCACCTCGCGCGTCGGCGAGAAGCATCGCGCGCGCGCCATCGAGCTCGGCGTCGACGACTACCTCGGCAAGCCCTACCAGGAGGCGCAGCTCCTCGATGCCATTGCGCCGCTGGTCGAGCGGCATCGCGAGACGCAGCGCTCGCGCCGCCTGGCCTCGAGCTGAGAACCGCGGCAGTCAGGAGCAGCCGAACACCATGGCCGAGCGCGTCAACGAGATCTACAGCCTGCTGATCCCGCTCACGGAAGGGCGGCTCATCATTCCACGCTCCTGCGTCGCGGAGGTCGTGGGCTTTCAGGCGCCCTCCGAGATGACCGGCGCGCCGCCCTGGTACATCGGCACCATCCAGTGGAACGGGCGCCAGGTGCCGCTCGTGTCCTTCGAGGGTGCCTGCGGGCAGAACATACCTTCGGCCTCGGGCCGCACGCGCATCGTCATCTTCCACTGCCTGGGCTCGCAGCTCGAGGTTGGCTACTTCGGCCTGATCTCGCAGGGCTTCCCGCAGCTCGTGCGGGTGAGCTCCGATGTCGTGCGCCCCGACAATTCCCGCGCCTTTCCCGAGCGCGCACCGGTCATCTGCCAGGTGCGCATGATCAATGAGACCCCGATGGTCCCCGATCTCGAACGGCTCGAGGAGATGGTCGCCGAGGAGACCCGGGCGGCCTGATCTGCGCTAGAGATCCCCGTGCGCCTGCTGCAGGGCCGCGAGCGCGGCAAGCGCCGCGGTCTCGGTGCGCAGGATGCGGGGCCCGAGCTGCAGCGCCCGAAACCCTGCCGCGAGCGCAGCCGCGTGCTCCGCGTCCGACAGTCCCCCCTCCGGGCCGATGAGCAGCTGCAGAGGCGAGTCTGCCGGCCGCACATCCCGCACGCGCAGTGTGGCGGCGGGCGAGAGCACCAGGCGCCTGATCGAGCCCGCCGGCTCCCCGAGCAGCGCTGCCAGGGGTTGCGGCGCAGCGATCTGCGGCAGTCGGTTGCGGCCGCACTGCTCACAGGCGGCGATGGCGAT
The DNA here is from genome assembly GCA_035504015.1 of Steroidobacteraceae bacterium. Taxonomy (GTDB): domain Bacteria; phylum Pseudomonadota; class Gammaproteobacteria; order Steroidobacterales; family Steroidobacteraceae; genus JASHUC01. The sequence goes on from DATJSR010000276.1 coordinate 2,600, forward strand.
GGCCTGCCAGTGACGCAGGCGCTTCTCGGCCTGCCGGGCATCGAGCCGCACCACGCTACGTTCGGTGATCACCGGAGCGATCCGCGCTACGCCGAGCTCCGTGGCCTTCTGCACCACGAGGTCCATGCGCTCCGAGCGCGAGATCCCCTGCGCGAGCACGATCTCGAGCGGTGACTCGCGCTCGATGCCATGCCGCTCGCCGAGTGCGAGCTGCACCTGCCCTTTGCGCAGCTCGGCGATGCGCGCCTCGTACTCACCGCCATGTCCGTCGAAGACCGTGAGCGCCGCACCGGGCGCGAGGCGCAGGACGCGTGCGAGGTGATTGGCGGTCGCGCCGCCGACCCATAGCCGAGCGCCCGGCGCGAGCCTCCGCTCCACATAGACGCGCGTCACGCGCATGCGCGCTCGATACCCTCCGCCGCCACGCTCACCATCAGGTCGATCTGCGCGGGCGTGATCACGTAGGGCGGCATGAAGTAGACGACGCCGCCGATCGGGCGCAGCAGCACCCCGCGCTCGAGCGCGTGACGATAGATCGTGAGGCCGCGACGCTCCTGCCAGGGATAGGCGATGCGCCGCGCCTTGTCCTGCAGCAGCTCGATCGCGACGATCATGCCGTGCTGGCGCACCTCGGCGACGTGCGGGTGATCGGCGAGCGCGCGGGCCCGTGCGCCCATGTGGGCGGCAAGCGCACGGTTGCGCTCGATCACGCCGTCCTCGACGAACAGGCGCAGCGTGGCGCGCGCCGCGGCGCAGGCGAGCGCGTTGCCCGTATAGCTGTGCGAGTGCAGGAAGGCATTGAGACGCACGTAGTCATCGTAGAACGCCGCGTACATGGGCTCGGTGGTCATCACCACCGAGAGCGGCAGATAGCCTGCGGTGAGCCCCTTCGACAGGCACAGCAGATCCGGACGGATGCCCGCCTGCTCGCACGCGAACAGGGTGCCCGTGCGGCCGAAGCCCACGGCGATCTCATCGGCGATCAGGTGCACGTCGTAGCGGTCGCACGCCTCGCGCAGCAGCCGCAGATACACCGGGTCATACATGCGCATGCCGGCGGCACACTGCACCAGCGGCTCGACGATGACCGCCGCGATCTCCTGGTGCTGGCGTGCGAGGACCTCCTCCATGTGCGCGAACTGCCGCGTGGAGTGCTGCGCCCAGGACACGCCGGGCTCGCGCTCGAAGCAATCGGGCGAGGCGACCGTGATCACGTCCATGAGCAGCGGCCGATAGATCGACTTGTACAGCTCGACGTTACCGACGGCGAGCGCGCCGAGCGTCTCGCCGTGATAGCTGTTCGCCAGCGTGACGAAGCGCCGCTTGTTCTCGCGGCCGCGGTTGCGCCAGAAATGAAAGCTCATCTTGAGCGCCACTTCCACCGCGGAGGAGCCGTTGTCGGCGTAGAAGCAGCGCGTGAGCCCGCGCGGCGCGGCAGCGACCAGCGCCTCGCTGAGCGCGACCACCGGCTCGTGCGTGAAGCCCGCGAGGATCACGTGCTCGAGCTCCCCGAGCTGTGCGCGCAGCGCCTCGTTGATGCGCGGGTTGGCGTGACCGAAGAGATTCACCCACCAGGAGCTGATCGCATCGAGATAGCGCTTGCCGGCAAAATCCTCGAGCCATGCGCCCTCGCCGCGGCGGATGGGCACCGGCGGCAGCTGCTCGTGGTCCTTCATCTGGGTGCACGGATGCCACACGTGCGCGAGATCACGCATCACCCAGCTTTCGTTGGCGCCAGTCACGCGATCAGGAATGCGTTCGCAGTGCTCATGCGCTTCATTGTGGCATGATCCGGCGCGTGCATATCGACCCCGCCACCGGGCTGCTGAGGGACGTACGCCAGGTGCTCTCGCCGTTTCAGGACGAGCGCCCGAGCGGCAGCACGCCCGAGCTGATCATCGTGCACGGCATCAGCCTGCCGCCGGGCGAGTATGGCGGCCCGTGGATCGACCGGCTGTTCACCGGCACGCTGCCGCGCGATGCGCATCCGTATTTCCGCCAGATACCGCCGGGGCCCGTCTCCGCCCACGCGCTCGTCGGGCGCGACGGCGCGCCGACGCAGTATGTGCCATTCGGGCGGCGCGCCTGGCACGCCGGACGCTCCGAGTATCGTGGCCGCGCTGCCTGCAACGATTTCTCGATCGGTATCGAGCTCGAGGGCAGCGACGCGGCGCCGTACGCAGACGCCCAGTACGCGACGCTCACGGAGCTCATCCTCGAGTTGCTGCGCGTGTATCCCACCCTCGCTCGCGAGCACATCGTGGGCCACAGCGACGTGGCCCCGGGGCGCAAGACCGATCCGGGCCCCGGCTTCGACTGGGCACGACTGCGGGCGGGGCTTGCCTAGGCGGGCGGCTCGCCGGAGTGCGCGGGCCCCGCCGTTTCCGCTACCGGCTCCACCACCTCCTCGGTCATCCCCAGGCGCTGGCGGGGGAAGGGCAAGGCCACCAGGAGCGCGAGCACCGAGATCAGCCCGATCACATCGAACACATGGTGCAGGCCGAAGCGCAGCAGGCGCGAGACGTGCGCCGCGAGCGCCGGATCGAGGCCCGCCCCGTGGTCGGGCGCCAGCAGACGGTTGAGGGTCGACTCGGGAACCTCCGGCCCCATGGCTGCGACGAGCACGGCGCCGAGCGCGCCCACCGCGACGGCGCCGCCGATGGTGCGAAAGAACAGGGCGCTCGCGGTGGCTACCCCGCGCTCACGCCACACGACGCTCTCCTGCACGGCGATGAGCAGCGCGATGTTGGCGCAGCCCATCCCCGCACCCATCACGAACATCGTCGTGCCGAGCAGCAGCATCGGCGCGCCGTTGCGCAGCTGCCACGGCAGCGCGAGTGAGGTGAGCATGACCACGGCGAACCCGATGCGCACCAGCGGGCGGGCGCCGTGCCGCACGATCAGCCGCCCGGAGATCGAGCTCGCGATCGGCCAGCCGAGCAGCATCGGTGAGACGGTGAGACCCGCCTGCGTGGGGGAGCCGCCGAGCACGCCCTGCGCATACAGCGGCAGATAGTTCACGGTGGCGGACATGACCGCGCCCACGGCCGCGCCGGCAGCGCTCGAGATGCCGATGAGCGGGCGTGCGAGCAAGCTCAGTGACAGCACCGGCTCCTTGGCGCGCATCTCCACGGCGGCGAAGCCGGCGAGCAGCACGGCCGCGAGCGGCAGCATCCAGGCGGTCTCGAAGCGGCCGGCCCCGAGCAGCAGCGCCACGATCGCCGCGGTGAGCAGCAGCGCGCCGCCAAAATCGATGCGGTGCTGGCGCGTCACTTTGTGCTCGTGGAAGAACTGCAGAATGAACCACGAGGAGAGCAGCCCGAAGGGCAGGTTGATGAAGAATACCCAGCGCCACGAGAGCGCGCGCACGATGAGGCCGCCGAGCAGCGGACCACTCATGGCCGCGACGGCCCACACCGCACCGAAGGCGCCTTGAATGCGCGCCCGCTCCTGCGGGCGGAACAGATCCCCGATCATGGTGATCGAGACCGGCTGCAGGCCGCCGGCCCCCGCACCCTGCAGCGCGCGAAACACGATGAGCTGCGTCATCGACTGCGACAGGCCGCTCGCCAACGAGCCGGCGAGAAAGATCACCATCCCGAGCATCATGATCGGCTTGCGGCCGTAGAGGTCGCAGAGCTTGCCGTAGAGCGGCATGGTGACGGTGGAGGTGAGCAGGTAGACCGCACCCACCCAGCCGTAGTACTGGATGCCGCCCAGTTGCTCGACCACGGTGGGCATGGCCGTAGCGACGATGGTCGCCTCCATCGCCGCCATGAACATGGACAGCAGCACGCCCACGACCGTGAGCGCGCGATCGGCGCGGCGCGGCACGGCGGTACTCAGGTGTTCGGCTTTCCGCGGTTGTGCCGCCAGAGCACTTCCGCGCCGTTCTCGTGCCGCACCAGCACGCGCGCGATCACGAAGAGCAGGTCCGAGAGGCGATTGAGATACTGCCCCGGTTGCGGGGGCCCGGCATGCAGGTCACCGAGCGCCCATACGCGCCGCTCGGCCCGCCGCGCGATGGTGCGGGCGAGGTGACAGGCGGCCGTCGCCGGTCCTCCGCTCGGCAGGATGAACTCCTTGAGCGGCGGTAGCGCGTCGTTGAAGCCATCGAGCGCGCGCTCCAGGCGCTCGATGTGCTCGGCCTTCATCATGCGGTGTCCGGGAATGCACAGCTCGCCGCCGAGGTCGAACAGCTCGTGCTGCACTTCGGCGAGGCAGGTGCGCACGTCCTCGGGCAGATCTGCGACGGCGAGCACCACGCCGATGGCGCTGTTGAGCTCGTCGACGGTTCCGTAAGCCTCCACCCGGGGATCGTTCTTGGGCACGCGCGAGCCATCGCCGAGGCCTGTCGTGCCGTCGTCGCCCGTGCGTGTGTAGATGCGGCTCAGTCGGTGACCCATCGATCGCAATTATGCTTTAACTGCGCCAAAATGCTCGACCGCGCGCGAGCGCGTCGAGCGTTTCACGCCGATGACTACGCCATCACCGGAGCTGCAGGCCGCGCTCGAGGCCGCGCAGGCGGCGGCGCCCGTGCTGCGCGGCGGCTACGGGCGACACGGCCGGGTCGACATCAAGGCGGACCGCTCGCCGGTCACGCAGATCGACATCGCCGCGGAGCAGGCGATCCGGCGCGTGCTGCTCGAGCGCTTTCCACGGTACGGCTTCTACGGCGAGGAGAGCGGGCAGGAGCGGCTCGAGGCCGAGTGCGTCTGGCTCGTCGATCCGCTCGACGGTACCAAGTCGTACATCCGCGAGTGTCCCTTCTTCTCCACCCAGATCGCGCTCTTGCGCGAGGGGCGCCTGGTGCTCGGCGTGTCGAGTGCGCCGCTTTATGGCGAACTCGCGTGGGCGGAGGAAGGCGGCGGCGCTTTCCTCAACCAGCAGCCGTTGCGCGTGAGCCGCACGGCCGAGCTTGCCGCTGCCATCGTCTCGAGCGGCAACCTCAAGTCGCTCACCCGCTCGGAGCGGCGCTGGCAGCGCTTCGGGAAGCTCATCGGGCAGGTGAGCCGCATCCGTGGCTATGGCGATTTCCTGCACTACCACCTGCTTGCCCGCGGAGCGCTCGAGGTGGTCGTCGAATCCGACGTGAACATCCTCGATATCGCCGCGCTCGTCGTCATCGTGCGCGAGGCGGGAGGCATCTTCACCGATCTCGAGGGCCAGGGCATCGGCCTCGGCACCACGAGCGTGCTGGCAAGCAATGCCGCGCTGCACGCCCAGGTGCTCGATCTGCTGAGGGTCGAGCCGTCCTGAGTGGCTAGGCGCTGGCGAAGAGCCGCCGACCGGCCGCGCTCAGCTGCAGCATCGGCGTGTGATACAGCTCCTGCAGGTGCTCGGCCGTCAGGATCTCCTCGGC
>DATJSR010000277.1:0-2779 GCA_035504015.1 Steroidobacteraceae bacterium
GCCATCCTGACCGCTCACCACGCCGCGGATGTATTCATGCGTGGTGCCGACTCCGGTGCCGCCCTGACCCAGGCCTTTCACCGTGGTGACGCCTGAGAGGTACTTTACGTAGTCGTCGATGACGGAGATGTTGAGGTCCTCGAGCTTTTGCGAATCGAGGGCCTGGATGCTGAGCGGAACGGTTTGCAGACTCTCGGTCCGCTTCTCCGCGGTGACCACCACCTCCTCGAGGCCGCTGCCGCCAGCGGCCGTAGCCGATGGGGCGCCTGTTTCTGCCTGTGCGGTCGTGGCCGTGGGTGCGCTCGTCTGTGCCTGATCCGCGGCGTATGCGGCAGGCAGCGCTGCGAGCAGTGCCGATGCAATCGGCAAGCGCCTGATTGCGACTGGGAAGCGCTTGGCTGCGACCGGGAGCCGCTTCGTAGACTGAGCGCGCTCCAGCTTGCGACGTCGACTCCGGGTCATCGGCCGACCCCTCTTGTGTTTAGTTGTGGGTCCCCCTCCGCTCGTAGACAGTATTAGATCGCATTTACTGATTGTCAAAAGAAATGCGCGTCAGGGCGGCTCGGGGACCCCCGGGTAGGCCGTCAGCACCGGCCCCAGCGACCTTTGCAGCGGCTCGAGCCACGGCTCGTAGTGCCGCCATTGATCGACGCCCTCGCGAAAGATGGGCTGACGTACCTGCTCGGAGCTGGCGGTGCGCACCGCGCGCTCGTTCTCGTAGAACCTGAGGCATCGCTCCTCGAAGGGCAGCCCGAGCTGCTCGAGCAGCCGGTGGACCTCGGCCGCAGTGTCCGCGATCAGGTGCTCGTAGATCACACGCTGAATGCGACCCGGAAGCACGGCATCGAAGTGGGCCATCAGCTCGACGTAGTCGCGATAGTAGCGTCCCAGGTCCTCGAGCCCGTAGGTGAAGTTCTGCCCGCGGGCGAAGTGCTGCTTGAAGCATGAGAAGCAGCAACCCAGGGGGTGGCGGCGGGCATCGACGATCTTCGCACGGGGCAGGATGAGGTGGATGAGCCCAACGTACAGGCAGTTGTTCGGCATCTTGTCGATGAAGAATGGGGTGCCGCTCCTGCGATGCAGGCGCGTGCGCGCCAGATAGCGCTCGCCGAGGGCGCGCAGCTCAGCCCCGCTCAGCGCCTCCACCGCACTGAGAAAGCGCCCCGTCTCCTCCCCCGCCCCCCGTCCGGCGAGCTCGCGCGCGATCTGCGGGATGTCGGGCAGCTCCATGGTGCCCTCGACCTGAGAATGGCTCGCGAGGATCTGCTCGATGAGCGTCGAGCCTGCACGTGGCAATCCGAGTATGAAGATGGGGTCGGGCGCGGGATGCCCCGCCCCGTCGCGCGCGGCGAAGAACTCGGGGGTGAAAAGCGCTCTGGTGCGGCGCACGAACTCTGAGTTGCGGTCTGCACTGTAAGCATGCGAGCGGCGGTGCAGCGCGTTGCCCTGCGCGTAATGGGCGAAGGACTCGGGGTACTCGGCCCGGTCCTCGAGGGCCTTGCCGAGGGCGAACTCGAAATGCAGCCGATCCTCATCCGCAAGGTCCTGCCGCTCGAGCGCTGCGCGCATCGCCTGCACGTCGGCATCGGTGAAGCGCACGGTCTTCAGGTTCGCGAGGCTCCACCAGGCCTCGCCCAGCGTCGGCTCCATCGCGATCGCACGGCGGTAGGCTGCGATGCTCTCGGGCTGCCGGCCCGAGGTCTTGAGTGAATGCCCGTAGCTCATCCAGATCTTCGGCTGGTGCGGGTACTCGCGCAGGACGGTCTCGTAGACGCGGATCGATTCGCCGTACTCCCCCAGGTGAGCGAGGGTCGCCGCCTGCAGGTTGCGATAGCCGGGATTGCGCGGCTCCTTGGCGATGAGCCGCTCCACCTGCGCCAGTGCCTCGGCGCTCTTGCCCTGGCGGTTGAGCACCAGGGCGTAATTGTGACGGGCGGGATCGAAGCTCGGCGCGAGCTCGAGGCAGCGCTCGAGCAGCACCTGCGCATCGGCGTAGCGGCGCAGGCGGGCGGCCACCTCCGCCAGCATCCGCAGTGCAGCGACATCCGTCGCGTGCTGCTGCAGATGCGCGCGCAGCCGCGCCTCTGCAGCCGGCAGATCGTTACGCACCAGTGCCGAGGCGGCTTCCATCAAGCGCGGATCGCGCGTTGCAGCCTTGAGGTAGTGCGCCCGCGCCTGATCGGCCGCGGCGTTGTCGCCCTGGACGGCAAGCTGATCGGCCAGCAGGCGCCAGGCATCGGGTGAGTCGGGTTGCAGCCGCAGGACATGGCGCAGGGCGGCGATCGCTGCCTCGGTTTGGCCTGCCTCCCCCGCTGCGTTCCCGAGTTCCAGGTGCACCTCGGCCGCGCGGGGCTGCTCGCGCGCGAGCGGCTCGAGCAGCTCGAGCGCGTCGCGGATCCGCCCGGCACGGCGGTGTGCGGCGCCCAGCACGAAGCGCGCGCGCGGGTGGCCCGGCACGGCGTTGAGGATCTCCCGCGCCTGCTCGGCGGCGAGTGCCGGGTTGCTCTGCAACAGCCGCACGGCGTGCGCGAGCGCTACATCCAGCGTTCCGGTCGGCTCGGAGCGCTCGCTCATAAAGTCCCGGCGACGAGGCGCCGCCGGCGCAGATACACGGAGCACCAGTGAACCGGAAAGCCGGCCGCGCCGAGCACGATGGCCCATAGCAAGGGCTTTGCCCCCATCCCGAAAAATATCCAGATGCAGTAGGCAATCGAGAGCACCGCGGCGCCGATCCAGACGAGCTCGCGTGGCCGTTGCGGCAGGGCTCGCGAGCGTGAAC
>DATJSR010000278.1:0-5467 GCA_035504015.1 Steroidobacteraceae bacterium
CTCGTCTCTGTCCTCCAGTACCTGGACGCCGCGCGCGGTCGCCTCTGAGGCGAGCCGCTGCGAGCTTGCGCTCTGGCGGGCGGTGGAGGCGCAGCACGCCGTCGCCACGCGCGCCCTGGTCGACAGCCTCGCCGAGCAGGAGCTGCTCGAGATGCTGCTCGAACAATCCAAGCCGCCCCTGCCTGCGGCCGCCGCCGGGCTCGACTATCTGCTCTACACCCCGTTTCGCTATCCGACGGCGTTGCCTCGGGGCTCGCGCTTTCGCCGTGGCGATGATCCGGGCGCCTGGTACGGCGCCGAGGCGGTGCGCACCTGCTGCGCGGAGCTGGGCTTCTGGCGCTGGCGTTTCGTGTGCGACAGCGCCGCTCTCGAGCGCCTCGATGGGGTAGCGCACACGGTGTTCCAGGCACACGCGCGCGGCTCCGGCATCGATCTGCGCCGGCCGCCTTTCGACCGCGAGGCCGCCGCCTGGGGCGATCCCGAGGACTACACCGCCTGCCAGGCACTCGCGCGCAGCGCACGCGAGGCGCAGCTCGCCTTGGTCCGCTATGCCTCGGTGCGCGATCCCGAGCATGGCGGTTGCGCCGCGGTGCTGCAGCTGCAGGCGTTTGCGGGCACCGGCGGCGTGCGCCAGCGCCAGAGCTGGTTTCTCACCGTCGACCGACGGCGCGCCTCTTGGGTACGCTCCGGAGCGCGCGCGGGTTACGAGTTCGTCTTCGCCGCCGACTGAGCGTGTGCGGGCGGCGTTGGATCGCTGTACCAGCTCTGCAGCCGCGGGAAGAACACCGCGACTCTCACCGGCTCGGGACCGAGCGCGCGCGCCAGCGCGCGGCGGCGCTCGAGCCGCGGCGCGAGCAGCTGCATGGCCGCGGCAATCGCCGCAGGCTCCGCGCCTCGCTGATCCGCAAGCCCCGCGCGCTCCAGCGGCGCGAGCAGCGACAGCTGCGGGCTCGCGGCAGCGGTGGTGTGTCGCCGCCGGCCTCGGCGGGCCACCGCGGCCGGTGACGCGGCTGTGCCGGCGGGGCTACGCGAGCCGGCGCCGAGGGGCTGCAGCTCGAGGATCCAGCGCACCGCGGCGGTGTCGACGAAGGTACGCTCCAGGCGCTCGTGCACCAGGCGGCCCCCGTAGTGCCCGCTCAGCATCACGCCGGATTCCGCGCGTGATTGCCCTGCGCTGAGCATCCAGCGCAGCCGCTCATCCGCGAGCGATGCCGTGAGCATGCGGCTCGCGCCGGCAAGCGCCTCATCGAGCGCCGCGCCGGCGAGGCCGAAGCGCTCGAGCCCCTCGCGCAGCAGCGCGCTCGCGCGCGCGTCGTTGGCCTCGGGGAGGCGTCCGCGGCGCAGGCAGCCGCGCAGGTACTCGCACACGGACTGCTCGGCGGCAACGACGGGTGTTTCCAGCCCCTGCAGATCGAGCGCCTCGAGCGCAGGCTCCGAGGTTTCGGCCACGATGCCGGCGAAGGGCACCGATGCCGAACCCGCCGGCAATCGCCACTCGGCGCTCAGCCGCTCGCGCAGGGACGAGGGGCCTGCGGGGCTCGCAGGGCTGGCGCCCGCGGGCGGCGCCGCGCATGCGATGGGCACCGTGAGCCGCGCCGTCAGCGCGGGCCAGAGCGCTGCGAGCAGCGATCCCGCCGCAGGTCGCTCGGCAACCCCAGGCTCCCCGAGCGGCATCTCGCCGAAGAGGTGCAGCTGCAGCCGCGCGCGCGTCGCCGCGACATAGAGCAGACGGGTGCGCTCGTGCGCGGCGCGGCGCGCCTGCACGGACTTCACGTAGCTTCCGAGCGGCTCGCTGCCGCGGCGCCACGCAGGGGCGATCGGTGCCATGAGCAGCTCGCTGCCCTCACGATCGCGCGGCAGCTCGATCCAGCGCAGCAGCGGCTCGCTGTTCGCGCGCGGCTTGCGCCCGAGGCCGGGCACGATGACGTGATCGAATTCGAGCCCTTTCGCGCGATGGATGGTCATGAGCTGCACCGCGCCCGCGCAGGCGGGCTCGGCTGCGTACTCATCCCTGAGCCGCTCCTCGAGCGAGAGCGGGCCCGTCCAGTCGGGCTCGCTCGACCAGCGGGCGAGGCGCGTGAGGAAGGCATCTGCGTGCACGAGGTCCTGCTCGCTGCGACAGGCGGCCGGGCCACCGAGGCGCAGCCACGTCCTTTCCACCCAGGTGGCGAGCGGCGCGCGCGCGCGAGCCCCCAGCGCGTCCTCGAGCACCGTGCAGGTGCGCGCCAGGCGCGTGCGCGAGCGCGCCTCGAGGCGGTCCCAGCCGCGCCGCGCGCTGAGCAGCTCCCACAGCGTCGCGTGCGTGTCCGGCTCGATGAGGCAGGTGAGCTCCGCGAGGGTGAGGCCGCACCAGGGGGCGCGCAGCGCGGCCACCCAGGCCGTGCGGTCGCCGAGGTGATCGAGCGCGCGCGTCAGCGCCGCGAGATCGCGCACCACCGGCAGATCTCCGAGCGGCATCAGATCCACACCCGTGACCGCGATCCGTGCCCCCTGCAGGGCCTGCACGATCGGCGCTGCGTGGGCGCGCGCGCCGAGCAGAACGGCGGTGCTCGCCGCGGGGTCCTGCCTGCGCAGCTCTGCGATGAGCGATGCGATGGCGCGCGCCTCCGTGAGCGCATCGGCGTCGGGCAGCGCGTGCAGGCGCACGCACCCCGAGGCGGGGGCGGCGCTGGCGGGGATGCTCGGGCGAAAGCGCACCGCGCTGCTGCGCGCATCGTCGAGCTGCGGAAAGCAGCGCGCGAAGATTCGGTTCGACCACTCGATGAGCGGCGTTGCGGCACGGAAGTTGTGAGTGAGCGCGAGCGGCGTGAGCGCGAGCCGGCCGAGCCCGTGCGTGCAGGTGCGCAGGAACAATCCCACCTCGGCCTCGCGGAACTGATAGATCGACTGCATCGGATCGCCGACCAGGAACAGCGTGCGTCCATCACCCTCCTCCCATCCGGCGGTGAGCGCCTCGATGAGCGCGTACTGCTCGAGCGAGGTGTCCTGGAACTCATCGACGAGCAGGTGCCGCAGCTCGTGCCCCAGGCGCAGCGCCAGATCGGTCGGTGCGCTCTCCTCGGTGAGCGCGCGGCGGGCCGCCGCCGCCACATAGGTGTAGTCGACGCGAGCGCTCTCCTGAAAGACCACCTCGAGCTCGCTCGCGGCGAGTCGCAGCAGCCGCGCGAGGGCTGCGAGCCCCGCCGCATCCTCCGCCGTGAGCGCCGGCGGGGGCAGCGCGGCGAGCTCGAGCAGCAGCTCCTGCGCCCCCTCGATGCGGCGCAGCGCATCGCTCCAGGCGAGCACTCGCTCCTTGAGCTCGGGAGCGTGCGGCGCGAAGCCCTCGCGCCGGGTGAAGCTCTTGCGCCAGCTGCCCTGCCCCGTCAGCGCGAGCTCAGCGAGCCCCTGCCAGTGCTCGAGGGCGAGGACGCTGCCGGCCTGGTGGCCCGCCCAGCAGCGCCAGGCCCCGCCGCCCGCATCGCCGGCGAGCTGGCGCTGGCGCGCGGCCGCCTGCGCGAGGGCGACGCCCTCGGCCATCAGGGCGTGCGGCAGGCGCTGCGCGGCCGCGCTCAGGCGCGCGCGTACGAGCGTGCTGAGGCTCGTGGCCACACGCGCGGTCAGCTCCTGCGCGGCCGCCTGCTGCGATGCCGGCCCCTCGGGCGATCCCGGCGCGGGCGCGAGCAGCAGCGGCAGCCAGTGCGCTCGCGCGCGCAGCATGTCGATGAGCAGCCGCTCGGCGCGTCCCTGATCGGCGTCCAGCCGCTCGAGCAGCTGCTCGAGGTCATCCTGCAGCTGCGGCTCACGATCGGCATCGAGCAGCGTGCGTCGCGCCGCCGAGCGATACAGCTCGAGGGGCTGCTCGAGCACCGCCAGGTCCCCCGCGGCGCGCGCCGAGAGCGGCAGCTGCGAGGCCAGCACGCGGTTCAGCGAGTCGATCGTCTGGATGCGCAGCCGACCGGGATTGCTCTCGAGCTCCCAGCCGAGCGCTCGCGAGCGCTCGCGGGCGCTCGCGCCCCAGTCATCGCCTGGCGGCATCCGGTGCGCCTGCTCGGCACGCAGCGCGCGCACGATGCGCTCGCGCATCTCGGCGGCCGCCTTGCGCGTGAAGGTGATGGCCAGGATCTGCTCGGGCTGCTGCACCTGGCACAGCAGGCGCAGGAAGCGCTGCGTCAGTACCGTCGTCTTGCCCGAGCCGGCCGGTGCCTGCAGCACGATCGACAGGCGCGGATCGAGTGCACGCAGGCGCACGGCTTCATCCGCCGGCGCATCGCGCGGTCCCGGCGGCCCCTCACCCATCGCCCGGCTCCTCCTGAGTGTCGCCGGACGGGCGCAGATCGCCGATACGGCAGACGGCGTGCAGGTGGCAGAGGCGGCAGGCCTGTGGCAGCGGGTCGACGGGCGCGGCGCCGCCGATGAAATCCCGCGCAAGCCGGGTGATGCTCGTGCGCCAGCGCGCCGTCTGCCGCAGCCACGCGCCCGTCTCGTCGCTGGGCTCGGCGCCCTCGGGCGCCCGCGCGCGGCTCTGACTGAGCTTCGGCAGCCGCGAGGGCAGATCCGCGGCACCTTGATACGACACGTGATGCGGAGACAGCCGCACCAAGGCGAGCGCGGAGACGGCGGCGGGCTGTGCCAGCAGGTACACGAGCAGTTGCGGGTCGCTCGGCCGCTCGGCCTGCCAATCGAGCACGCCGACTCGGCCGGTCTTGTAGTCGAAGACCACGTAGCTGTCGTCCGCGAGCCGATCGATGCGATCGATGCGCAGCTCGAGCAGCGCTCCCTCGAGTGTGATGCGGCTGCGCTGCTCGAGGCCCGCGACGCTGAAGGGCTCGCGGGTGAGCTCCAGCGCCGCGAGCTCGCGCAGCAGCTGGCGGCCGCGCCGCTCCTCGCGCGCTCGTGCGCGCGCGCTCACCCGCTCGGTCTCATCCGCCCAGGTGTGCCGGGCGGCCGCGTGCACGCAGGCCTCGATCAGGCCATCGAGCGTCCCCCCGGCCTGCTGTGCAGCGAGCTGGCGCGAGTCACCCAGTTGTTGCCACAGCAGCTCGAGCGCGCGATGCAGAAACTGCCCGCGCTCTCGCGGGTCGGGGCCGATGAGGTGAGCCTCGAGCGGCGTGCACGCCAGGCGCAGCTCCGCATACGCACGAAACGGACAGCGGCTTTGGTGATCGATCGCGCGCGTGCCTCCGGGCAGCGGCCGCTCGAGCGGCCAAGGCTGCCCCGGGGGCTCCTGGTAGTGCTCGATCTCACGCGCCAGGCGTATCTGTCGGCTGAGCGATGGCTGCTGCACCGTGAGAACCGACGCAGGCGCGTGCCTCAGGGGCGCGAGCAGCGCGCTCGGCAGCTGCTCGCGCCCCTCGCTGCGTGTGGCCCAGCTCAGCATGAGCTGCGCGGTGGCGGCGCGCAGGCGCGCGAGCAGCTGGCGCGATTGCTCGAGCAACAGTGTGGGCTGCAGGGCGCTCATGCCGGCGGCGCGCTGCAGGGCCAGAGGCAC
>DATJSR010000279.1:0-11279 GCA_035504015.1 Steroidobacteraceae bacterium
TGGTGGCTGAGCTCGTCGGCGAGCTCACGTTCACGCAGATGTTTCTGTGGCATCTGCTCGCGAGGGATCCCACACCGATGCAGGTGGCGATCACCGATGCGGTGCTGGTTGCGATCATGGAGCACGGTCTGGTGCCCTCGGCGCTCGCCGCGCGCCTCACCTTGCTCGGCGCGCCCGAGTCTTATCAGGGCGCAATCGCCGCGGGGCTGCTCGGGGTCGGCGATCGCTTTGCCGGTACCGCCAGTCGCTGCGCGCAGCTGCTCGATGACATCGTTGGGCGCCCCGCCTCCGAGCGGCAGGCGGCGGCGCTCGAGAGCGTGCAGGCTTTGCGGCGCGAGGGGCGGCCGGTACCCGGCTTCGGTCATCCCACCCACCGCGGCGGCGATCCCCGCGTGCCGCGGCTCATCGAGATAGCCCGCTCGCGAGGCGCTGCGGGCGAGCATCTCGCGGCACTCGCGCTGCTCGAGTCCGCGGTCGCGCAGGCGCTCGGTCGTGCGCTTCCCATGAACGTGAGCGCCGCGATCGCCGCGGTGCTGCGCGAGGCAGGGCTGCCCGCGCAGGCCCTTCGCGGCATCATTCTGACCGCCCGCTGCGCGGGGCTCGTCGGGCACCTCCTCGAGGAGTCGCAGCGACCCGTGGCCGATGCCGTCTGGAAAGCCGCCGAACGCGCCGTGCCTTATCGGGCGCCGGAGTGAGCCGCGTGTGGCAACGCGCACTGCGGAGCTACGAGAACCGGGTGCTGGTGCTGCTCGGCCTGGCTTTCGGCATCGCCTTCTTCGATCGCAACTCAGCCACGATCCTCGTGCCCTTCATCGAGAAGGACCTGCATCTCGACAATACGCAAGTCGGCTGGCTTGCCTCGGGACTTTCCATTACCTGGGCTGCCGGTGCCTTGCTCATCGGATGGCTTTCCGATGCCGTGGGGGTGCGTAAGCCCTTCCTGCTCGGCTTCCTCGTCATCTTCTCGCTGAGCTCTTTCATCGCCGGGCTCGCGGGCTCCTATCCCGTGCTGCTCGCCTCGCGCATGCTCATGGGCGCGGTGGAAGGGCCGTTCCTGCCGGTGTGTCTCGCCATCATGGCGGTGGAGTCCTCCGAGCACCGCCGCGGTGTCAACGCGGGCATCATGCAGAACTTCTTTGCCTCGGTGCTGGGCCAGAGCCTGGCGCCACTGCTGCTGGTGCCGCTCGCGCAGCTGCTCGGCTGGCGCTCGGCTTTCTACATCGCCGGCGTCCCCGGCCTGCTGCTCGCCGTCGCGGTGCTTCTCTGGGTGCGCGAGCCCGCGCGAACGCCGCGGGCCGCGACGCCCGAGAGCACTGAGGTTCCGCATCTGGGTCTCTTCGACATGCTCTGCGTGCGCAACATCCTCCTGTGCTGCGCGATCGCCATCTTCATGGTTGCCTGGTTCGTGATGGGGTGGGCGTTCCTGCCGAAGTTCCTCACGGACTTCCGTCATCTCACGCCCCAGCAGATGAGCTACCTCATGACGCTGCTCGGGGTGGGCTCGGCGCTGTCTTCCTTCAGCGTGCCGGCGATCTCCGATCGCATCGGCCGCAAGCCGACGATGATCTTCTTCTGCCTGCTCGGATTGCTGACGCCACTCGGGGCGCTCTACGGCCATGGACCGATCGTCATCGGCCTGCTCATGTTCGTCGGCTGGTTCGGCGCCGGATCGTTTCCGCTCTTCATGGGCGTCATCCCGCCCGAGACCATCCCGCGGCGCTACGCGGCCACGGCCATGGGACTGATCGTCTGCGTGGGCGAGGTCATCGGTGGCACCGCCATCAACTCGCTCGCCGGGGTGGCGGCAGATCGCACCACGCTCGCTGCGCCGATGCTGATGCAGGCCGCCTGCGCATTGGTGGGCGGTCTGCTGTGCACGCTGCTCATCGAGACGGCGCCGGTGAAGACACGCGCACTGGCCGCGCCGCTCGCCCCGGGCGCGCGCGATCCCGCGACCTAAAAAGAGGTTGCTCTCACGATCGAGGAGCGTATAGTCGCGCCCGCTTCGCGGGCACGCCCTCGATGCACTCGTTCTGGTCACCACGGGTTACTCGATGAACGCTCGATCCGGACAGGTCCCCGCGCTCTCGCACGCACGCCGCTGTGACGGAAGCGCCGCGGGTACGATGCCCGGGAGAGTCGCCGCGGCCGCCGTCCTCTGACGCGGCAACTGCGTCTCCCCGGGTCGGTCAATCGATCTTTGGAGGAGGCGCGGTCATGATCACCGCAATTCTGGTCTATCAGCCGCTGCCGATCGTGCACAGCTTCGGCGCCGAGCGCTCCCCTGCGCGTTTCGCGCGCCTCAGGGGGCATTGGCGCCGCACGCCCGAGGGCAGGCTTACCCTGCACTGGCACGCCGATCCCGCCTGGCGGGCCTCCGAGTCTTGCGAGCCGCCCGAGGAGCACGCCTGAGGCGCCAGTGCGCCTGACCCGCGAGCGCGCCTGAAACGCCAGCGCCACAGGTGCCGCGCCGCAGGCGGCCCCTGCGTGCGCGCGCTCAGGTGCGTGCGGCGAGGCGCTGCAGATGAGCGATGCGCACCAGGGCGGGCGGATGGCTGTCGTAGAAGGCCGAGCTGATGCGATCGGGCGTGAGCGTCGTGGCGTTGTCCCGATAGAGCTTCGTGAGCGCGCCGGCGAGCTCGCTCGCGCTTGCGTGCTCGGCGGCGAAGCGGTCGGCGGCGAACTCGTGCTGGCGGGACCACCACGCCGCAAGCGGCGCCAGAAAGAACGTGAAGGCCGGGGCGATCAGCAGCAGGAGCAGCAGCGTCGCGTGCGCGGAGGGCGCGACGCCGAAGGCTGCGGGGAAGGCCGGCAGCCGCGCCAGATAGGCGAGCAGCAACAGACCGAGCAGCGCTTGGATGGTGGCGAGCACCAGCCTCTGGCGCACGTGCCGCAGGCGAAAGTGACCGAGCTCGTGCGCGAGCACCGCCTCGACCTCCGCGCCCCCGAGCCGCTCGAGCAGCGTGTCGAAGAAGACGATGCGCTTGTTGCGTCCGAAGCCGGTGAAATAGGCGTTGCCGTGCGCCGAGCGGCGCGAGCCGTCGACCACGAATACCCCGCGCGAGGTGAAGCCGCAGCGCCCGAGCAGCGACTCGATGCGCTGGCGCAGGGAGGCATCGGCGAGCGGTGAGAAGCGGTTGAAGAGCGGCGCGATGAGCACCGGCCAGGCCCAGGCAAGCAGCAGCGAGAAGCCCACCCAGCCGATCCAGGCATAGAGCCACCAGAGCGACCCGCCGTGCACCATGAGCGTCAGGGCTGCCGCGATCAGGGGTACGCCCAGCAGCAGTCCGATCAACAATCCCTTCAGCCGATCGGTCACGAACAGGCCGAGCGAGGCACGATTGAAGCCGAAGCGCGCCTCGATGCGAAAAGTGCTGTAGAGCGAGAACGGCAGCCCTGCGGCGGCCATCACGGCGAGCACGCTCAGAATCACCGCTACCCCCTGCCAGAGCTCGCCGAGCCCCGTGCGGTGCCAGGCCTCATCGAGGTAGCCCACGCCGCCACCGATGGTGAGGCCGAGGAGCACCGCGGCATCGACCAGTACCTCCAGCGCGCCCAGGCGGGTGCGGGCCAGGGTGTAGTCCGCGGCCCGCTGGTGCTCTTGCAGGGAAACCTGGCCGCTGAAGGCGGCGGGCACCTCAGTGCGATGCCGGCGCACGCTGCGGATCTGTCGCAGGCCGAGCCACAGCCGCAGCCCCGTGCCGAGCACCACGGCGAGCACGAAGATCGGCGGCAGCAGATGCATCGAGACAGCCGCCGCGCTCACGTGCGCCAGTGCACCGAGCGCGACACCTCGGCGGCTACGCGCTCGAGATGCGTGCTCTCGCCCTTGAGCCCCAGGATGGCGAGCGTTCCGCCGCGGGCAGGTACCAGCTCGCCCATATATCCGCCCTCACTGAAATGCTCGAGATGATGCACGCTGCGATCCGGCAAGATCATGACGGTATACGGGCCGTCGGCCGTGCGCACCACCAGATGCGGCACCTCGCGACCGCGAAACGGGCAGGTGCGCGCGTAGATCACGTCCTCGCTGCCATCGAGGCTCACACCCGCGGCGCGCAGGATGGCCTGCACACGCGTGGCGCTCGGTGGCTGCGTGCTCGACCAGCTGCCCGGCTCCCCGTTGACGTGCGCGACGAGGTCATCGGCAAGGGTTGCGGACGGTTGCAGAGCCCACAGCAACAACCCCGCGCCGGCCAGCGCGAGCAGGCTGGCCGCGAGCGCCCAGCGTGAGGGGCGCACGAAGCGCGCCGGGCGGCTGCGCCTCGGGCGCGCGTGGATCGGGCGGATGCCGATGGTACCGCCCGTGCTCGTGGCGGTCAGCGCCGGCTCGGACCCCTGCAGAACGCGGCGCAGATCGCTCTCGAGCGTGCGCATCTCACGGCGAAACTGCCGGCAGGCGTCGCACTCGCGCAGGTGCTCCTCCAGCGCCGGCTGCTCGGCCCGGGGGTCGGCGCCGATCAGCAGCCGCGCCTCCGGGCAGTTCATGGCTGCACCTCCGCATCCTCGGGCGCCGGCGCGAGTCCGTAGATCACGCGCAGCCTGTTGCGTGCGCGAAAGAGCCGGGTGAGCACAGCCGCGCTCGAGAGCTCGAGCTCGCGGCCGATCTCGGCCGTGCTGAAGCCGCCCAGCACCTGCATGATGAGTGGAATGCGGTAATCATCTGGCAGCAGCAGCAGCGCTGCGTGCAGCTCGGTCAGCTCGCCGTCCGTACCCGGGGCGGCGAGGGCGCTGTCCTCCTGTGCCACGGCCTGATCCAAGTCGATGGTCTCCAGGCGCTTGCGCTCGTAGAGCCGCGCGTGCTCGCGCCGGATGATGGTGAACAACCAGCCGCGGGTCGCCGCGGCATCCTTCAGTGTCTCCCGGGAGCGCCAGGCCCGCAGCATCGCCTCCTGCACCACATCCTCGGCGATGCTGCGATCGCGGGCCAGCCAGTAGGCGAAGCGCAGCAGCTCGGGGCGCAGCCTGGCATACAGCTGTGCTGCGGCTGCCGCGGAATCCGCGCCCTGTTCGGGAGACCCCTCAGGACAGGAGACCGGCGCATCGGGGGGAATATTGCGCATGAAGGGCGGATAATAGCCGCGCTCTCGAGTCTGTTGAATCCGCGCAGTGCGTAGCACGCGTAATAGAGGCAGGCGTCGCCCGGTCTCTCTGGGCTGACGATTCGCGCTTTTTCACGTACCCGAGCACAGGAGACACTTTGATGAAGACGACGAAGAAACTGGGTGGAGCTGCCATTGCCACCGCTGCTGCGCTGCTGATCGGCAGCCTGACGCTCAGCACGGCGAGCGCAGATGAAGCCAAAGTGAAGTGTATGGGAGTCAATTCCTGCAAGGGGCAGTCGGCGTGCAAGTCTGCCCAGCATGCCTGCAAGGGCATGAACTCCTGCAAGGGGCAGGGATTCCTGGAGATGAGCAAGGCCGACTGTCATGCCGCCAAGGCGAAAGCCAAGGCTGCTTCCTAAGTAGGCAAGCCGCTGGCGGGCGCAGCGGGGCCTACCCGCCGCGCCCGTCGGCCCACACTCGCATGCCATCCTTAGGATTCGGGCTGGGGCTGCGCACCGAGCATTACGCGGCGGTGCTGCGCGAGCGCCCCCCCATCGACTGGCTCGAGATCCTCAGCGAGAACTACCTCGTTCCCGGGGGCAAGCCGCTGTGGTATCTCGAGCGCGTACGCGAGCGCTACCCGCTGGTCATGCATGGGGTCTCGCTCTCGATCGGCAGCAGCGCGCCCCTCGATCGTGCCTACCTCAAGGCGTTGCGCCAGCTCGCCGCGCGCATCGAGCCGGCCTGGATCTCCGATCACCTGTGCTGGACGGGCGTCGACGGGATCAACCTGCACGATCTGCTGCCGCTGCCCTACACGCAGGAAGCGCTGCGCCACGTGGCCCGCCGCGTGCAGCAGGTGCAGGACTTTCTCGGACGGCGCATCTTGCTCGAGAACGTCTCGAGCTATATCGCCTACGACGGCTCCGCGCTCACGGAGTGGGACTTTCTCGCGCAGCTTGCGGCCGAAGCCGACTGCGACATCCTGCTCGATGTCAACAACATCTACGTGAGCGCAGTCAATCACGGCTTCGATGCGCGGCACTATCTCGAGGCCATGCCGCGCGAGCGCGTCCGCCAGCTGCACCTCGCGGGTCACAGCGAGCGCGGCGGCTACCTCGTCGATACCCACGACGCGCCGATCGCCGGGCCCGTTTGGGAGCTCTATCGGCTGGCCCGGCAGCGCTTCGGCGACATCGCCACCATGATCGAGCGCGATGCCAATATCCCGCCGCTCGAGGAATTGCTCATCGAGCTCGACAGGGCACGCCGACTCGCCGACACCGCGGGGATGCCCGCAGTGGTGCCCCCCGCCGATGCGCCGCCGCTGCGGCCGCGCGTGGCGCGCCGCGGGCGTGGCAGCGGTGCGATACCCGCACGGGCACACCGATGAGACTGGCAGCGCTGCAGCGTGCGCTGCAGGCGCACATTCTGCACGGCGATGCCACGATCGCCGCGCAGGTACCCGGCACCGCGCACTTCGACACGGCGACACGCCTGGCGGTGTATCGCGACGGCTATGCCGAGCGGCTCATCGAGGCACTGGGCCAGACCTATCCGGCGCTCCAGGACTCGCTCGGGGCGGCCGAGTTCGCGCGCCGCGTGCGCCAACTGGCGCACGAGTCTCCCTCGCGTCATTACTCGGTGCGCTATTACGGCCAGGCGCTCGAGGCGCTCCTCGCGCGCGAGCTCACCGGCGCGCGCGCTGCCGGGGCGGCCGATCTTGCGCGCTTCGAGTGGGCACTGGCCGCAGCCTTCGATGCGCCCGATGCGCCGCCGCTCAGTCTCGAGCAGCTGCAGCGGGTAGCCCCGGCGCAGTGGGCGCGACTGCGCTTCAAGACGACCCCGTCGCTGCAGATGCTCGAGCTGCAAAGCAACGCCGTGCGCTTCTGGCGCGCCGCGTGTGAGCGTGCGCTGCGGCCGGCTCGCTGGCAGCGCCGGCGAGCGCAGCGCTGGGTGCTCTGGCGGCGCGAGCTCGCTGTCTACTTTCGACCTCTCGCACCCGATGAGGCAGCGGTGCTCGATCTGCTGCGCGCGGGCGCGACTTTTCAGCGCCAGTGCGCCGCGGTCGCATCCTTGCACGGCGCGGCTCGGGCACCCGTGCGCGCAGCGATGCTGCTGCGGGGCTGGACCGAGGAGGGTCTGCTCAGCGCCTGGCGTCTGGGCAAGCCTTTCCGAGCCTGAACCGCCGCTCGATCGTGCGCAGCGTGCTGCGCGCGCACCCCTGCGGGAAGCCGCATTGTCTCAATTTGGTGCGGGCCGAGCCCGTCTTGCCTCATCGGCGCATCGGTATTGACCCGCACACCGTTCGCTGGTATTCGTACGCAAAATCATTCACCGTCATGCAAAAGGGGCGCGCGATCCTGGCGTAGCTGCCTTTGGCGTTCGTGGGGATTCCTCGAGCCGAGGTCGAAAGATACGTTGTTGCCGCAGCGCGTAGGCCGCTGCGGCCTGTCGACACATTTCCGGAGAAGCTCTCATGCCGAAGGCGCTATCGCTTGCACCACGCGTTCTCCCGTCGGCGCTTGCCGTGCTGTCGGCGGCACTGCTCCTGCCCACGCGAGGCGCCGCGGAAGATGCCGCTGCGGACCCTGCGGTCGGGCAGGCCGCATCGGGTCAGTCCGCAGCGGCACAATCCACGCCGGGGCAGCCCGCCTCGGGGCAATCCTCCTCCGAGGCACAACCGCAGGGCCTCCAGGAAGTCGTCGTCACCGCCCAGAAGCGTGCGGAAAACCTGCAGCAGGTCCCCATCGCGATTACCGCAGTCTCCGGAGAGCGGCTGGCCGATCTCGGCGTGGCGACCACTCAGGACCTCGCATCCGCCAGCCCCGGCGTGCTGATCACCGAGTTCGGCCAGGCCGACAATGCGATGGCCATCTACATTCGCGGCATCGGGCAGCTGGACTTTGCCGAGCACCAGGAGTCGCCGGTTGCGCTGTACATCGACGGTGCGTACGTGAGCTTCCAGGGCGCCGCCAACCTCGGGCTGTACGACCTGCAGCAGCTCTCCATCCTGCGCGGCCCGCAGGGCACTCTGTTCGGGCGCAACGCGAACGGTGGCGTGGTGCAGATCACCACCAACAAGCCAAGCGACACCTTCTCGGCATACTTCCAGGAAGAGGTCGGCAGCTACGGACAGGTCAACAGCGAGGGCGCGATCGGCGGACCGATCAGCGACAATCTCGATTACCGCTTCTCGTTCCAATACAACCGCAATTCCCCCTGGCTGCAGAACACGCTGGGGCCTTCGCTCGGAGCCGACAACACGGCGAACGGGCGCTTTCAGCTGCTGTACAAGCTCACCGACGGCATGCAGGATCTGCTCGAGGTGTTCGGTTCGCGCTCCTTTCCGGTCGCGGCGGGCGATTACATCCCGACCCCCGCCGCCCCCGACCCGGCCGACCATGGTCTGTCCGTCAACACCAGCGGGCCGCTGTTCGTGCAGTTCTGCGCAACTCTCGGCTTCACCGTTGCACAGGGAGCGACCAATTGCCAGGGCTATTTCGGGCCGTCGCGGATCGGCTTTCAATTCTCGGACCCGCGCGTCGGAAACTTCGAGCGCATCATCGGGGGCGCCACCAACACCTTCACCGATGACCTGTCGTGGGGCAAGCTCACCGCCATCACCAACTACACCAACTACGGCAAGCATTACGAGGAGGACGACAGCGACGACCCCATCCCGATCGTCGGCTACCGCAATGACGCGGCCGCTTATCAGCTCTCCCAGGAGCTGCAGTTGAACGGTCGAGCCGGCGCGCTGCAATGGGTCGGTGGACTGTACCTGCTCGACATCCGCGGTCATTACGACAACGACACCATCTACACCAACATCTACGATCCGATCCTCGTCACCGGCACCGACTACATTCAGGACGTGACGACGTATGCCTTGTACGGACAGGCCGATTACGCGCTCAGCAGCCGCTGGAGCGTCACCCTGGGGGCGCGCGTGGAGCGGGACGACAAGAGCATCAACCTCACCGGCTTCTGCGCCATCGCAACGCCGGCGCTGTGCAACGCCTACTTCCTGGTTCCCACCACCGAGAACGTGCAGGGCCAGTCCCTCGATACCCAATGGTCGGGCAACCTGCAGTTCCAGTATCAGCTGTCGAGTGATGTGATGCTCTACACCGGGATTCGCCGCGGCACCAAGGGCGCGGAGATATCGGCGACGACCTATCCTCCGCCCGGACTCACCTTCGATTCCATTCTGGTGAAGCCCGAGATACTCACGGACACGGAAGCGGGCATCAAGTCGGAGCTGTTCGACCATCGCGTGAGATTGAACGCCGATATCTTCTACTATGACTATCAGAACTATCAGGCCTTCAAGTTCGTGGATTTCACGGACATCCTGTTCAACGCACCGGCGCGCGATTACGGCAGCGAGGTGAGCGCGACCTTCCTGGTCACGCCGACCCTGACCGTGGATGTCGGTGGTGCCTACCTGCATACCAGGGTGATGAACGTGGAGCTGCCCGATGGAACCTATGGGGATCAGGTGCAGCCGCTGGCGCCGAATCTTTCGGGCACGCTCGATGTGCGCAAGGAATGGCCCGTGAGCTTCGGTACGCTGTTCGCCACGGGAAACCTGGTGTACGTGGGATCGCGCTACTACGGCTCGGTCAACGCACCCGAGCTGCTCGCACCGAAATACGTCCTGGGCAATGTCGGCGTCGGCTACAACTCCTCGGATGAGAAACTCACCTGTACCCTGTCGGTGAAGAACGTCGGCGACCGGGTCATCACGGTCGATCTGTTCGATGTCGTCTCGAGCGGCGGATATGCGGAAAGGAACCTCGCCCCGCCGCGTTGGGTCGATTTCACGGTACGGTACAAATTCTGATCCGGGGCAACCGCAGGTGAGGCGCATATCGCTTGGCGCGGCCGCATGCGCACTGTATTTGCTCACGCCGGCGCTTGCCGGGGAGCGACTGCACGTGATCGAGCACGCGCTCACCGATAGCGTGCTCGATCTGGGTGCCAAGGGCGACAGCGCGGGCGATCTGCTCACCTTCGCCAATCCGGTGTACGACGCGGCCGACAAGACGCAGGTCGGCTCGGATCAGGGCTACTGCGTGCGCGTCGCGGTGGGCAAGAGCTGGGAGTGCTTCTGGACCCTGATACTGAAGCAGGGCGAGATCACCATCGAGGGCCCCTTCTACGATCACGGTGATTCGCTGCTCGCGATCACCGGCGGCACGGGCAAGTACGTGGGGGCCCGCGGCAGCCTCGCGCTGCACCCGCGCGATGCCAAGGGCTCCTCCTACGACTTCGTGTACGAGCTGCTATGAGCCCGACCGCGCACTGCCGAGCGAGCTCGGTTTGGATGGGAGTGAATACTGTTGCAGTGCGCGCAGGCGGGTGCGAATATCCCGAGCATTCCCGACTGCGGAGTTGCTGCGCGATGCGTGGACCTTTGCTCAGGCTTTGGATGGTGGCGATGATGCTGGGCTTGCTCGCTCTCGCGGCCGCTTGGGGCAAGGATGCCGCGGCTGCTGCGGCTGGCGCCGCACAGAGCTCGGCGCAGGGGCCTGCGACCCACGAGCATGCCTACGACCCGCGCGACCTGCGCGGCATCTGGATGCAAACGCGCGCGCGTCCTTTCAAGTCCTATCCCTACAACGCCGAGTATCAGAAGATCTTCGAGCAGCGGCAGGCGAGCGCCAAGGCCGGCAATCCTTTCGAGGTGGCACAGGATCGCTGCCTGCCGGCGGGCCTTGCCGCCTCGATGACGACCGGCGCCTACCCGATCGAGATCTACTATCAGAAGGGCGGCAGCGAGATCCTGTTCCTCAAGGAAAATCTCGGCGCGCTCTATCACGTATTCCTCAATCGCCCGCACAAGAGCGCCGACGAGCTCTACCCGATGTTCTACGGCGACTCGGTCGGTCACTGGGAAGGGGACGTGCTGGTGGTCGATACGGTGAGTCTCGGCGCCACCGCCGCGTTCGATCTGACCGCCCCGCACAGCGATGCGCTGCACGTCATCCAGCGCTTTCACCGGGTCAGCTACGACACGCTCGAGGACGAGCTGACCTTCGATGATCCGAAGGCGCTCACGCACCCGGCCAAGGGCGTTGCCATCTACAAGCTGCAGCCGGACTGGGAGCTCGGTGAGTACGAATGTACCAACGAGCGGCTGACCTTCGACAAGGGCGGCATGCAGTCCATCGCACCACGGAAGTGACTCGGCGGCGCCGATTGCCTGGAGATGCGTTCATGAGCAGA
>DATJSR010000280.1:0-21153 GCA_035504015.1 Steroidobacteraceae bacterium
CCCCGCGCCGCGATGCCGGCCCACCGCATCGATCTCATCGATGAAGATGATGCAGGGAGCGTGCTTCTTCGCCTGCTCGAACATGTCGCGCACGCGCGAGGCGCCCACGCCCACGAACATCTCGACGAAGTCCGACCCGGAAATGGTGAAGAAGGGAACCTTGGCCTCACCGGCGATGGCGCGCGCCAGCAGCGTCTTGCCGGTGCCGGGCGAGCCGACCATGAGCACGCCCTTGGGGATCTTGCCGCCGAGCTTCTGGAACTTGCCTGGGTCCTTCAGGAAGTCGACGATCTCGGCGACCTCCTGCTTGGCCTCATCGACCCCGGCAACGTCCGCGAACGTGACGTTGACCTGGTCCTCTCCGAGCAGGCGCGCTCGGCTCTTGCCGAAGGACATGGCACCGCGGCCGCCGGATGCACCCTGCATCTGGCGCAGCATGTAGACGAACACCAGGATCAACAGCAGCGCGGGCGCGAGCTGCAGGAGCAGCTGCGCGAGGAAATTGGGCTGCCTCGGCGGCTTGCCCTCGATCGAGACGCCCGCCTTCTCGAGCTGCCCGATGAGCACCGTATAGTCGGTCTCGGGGTTGTAGGCCTTGAAGCTGGTGCCCCCCTTCAGGGTGCCACCGATCATGTCCCCCTGGATGACGACCGACTCGACCTTGTTGGCCTTGAGGTCGTCGATGAACTGGGAGTACTTGATCTCCTCGGTCTGGCCCCCCGGGGGCAGGTAGCGGCTGAACACCGCAAGCAATACCAGGACGATGACCACCCACAAAAGGATGTTTTTCGTCAAATCGTTCAATGCTTAATCCTCTCCGACCGGACGCGAGGAGACCCGGAGGCTCCCCCGAAGCTACACCATCACCAAGTGCTTAGCCAGCAAGTACAGCTCGGCGCTCCGGGAGCGGGAAGCCTGGGGTTTGCAAAGCTTCAACTTGGCAAACTTGGGGCGGGTCGCCTGCACGGTCTCCTGGAAGCCGGCCCCCTGAAAAGCCTTGATCAGGGCATTACCGCCGGGTTTCAAGACACGGTAGGCCATCTCCAGCGCCAGCTCCAATAGATGTAACGCGCGCGGCTGATCGATGGCGTCTATGCCGGCGAGGTTCGGCGCCATATCCGAGAGGAGCAGGTCGACGCCACGCTGCGGGAGCAGCCCCAGCAGCGCCTCCATCACCTCCTGCTCGCGAAAATCGCCCTGCACGAACTGCACCCCCTCGAGAGGCTCCAGGGGCAGGATGTCGCTCGCGAGCACCCTGCCCGTGCGGCCCACCCTGGCGCGCGCGTACTGGCTCCAGGCGCCCGGGGCGGCCCCCAGATCCAGGCATACCATGCCGGGGCGCAGCAGCTTCTCGCGCTGGTCGATCTCCTCGAGCTTGAACACGGCCCGGGAGCGCCAGCCCTCACTTTTTGCGCGATGCACAAAAGGATCGCTGAAGTGCTCCTGCAGCCAGCGGCTGCTGCTCTTACTGCGTCGGGCCAAGAAAAAGTCCTCGCGTACAATCCGCCTCATGCAGTTATCGGAGACCCAGCGCCGCTACCTGCGGGGCGTCGCTCACCCCCTCAAGCCCGTCATTGAGGTCGGCAACGCGGGCCTCACCGATGCCGTCGCCCGCGAGACCGAGCGCGCCTTGCACGACCACGAGCTCATCAAGGTGCGCGTGCGGGCGGCCGATCGGGGTGCGCGCGATGCCATCCTCGATGAGCTCGCGACCCGCACCGCAAGCGCGCTGGTGCAGCGCATCGGGCACGTCGGGGTGCTCTACCGTCGTCGCGCCGAGCTGCCCAAAATCATCATCCCCGACTGAGCGGACGGCGAAAGTCGCGCCTCGAATCAATCCGGACCGAACCTCACCGTCACGATCTCGTAGGAGCGCGTGCCCTTGGGGGTGGTCACCTCCACCACCTCGCCTTCGGCCTTGCCGACCAGCGCGCGCGCCATCGGCGAGGTGATCGAGATGCGCCCGGCGCGAATGTCCGCCTCATCCTCGCCCGCGATCTGGTAGGTGACGCGGGTGCCCTCGTCCTGCTCCTCGAGCTCGACGTAGGCGCCGAAGACCACCTTGCCGGTATGCGGCAGGGTGCTTGGGTCGATGATCTCGGCGTTCGCGAGCTTGTTCTCGATGTCGTTGATGCGTCCTTCGATGAAGCCCTGCTGCTCGCGCGCGGCGTGGTATTCGGCATTCTCCGAGAGGTCCCCGTGACCGCGCGCCTCCGCAATCGCCTTGATCACGCTCGGGCGTGCCTCGGTCTTCAGGCGCTTGAGCTCGACTCGCAGCGCCTCGGCGCCGCGCAGCGTCATGGGGGTGCGTCTCATGCGCGGCGAGCCTCCTTGTGCAGATCGCCCAGGCGATTGACCTCCACCTCATCGAGATGGTCGAGCGCCTCGCAGGTGGCGAGTGCCGCCGCGAGCGTCGTGTAGTAGGTGACGCGCCGGTGTACCGCCTCGCGGCGAATCGAGTTCGACTCGCGAATGGCCTGCTTGCCCTCCGTGGTGTTCACGATGAGATCGATCTCCTCGTTCTTGATCATGTCGACGATGTGCGGGCGGCCCTCGCGTACCTTGTTGGCGCGGCGGCAGGCAATGCCTGCCTCCTCCAGAACCCGCGCCGTGCCCGTGGTGGCGACGATCTCGAAGCCGCGCTCGATCAGCTTGCGGGCGAGCACCACCGCGCCAGGCTTGTCGCGCTCGCGCACGCTGATCAGGCACACCCCGTTGCGCGGCAGCGTGACGCCCGAGCCGGTCTGCGCCTTCGCGTAGGCCTCCCCGAAGGTGCGTCCAGTGCCCATCACCTCGCCGGTCGATTTCATCTCCGGTCCCAGGATCGGATCGGCCTCCGGGAACTTGTTGAAGGGGAACACGGCCTCCTTCACGCTGTAGTACCCCGGAACACGCTCCTCCAATGCCTGAAGATCTGCGAGCTTGCGCCCCGTCATGACACGCGCCGCGATCTTGGCGAGCGCCAGGCCCGTCGCCTTCGACACGAAGGGTACGGTGCGCGAAGCGCGCGGATTCACCTCGAGGACGTGGATGACCCCGTTCTGGATGGCGAACTGCACGTTCATGAGCCCGACCACGTGCAGCGCGGTGGCGAGCTTGCGGGTCTGCTCGCGCAGCTCCTCCTGCAGCACCGAGGAGAGGCTGTAGGGAGGCAGCGAGCAGCCCGAGTCGCCCGAGTGCACCCCCGCCTGCTCCACGTGCTCCATGATGCCGCCGATCAGCACATCCTCTCCATCGCACACGGCATCCACGTCCACCTCGATGGCCACATCGAGGAAGCGATCGAGCAGCACGGGGCTGTCGTTGGAGACACGCACCGCATCGGTCATGTAGGTACGCAGGTCCTCCTCCGTGAACACCACTTCCATGGCGCGCCCGCCGAGCACGTATGAGGGCCGCACCACGAGCGGATAGCCCACCTCGCGGGCGAGCTTCACCGCCTGCTCCTCGGTGCGCGCCGTCGCATTGGCCGGCTGCTTGAGGCCCTCCTGGCGTACCAGGCGCTGGAAGCGCTCGCGGTCCTCGGCGGCATCGATCGAGTCGGGCGAGGTACCGATGATCGGTGCGCCGGCCTCCTCGAGCGCGCGCGAGAGCTTGAGCGGGGTCTGGCCGCCGAACTGCACGATCACCCCTTCGGGCTTCTCCTTCACCAGGATCTCGAGCACGTCCTCGAGGGTCAAAGGCTCGAAGTACAGCCGGTCGGAGGTGTCATAGTCGGTCGAGACCGTCTCCGGATTGCAGTTGACCATGATGGTCTCGAAGCCGTCCTCGCGCAGCGCGAGCGCTGCGTGCACGCAGCAGTAGTCGAACTCGATCCCCTGGCCGATGCGGTTCGGGCCACCGCCCAGGATCATGATCTTGCGCTTGTCGGTCGGCGCGGCCTCGCACTCCTCCTCGTAGGTGGAGTACAGATAGGCCGTGGCGGTCGCGAACTCTGCCGCGCAGGTGTCCACGCGCTTGTATACCGGGATGACCCCGAGCTCGTGGCGCCGCCCGCGCACCGCCTTCTCGATCACGCCGACGAGCCGCGCGAGACGCGCATCGGAGAAGCCCTTGCGCTTGAGCGTGCGCAGCCGCTCGGCATTGAGCCCGCTCATGCCCCGCTCGGCGATCGCTTGCTCCTCGGCGATCAGGTCCTCGATCTGCGCCAGGAACCACGGGTCGATGCGCGTGAGCTCCCCGATCCGATCGAAGCTCCAGCCAGCGCGGAAGGCATCGGCGGTGTAGAGCAGGCGATTGGGCCCGGGGGAGCGCAGCTCATATTCGAGCCGCGTGGAGGCCTCCTCGCTGAGCGGCAGCGTGAGCTGCTCGCCCAAGCCATCGAGCCCGGTCTCGAGCCCGCGCAGTGCCTTCTGCAGCGACTCCTGAAACGTGCGCCCGATGGCCATCACCTCCCCCACCGATTTCATCTGCGTGGTGAGCCGGTCGTTCGCCGTCGGGAACTTCTCGAAGGTAAAGCGCGGCACCTTGGTGACGACGTAATCGATCGAGGGCTCGAAGGAGGCGGGCGTCTGTCCCCCGGTGATGTCGTTCTTGAGCTCATCGAGCGTGTAACCCACGGCGAGCTTCGCGGCGACCTTCGCGATCGGAAAGCCGGTTGCCTTGGAGGCGAGCGCCGAGGAGCGCGACACCCGCGGATTCATCTCGATCACGAGCAGGCGCCCGTCGGCAGGGTTGACCGCGAACTGCACGTTCGAGCCGCCGGTGTCCACTCCGATCTTGCGCAGCACCGCGATCGAGGCATTGCGCATCCTCTGGTATTCCTTGTCGGTGAGGGTCTGCGCGGGAGCGACCGTGATCGAGTCCCCGGTATGCACTCCCATCGGATCCAGGTTCTCGATCGAGCAGACGATGATGCAGTTGTCCTTGCGATCGCGCACCACCTCCATCTCGAACTCTTTCCAGCCGATCACCGACTCCTCTAGCAGCACTTCGCTGGTGGGTGAGGCATCGAGCCCGCGAGCGACGATCGTCTCGAACTCCTCGCGGTTGTAGGCGATGCCACCACCCGAGCCCCCGAGGGTGAAGGAGGGCCGGATGACCACCGGGTAGCCGATGTCCCCGACGAGCGAGACCGCATCATCCATGCTGCGCGCGATGCACGAGCGCGGCACCTCGAGGCCGATGTCGCGCATGGCATTGCGGAACAGCTCGCGATCCTCGGCCATGTCGATGGCGGCGCGCGAGGCGGCGATCAGCTCGACGTTGAACTTGTCGAGCACACCCTCGCGCACGAGATCCAGCGCGGTATTGAGCGCGGTCTGGCCACCCATCGTCGGCAGCAGCGCATTCGGGCGCTCCTTCTCGATGATGCGCGCGAGGGTCTTCCAGTTGACCGGCTCGATGTAGATCGCATCGGCCATCTCCGGATCCGTCATGATCGTCGCCGGATTGGAGTTGACCAGCACGACCCGATAGCCCTCCTCGCGCAGCGCCTTGCAGGCCTGCGCGCCGGAGTAGTCGAACTCGCACGCCTGCCCGATGACGATCGGGCCGGCACCGATGATGAGGATGCTCTTGATGTCGGTGCGACGCGGCATCGGCTAGTTACCGGCCTGCCGCCGCGATTGTGCCTCCACGAGGCGCAGCTGACTTTGCAGCCGCCGCAGCATCAGGTGATTGAAGTGCTCGAAGAGGGGCCTCAGGTCGTGCGGACCCGGGGAGGCCTCCGGGTGGCCCTGGAAGCTGAAGGCCGGACGGTCCTTGTACTCGATGCCCTGCAGCGAGCCGTCGAAGAGCGAGCGGTGCGTCGCCTTGACCTCCGCCGGCAGCGTCGACTCATCGACCGCGAAGCCGTGGTTCTGCGAGCTGATGAAGACCCGGCCGGTCTCGAGCTCCTGCACCGGATGGTTCGCGCCGTGATGGCCGAATTTCATCTTGAGCGTGCGGGCGCCGGCGGCGAGCCCGAGCAGCTGATGGCCCAGGCAGATGCCGAACAGCGGAATGTCGGTGGTGAGGAACTCGCGCGTCGCCTCGATCGCGTAATCGCACGGCTCGGGATCGCCCGGGCCGTTCGAGAGGAAGATGCCATCGGGGGCGAGCTGCAGCACCTCGTTCGCGGTCGTCTGTGCGGGCACCACGGTGATGCGGCAACCGTGATCGGCGAGCATGCGCAGGATGTTGCGCTTGATGCCGAAGTCGTAGGCCACCACGTGCAGGCGCTGATGCGAGCGGATGTGCGGGCGCTGGGGCGGCTGCCAGAAGCTGCCCTCGTTCCATTGGTAGGGACGCTTTACCGAGACGACCTTGGCGAGATCCATCCCCTTCAAGCCGGGGAACTTGCGTGCCAGGCGCAGCGCCGCGGCGGCATCGGCCTTGTCGCCGGCCATGATGCAGCCGGCCTGCGCCCCACCCTCTCTCAGGATGCGCGTGAGCTTGCGCGTGTCGATCCCGGCGATCGCGACCGTCTTGCCCTGCTCGAGGAACTCGGAGAGGCTGAAGACGCTGCGCCAGTTGCTCGGGCGCGGCGGCAGATCGCGGATGATGAGCCCGGCGGCGTAGATCTGCGAGGACTCGTGGTCCTCGGGCGTGGTGCCGGTATTGCCGATGTGCGGGTAAGTGAGAGTGATGATCTGGCGGGCGTAGGAGGGATCCGTCAGGATCTCCTGATAGCCCGACATCGCGGTATTGAAAACGACTTCGCCGGTGGTGTTGCCTTTTGCTCCGATTGACTGGCCGCGGAAGATCGTGCCATCCGCCAGGGCCAGCACCGCCGGTCCATTCACTTGCAGATTACCCCTATCTGAACTTGGCAAAACCGGCGTGCCGTGGCCTTACGGCCCGTCGGCCGCCTGCTCCCAAGGTAAGGTGTGGGCTGCCTCCCGTCACTTCCAGTGCGGCCGCTGCCCTGCGAGCCGCAGATGTACAAAGCGGGAGGAGTTCTTGAGGAACATCCTCCCGCCCTGTAGTGGACTAACCCTTTCGGATTACGGGGAAATTCTACGGGTTGAGTGCCGCGCATGTCCATGCGCGCGCCGGGCTTTTTTTCACCGCGGCGAGGCCGCCGGCGAGCGAGGCGAGCGCCGCGGCAGCGGCGCCCCTGTGGACATCTTTGTAAGCGGCTGTTTCACAAGAGTATGTCCCGCATGTGGTAGCGTCCGGGCGGGCGCGGAGCGAGCCACGCGGCGGCATCGAGCGCGCCGCGGGCGAAGACCGACCGATCGGTCGCCCGGTGCGTGAGCTGCAGCTGCTCGCCGAGCCCTGCAAAGATGACTGTGTGCTCACCGACCGCATCGCCACCGCGCAGCACCGCAAAGCCGATCTCGCCCGCCTTGCGCGGCCCCTCGCGCGAGCCGAGCGCGCTCGAGCCCACCTCCTCCAGAGGACGCCCGCGCGCCTCGGCGATCGCATGCCCGAGGGCGAGCGCGGTACCCGAGGGCGCATCCTTCTTGTTGCGATGATGGGCCTCGAGGATCTCCACGTCGAACTGCTCCGGTAACGTCTGCGCCGCCTGGCGCGCGAGATCGACGAGCAGCGTCACCGCAAGGCTGGTATTGGGGGCGATGAGCAGTGCGATGTGGCGCGCGGCGCGCTCGAGCTCGTGTCGTACCTGGGGGCTGAGCCCGGTAGTACCGATGAGAAGCGGCCGTCCGGCGGCGCAGCAGGCAGCGAGGCTTCCGGCGGTGGCCGCGGCATGGGAGAAGTCGAGCGCCACGTCGCACTCGGCCAGCACGCTGGCGAGGTCGTCGCGAAGCCGCACCCCGATCGCCCCGATGCCGGCGAGCTCGCCCACGTCGCGCCCGAGCAGGACGCTTCCCGTGGTGCCGACGGCCCCCGCGATGCGCAGATCCGTGCGCCCCGCCGCGGCGCGCACGAGGGCCTGCCCCATCCGCCCGGCTGCCCCGATCACCAGCACGCGCAACATGTCAGCGACCTCCGAGCCGGCGCATCGGCTCAATCCCCGCCGGCGCCCGAGAAGAAGCGCTTGACTCCCTCGAGGAAGCCCTTCTGTCGCGGCGCGTGCTTGTTGCCGTCACCGCGCAGTGACTCCTCGAGCTTGCGAATGAGATCGCGCTGCTCGGCATTGAGGTGCACCGGCGTCTCGATCACCACGCGGCAGAAGAGATCCCCGCGCGCCCCGCCGCGCACCGGCTTCACGCCCTTGTCGCGCAGGCGAAAGACCCGACCGCTCTGGGTCTCCGGGGGCACCTTGATCGTGACCTCGCCATCGAGCGTCGGCACCTCGAGCGTGCCCCCCAGGGCCGCGGCGGCAAAGCTGATCGGCACCTCGCAGGAGAGGTGCTCCCCGTCGCGCTCGAAGATCGGATGATCGCGGACGTGGACCTCGACATAGAGGTCCCCGGGGGGGCCGCCGTTGCGCCCCGCCTCACCCTCGCCGGTGAGGCGGATGCGATCCCCGCTGTCGACTCCGGGGGGCACTTTCACCGACAGCTTCTTGGCCCGGCGCACCCGGCCCTGGCCGAGGCAGGTGTCGCAGGGGTTGCGGATGATCTGGCCCAGGCCGCGGCAACGCGGGCAGGTCTGCTGCAGCTGAAAGAAGCCCTGGGAGATGCGTACCTGGCCGGCTCCGCCGCACTGATCGCAGGTGCTCGCCGAGCTGCCCTTGGCCGCGCCGCTGCCATGGCAGGTCTCGCATTCCTCGAGCTTCGCCACCTCGAGCTCCACGGTATGCCCGAAGACGGCCTCCGCCAGGTCGAGCTCGAGCTCGTAACGCAGATCCGCGCCGCGAAAGACTTGCGAGCGCCCACCCCGGCGCCCGGCGCCGAAGATGTCTCCGAACACATCGCCGAAGATGTCGCTGAAGGCATCGGCGCCACCGGATCCGCCGGCGCGCGCGCCGGCGCGGGCGGCCGCCTCGACGCCTGCATGGCCGTACTGATCGTAGGCCGCGCGCTTTTGGGCATCGGTGAGCACTTCGCAGGCCTCCTTCGCCTCCTTGAAGCGCTCCTCGGCCTCCTTGTCGTGCGGATTGCGGTCCGGATGAAACTTCATCGCGAGGCGCCGATACGCCTTCTTGATCTCGGCCTCCGTCGCGCTCTTGGGGACGTCGAGCACCTTGTAGTAATCGCGCTTTGACATCGGATCAGCGTTACCCACCCCGGATCGAGCGCCGCCCGGCTTCCGATCCGGCGAGGTCGGGTCGGGATGCAACGGGCGGCGACAGTTGACAGTCGGGCGGACGTGCAAGCACGCCCGCCCGACCGGTGCAATTTACGAGGCTTTGCGGTTCTTGTCGCCGACCTCTTCGAATTCCGCATCGACCACATCGTCCTTGCCGGCCGCGCCGCCACCTGCGGCGCCCGCACCTGCGGCGCCCGCACCCGCAGCCCCTTCGGGGCCCGCGGCGCCACCCTGCTGCGCGTAGGCGCGCTGCGCGATCGCGGCGGAGGCCTGTGCAAGGGCATCGGTCTTCTTGGTGATCACGTCCTTGTCATCGCCCTTCAGCGCGGTGCGCAGATCGGACATCGCCGCTTCGACCTTCACGCGCTCCTCGCCCGAGACCTTGTCGCCCAGGTCCTTGAGCGAGCGCTCCACCGCGTGGACGAGGCCATCGGCCTTGTTGCGCGTGTCGACCAGCTCGCGAAAGCGCTTGTCCTCCTCCGCGTGCGCCTCGGCGTCGCGGACCATGCGCTTGATCTCATCCTCGTTCAGGCCGCTCGAGGCCTTGATGACGATCTTCTGCTCCTTGCCGGTCGCCTTGTCCTTGGCGGAGACGTTCAGGATGCCGTTGGCATCGATGTCGAAGGACACCTCGATCTGGGGCATGCCGCGCGGAGCGGGCGGAATGTCCGAGAGGTCGAACTTGCCGAGCGACTTGTTGTCGGCTGCCCGGTCGCGCTCGCCCTGTAGCACGTGGATCGTCACCGCGGTCTGATTGTCATCGGCGGTGGAGAAGGTCTGCGAGGCGCGCGTCGGGATGGTGGTGTTCTTTTCGATCAGCTTGGTCATGATGCTGCCCAGGGTCTCGATGCCCAGCGACAGCGGGGTGACATCGAGCAGCAGCACGTCCTTGACCTCGCCCGCGAGCACACCGGCCTGGATCGCTGCGCCGACCGCGACCGCCTCGTCCGGGTTCACATCCTTCCTGGGCTCCTTGCCGAAGAAGTCCTTCACGTACTTCTGCACCAGCGGCATGCGGGTCTGACCGCCCACCAGGATGACCTCGGCCACGTCGGCGGCGGAGAGCCCGGCGTCCTTCAACGCAATCCGGCAGGGCTCGACGGTCTTCTTGACCAGATCCTCGACCAGCGACTCGAGCTTCGCGCGGGTCAACTTGATGTTGAGGTGCTTGGGTCCCGAGGCGTCCGCGGTGATGTACGGCAGGTTCACGTCGGTCTGCTGCGTCGAGGACAGCTCTATCTTCGCCTTCTCCGAGGCCTCCTTCAGGCGCTGCATGGCGAGCGGGTCCTTGCGCACGTCGACGCCGGACTCCTTCAGGAACTCATCGGCGAGGAAATTGATGATGCGCAGATCGAAGTCCTCACCGCCGAGGAAGGTATCCCCGTTGGTCGAGAGCACTTCGAACTGGCGCTCGCCATCGACGGCCGCGATCTCGATGATGGAGATATCGAAGGTGCCCCCGCCCAGGTCGTACACCGCGATCTTGCGGTCCCCGCCCTGCTTGTCGAGCCCGTAGGCCAGCGCAGCCGCCGTCGGCTCGTTGATGATGCGCTTGACCTCGAGGCCTGCGATGCGGCCGGCGTCCTTGGTCGCCTGGCGCTGCGAATCGTTGAAATAGGCGGGCACCGTGATCACCGCCTCGGTCACGCTCTCACCGAGGTAGTCCTCGGCGGTCTTCTTCATCTTCATCAGCACCCGCGCCGAGATCTCCGGTGGCGCCATCTTCTTGCCCTGCACCTCGATCCAGGCATCGCCGTTGTCGGCGCGCACGATCTTGTAGGGCACCATCTTGATGTCGCGCTGGACGACGGAGTCCTCGAACTTGCGGCCGATGAGGCGCTTGACCGCAAAGAGCGTGTTCTGCGGATTGGTGACCGCCTGACGCTTGGCCGGCTGGCCGACGATGACCTCGTTGTCCTTCGTGAACGCCACGATGGAGGGGGTCGTGCGATCGCCCTCGCTGTTCTCGATCACCCGCGGCTTGCCGCCCTCCATGATGGCGACGCACGAGTTGGTCGTGCCCAGGTCGATGCCGATTGTCTTAGCCATAGAAGTACTCCGGAAGGTTCTCGTTAGCCTTCATGATCGGTTCTTGTGGGGGACACATCATGCCGATTCAAGGTGTTGGGGTGGCTTTTTTCACCTGCAGCCGCCGCCGAGCCCAGCGCCGCGGCACTAGCCCTTGGCGCGCGCGACGATCACGCGGGCGGGGCGCAGCAGCCGCCCACCGAGCTCGTAGCCCCGCTGCACTACCTGCAGCACGGAGTTGGGCTCGGCCGTCGGGGAGTCCTGCATCAGCACCGCCTCGTGCCGGGCGGGGTCGAAGGGCTCACCGCGCGGATCGATGGGGCGGATGTTGAGCTTGTCGAAGGCCTTCTCGAGCAGCCGCAGCGTCGCCTGCTGCCCGGCGGTGAGACTCTGGGCATCGGCCTGGCCGGCGCTCGCCACCGCCAGCTCGAGACTGTCGATGACCGGCAGCAGCTCCTGCGCGAAGCGCTCGAGGCCATAGCGGTTGGCCGCCTCGATGTCGCGCTGGGCGCGCTTGCGCACGTTGTCGAGCTCTGCCACCGAGCGCAGGTACTGATCCCGCAGCCCTTCGGCGCGCTGCTCGGACTCGGCGAGCGCGCGTTGCAGCTCGGCAATGCGCTCGAAGGGCTCCTGCGCCGCCTCGGCGTCCGCGTCCCCGGCGTGCGAAAGATCGCCATCGCTCATCAAAATCTCCCGTGAAACAATAACTTATAGCCGATGCAGCGCCGACCGCGCAGGCTACCGCTCGCGACAGTGAGGATCAGCGACGCGAATTCAAGGCCGCGCCGAGCAATTTAGCGGTGGCATCGACGATCGGGATGACGCGCTCGTAGGCCATGCGGGTGGGACCGATGACCCCGAGCACCCCGACCACGCGGTCCCCGAGCGAGTACGGGGCGGTGACCAGGCTGCAGTCATCGAGGATCTGATAGCCCGACTCGTGGCCGATGAAGATCTGCACCCCTTCCGCCTTCAGGCTCTGGTCGAGCAGATACAGGAAGTCGCGCTTCTCGTTGAAGGCCTCGAAGAGCCGGCGCAGCCTCTCGACGCTCGAGAGCTCCGCCACACCCATGAGATTGGTCTCGCCCGCGATCACGTATTCCAGCGGCTCCTCGCGGCCGGCCTGGAATACCTGCTGCGCCACGGTGATGGCATCGAGCATGACCTGGTTCAGGTGCTCTCGAGTCTCCGAGAGCTCGCGCAGGATCTCGGCGCGCACCTGCGGCAGGGCACGACCGCGGAACTTGTCGTTGAGGAAGTTCGCTGCGCGCTTGAGCTCATCGGGTGAGTAGTAGCGCTCGAGCTGCACGATGCGGTTCTGCACCTCCCGATCGTTGAGCACCAGCACGGCGAGCACGCGGTTCTCGGAGAGCCCGACGAACTCGACCTGGGTGATCGAGGCCTGCTGGGCCTTGGGCAGAGTGACCACGCCGGCGAGCTGGGTGACGGTGGACAGCAGCTGGGATGCCGCACCGACGAGGGCCTTGGAGCTCTCGGTGTGCTCATCGAGTGCGCGCTGGATCTCCGCGTGCAGCTCGGGCACCGCGCTGCCATCGAGCGCGCGCACGCGCAGCAGCGTGTCGACGAAGAAGCGATAGCCCTTGTCGGTCGGTATGCGCCCCGCGGAGGTGTGCGGGGAGACGACGAAGCCGAGCTCCTCCAGATCGGCCATGACGTTGCGGATCGTGGCCGAGGAGAGCTGCAGGCCGCTGTCGCGCGAGAGAGTGCGCGAGCCGACCGGCTGGCCGTCGCGAATGTAGCTCTCGACGAGCGCGCGCAGCAGGCTCTGCGCCCGCTCGCTCAGTGTCTCGTCCCGAACGTCATGCGGCATGGTTAACGGGTGAAACTAGCGACGCTCGTGCGTAGCGTCAAGCAAGGCTCGCGCCTGGAGCATAACCCCCCTGCCGGCACGGCGCGCCGGGGTTGCGCACCGGGATTTCGTGCGCCAGGGCGCAGGAATGCGCGGCGGCGGCGGGGCGGGCGCGATCGGCCCCCGTGATCCATGTTACAAGGGGGGTTCAATTGCTTCGGGGGGATCATGGCGTTTCCGGTGCGCGTGTGTGCCTTCGTGGGTCGCTTCTCCGACCCGCGCGTCGCGGAGTCCGCCTCCCTGCTGCTGCCGCACCTCGCCGTACGGGGGGTACAGGTACTGGTGTCCGAGGAGCTGCCCGCGCGCGCCGCCACCGGGCCCGTCGAGCTCGTGGAGGAGCCCGCCATCGCCGAGCGCGCCGACCTCGTGATCGCGATCGGCGGCGACGGCACCCTGCTCTACGCCGCACGCATGGTGGTCCATCGCGGGGTGCCGCTCCTTGGCATCAATCGCGGCCGCCTGGGCTTTCTCACCGACGTGATGCCCCAGGACGTGCTGAGCTGCGTCGACGCAGCGCTCGCGGGGCAGATGCAAGCCGATGAGCGTCCGCTGCTGCAGGCGAGCCTGCACGGGCGCCAGCTCGCCGACGCCAGCGGCGAGGCGCTCGCGCTCAACGACGTGGCGGTCCAGAAGATGGCCACGGGTCGCATGATCGACTTCGAAACCTGGATCGATGGCCGTTATGTCAACACTCACGCCGGCGATGGCATCGTGGTCGCCAGCGCCACGGGCTCGACGGCCTACGCCTTGTCCTGCGGCGGCCCGATCATCGAGCCGGGGCTCGACGTGCTGGTGCTCGCGCCGATCTCCCCGCACACACTCTCGGACCGCCCGATCGTGGTCTCCGGGAACGCACTCATCGAGGTGCGCCTGATCGAGCGTCCCGACACGCGCGGCCAGGTGGTCTGCGATGGCATGGTGCTCGGGGAGCTGGCCCCGGGAGACCGGCTGCAGGTGCGGCGAGCGCGCGAGAAGCTCACCCTGCTGCACCCGGCCGGCTACGACTACTTTCGGCTGCTGCGCTCGAAGCTCCACTGGGGCCGCGGCAGCGTCGATCACTCTCGCTAGGGGCCCGACGTGCTCGTTCACCTGCAGATCCGTGACTTTGCGATCATCGAGTCGATCGAGCTCGAGTTCGGCGGGGGGCTCACGGTGCTCACCGGGGAGACCGGCGCCGGCAAGTCGATCCTGGTCGATGCGCTGCAGCTCGTCTCCGGAGCCCGGGCCGGCGCCGAGATCGTGCGCCACGGCGCCGAGCGTGCCGAGGTGAGCGCCACCTTCTCCCTCGCCGCCGCCTCGCGCGACCTGCGCGCCTTCCTCCTCGAGCAGTCGATCGAGGCCGAGCAGGAGCTCTCGATCCGGCGCATCGTCACCGGCGATGGCCGCTCCCGCGCCTATCTCAATGGACAGACGGTTGCCGTGCAGCTGCTGCGCCAGGCGGGTGAGCACCTGATCGATATTCACGGCCAGCACGAGTTTCAGTCGCTGCTGCGGCCCGCCTCGCACCGCGAGCTGCTCGATGAGTACGGTCAGCTCGAGACCCTCACCGATCAGGTGGGCATCGCGCATCGGGTGTGGCTGTCGATCCTGAACCGAACGCTGCAGCTCGAGTCGCAGGCGCACGATCGCGAGGGGCGCCTCGCGCTGCTGCGTCACCAGGTGCAGGAGCTCGAGAGGCTCGCCCTTGCAGAGGGCGAGCTCGAGCGGCTGCTGGAGGAGCGCGCGCGGCTCGCGCACCGCGGCCGCCTCGCCGAGGGCGCCCAGAGCGCGCTCGCCCAGCTCTACGAGGCCGAGCAGCAGAGCGCCCACGCAAGCGCCAGCCGCGCGCTCGCGGCGCTGCGTCCCCTGCAGAGCCTCGACCCGAAGATCGGCGGCGTGGTACCGCTCATCGACAGTGCCGTGATCCAGATTCGCGAGGCCGCGCGCGAGCTCTCGCAGTATCTCGAGACCCTCGAGGTCGATCCCGGACGGCAGGACCAGCTCGAGCGCCGCCTCGCGCAACTCGAGGACCTCGCGCGCAAGCATCGCATCACGCCCGAGCAGCTGCCCGATCGGGCGCGCCAGCTTGCCAACGAGCTGAAGGGCGTCGAGACCGCCGACACCGATCTCAGCTCCCTGCGCAAAGACCTCGCCGCGGCACTCGAGACCTACCAGGAGCGTGCCCGGCAGCTCAGCGCACGACGCACCACGGTCGCGCGGGCGCTCGCGAAGGATGTGAGCACGCAGATGCAGACCCTCGGCATGGCGGGCGGCCGCTTTCAGGTCGATGTGGCGCCGCTCGCCTCGAGCGAGCCGGCGGCCCACGGCGCCGATCACGTCGAGTTTCGCGTCAGCGCAAACCCGGGGCAGCCGCTGCGGCCCATCGCCAAGGTCGCCTCGGGCGGGGAGCTCTCGCGACTGTCGCTCGCCGTGCAGGTGTGCTCGGCGGCGCGCAGCAGCCGCTGCATGGTGTTCGATGAGGTCGACGCGGGCATCGGCGGTGCCGTGGCCGAGATCGTCGGACGGCAGCTGCGCTCGCTCGGCAAGCAGGCCCAGGTCCTGTGCGTCACGCACCTGCCGCAGGTAGCCTCCCAGGGCCATCAGCACCTGCGCGTGGTGAAGCTCAGCGAAGGGCGCAATACCCGCACGGCCGTCGTGCCGCTGTATCCGGAGGAGCGCATCGAGGAGATCGCGCGGATGCTCGGCGGCATCGAGGTGACGGGCAAGGCGCGCGAGCACGCGCGCGAGATGCTGGCCGCCGCCGAGGCGACCGAGGCCGCAGGATCGGCGCAGCTCAGGTCGGAGGCTTCTTCCGGAAAGCGCAGTTCTGGCGCTCGCAGCGGCCGTAGAGAATGAGCGAGTGGTCGCGGATGTTGAATCCGAGACGCCGCGCCACGGCTGTCTGACGCTCCTCGATTCCCGAGTCGACGAACTCTTCCACGCGGCCGCAGTCCAGACACACGATGTGGTCGTGATGCGTGCCCTGGTTGAGCTCGAAGACGGCCATGCCGTCCTCGAAGTGATGCCGCGTGACGAGCCCGGCCGCTTCGAACTGCGTGAGTACCCGATAGACGGTGGCGAGCCCGATGTCCTCGTTCGAGTCGAGCAATGAGCGGTAGATGTCTTCCGCGGAAAGATGCCGCGTGTCGCTGCCCTCGAGGATCTCGAGGATCTTGAGCCGCGGCAATGTCACCTTCAGGCCGGCCTTGCGCAGGTCCTTGCCTTGCATCCGCGCCTCCAATCGGGGCCGGTCGCGACCCGTTCCATGCGGTATCATGCCCCGCATTATCACTCATCCGCCGCGCTCACACCCCATGATGTTGTCCGTCTCGCTCCGTCG
This sequence comes from Steroidobacteraceae bacterium, assembly GCA_035504015.1. Lineage (GTDB taxonomy): Bacteria > Pseudomonadota > Gammaproteobacteria > Steroidobacterales > Steroidobacteraceae > JASHUC01. The sequence continues at coordinate 16,299 of DATJSR010000280.1, forward strand.
CTGGCTCATCGTGCTCGCCTGCGCCCTCGTGCTGCCGCTCGGCTGCGGCGGCTGCGTCTATCGCATGACCATTCAGCAGGGCAACTACCTGCAGAGAAAGGCGATCGATCAGCTGCAGGTGGGCATGACCCGCAGCCAGGTCCGCTACCTGCTCGGCACGCCGATGGTGCCCAGCACCTTCGACAACGATCACTGGGATTACCTGTATTACCTCAAGAAGGGGCGTATCCATGCCCCGACGAATTTCCTGCTGACCGTGTACTTCGAGAACGACAAGGTCGCGAAGATCGACACCCACGGCCAGAAGCCGATCGACTCGCAGCCGGTGCCGCTCGAGCGGCCCCCTCGCCCGCTCACCTAGCGCCGGCGCGCCCTCTGGCGCCGCGCCTCCTTGGGATCGTGTAGCAGCGGGCGATAGATCTCGATCCGGTCACCATCGCGCGGCACCTGCGTACGGGGCACCAGCTCACCGAAGATCCCCACGGCGGCGCTGCCCCAGGGCACCTCCTCGGCCTGCCCCCCCGTCTGCGCCGCAGCACCCTCGCAGGGCGCACTGCGCCGAGCAAGGACAAGCGCCTGCTCGACGGTTGCCTCTGCCGGGAGCTCCAAGTCCCAGCGCAGGTGGTGGCGCGCACCCGCGTAGAGCACCTCGCAACGCTTCCGCTCGCTCATGGATCGGGACCTTGCACGTGCGCCTCCTGCGTTGACTTGCCGGGGCTCTCAGGTCGAACATCGAATCGCTCTTCGAGCGAACAATAGCTGCTGGCCGCCGCAAGGGGGGCGTCGCCATGAGAACTGCTCAGTCTGCGGCGCGGAGCGTCTCGAAGGAGGAGGCGGCTGCGCTGGTCCGTTCGGGCATGTGGCTCGATTATGGTGTCGGCTTGTCGCAACCGGATGTGTTCGACCGAGCCCTCGCCGCCCGCAAGAGCGAGCTCGAGGACGTGAAGATCCGCAGCTGCCTGAGCGTCAAGCCGCGCGCGGTGCTCGAGTGCGACCCCCAGGGCGAGCATTTCCTCATGCTGAGCCTGCACTATTCGGGCTACGACCGCCGGCAGTCCGATGCCGGGCGCTGCCATTACATTCCGGTCAATCTCGGGGAGATCCCCGATTACTATCGCCGTTTCATGGCACCCGTCGACGTGGCCATTCTCAAGGTGTGCCCGGCCGATGAGCGGGGCTATTTCAATTTCAGCGCCACCAACCTCTGGCATCGCGCGGTCATCGAGCGGGCGCGCACCGTGGTGGTGGAGGTGAGCGGCGGGCTGCCCTTCGCCGTCGGCCACGACAACGGCGTGCACCGGAGCGAGGTCGATTACATCATCCAGGGCGAGGACGACCCGGCCCCCGAGCTCACCAATCCCGCCCCACTGGATGTCGATCGCGCGGTCGCGCAGCAGATCGCCGCCGAGATCGAGGACGGTGCGTGCCTGCAGATCGGCATCGGCGCCATGCCCAACGCGGTCTGCGCGCTGCTGCTCGAGAGCGGTGTCCTCGACCTCGGCGTGCACACCGAGATGCTGGTGGATGGGATCGCCGACCTGTACCAGGCGGGGCGCATCAGCGGCCGCTGCAAGAGGCTCGATCCGGGCAGGATCGTCTACAGCTTCGCGCTCGGCTCACGCAAGCTCTACCACACCATCGACCGCAATCCCGACTTCTGCTGCTGCCCGGTCGACCATACCAATCCGCCCCACCTGATCATGCAGAACCCGCGGGTCGTCTCGATCAACAACACCACGCAGATCGATCTGCAGGGGCAGGCGGCCTCCGAGTCCGACGGCTGCCGGCACCTCTCCGGGACGGGCGGCCAACTGCAGTTCGTTCGCGGTGCCTACGCATCCCCTGGTGGTAAGTCCTTCATCTGCCTCGCCTCCACGTACGAGAAGCGCGGCGAACGCCGCAGCCGCATCGTGCGCACACTCACGCCCGGCAACGTCGTCACCACGCCGCGCTCGGACGTGATGTACGTGGTCACCGAGTACGGTATGGTGAACCTCAAGGGCAAGTCGGTGCCCGAGCGCGCCAAGGCGATCATCGCTCTCGCCCATCCGGATTTTCGTGAATCCCTCGAGCGCGAGGCTTACGAGAGCCGCCTCATACCGCGAGGTTTCACCTTCGCGCACGCGAGCGTGTGCGACGATCCCGACACCCAAGCCAAGGGGCTGCCCATGTCCGCAAACCACCCGATCGCAACCGCCAGCCACTCCACCGTCGCGGATGCACTGGTCGTGCGCGAGGATCGCGGCGGCGTCGCACACCTCGAGCTCAATCGGCCACAGCAGCTCAACGCCCTATCGGAAGGCATGCTCGCGGCCCTGCAGCGCCAGATCGAGCTCATCGCCACCCAGCCCGAGGTGCGCTGCGTGGTGCTCGGCGGCGCGGGACGCGCGTTCTGTGCCGGCCACGATCTGGCGGAGATGCAGGCGCACCGCAAGCTCGAGTACTACCGCTCGCTCTTCGAGACCTGCAGCCGCTTCATGCAGGCCATCCGGGCGCTGCCGGTGCCGGTGATCGCACGCGTGCACGGCATCGCCACCGCAGCTGGCTGCCAGCTGGTCGGTGCCTGCGACCTGGCGATCGCGGCCGACACCTCACGGTTCGCCGTCTCCGGGATCAACGTGGGCCTTTTCTGCTCGACACCCTCGGTCGCCTTGTCCCGCAACGTCTCGACGAAGCGCGCCTTCGACATGCTCGTCACCGGACGCTTCATCGACGCCCGGACGGCGCTCGAATGGGGGTTGATCAACGAGGTGGTGCCCGAAGCCGAGCTCGATGCCGCGATCGAGCGCAAGACGGCGGAGATCGCGGCCAAGAGTCCGGCCGCGGTGCGCTACGGCAAGGCGATGTTCTACCGTCAGCAGACACTGCCGCTCGATGACGCCTATCGGTTCGCCGGGGACGTGATGGCACGCAACATGATGGAGAACGACGCCGCGGAAGGCGTCAGCGCCTTTCTCGCGAAGCGGCAGCCGCGCTGGACCTCCTGAGATCCAGGCCCCCTCGGCGCATCGCGGGTCTCAGGCCGCGCGGGCCCTCGCCACGAAGGCATCCACCAGGGAAGCCGCCGTATCCTGGAAGAGCGGCTCGAACAGATACGCGGTCAGGCGGTGGGCGAAGGCGAAGCACATCGACAGATCCACGCGGCAGCTGTCGGCATCGATCGGCGTGAGCAGCCACTCTCCCTGCAGCTTGCTGAAGGGGCCGCGCAGCAGGCTCATGCGGATGCGCTGCTCGGGCTCGAGCTCGTTGCGCGTGGTGAATTGCGCCTTGAGCGGCCCGCGCCGCACGGTGAGCGTAGCGATGATCTCGCGGGAATTGCGCGCCTCGACACGCGCCTGGGTGCAGCCAGGGACGAACTGGGGATAGCTCTCGATGTCGTTGATGAGGGCGTAGACGCGGCTTTGCGACTGGGCCACGACGGCGGAGCGCTTGATCTCTTTCATCGCACCTGCGGTTTTTCTGCTTTATTGCCCGATCAAGTCTAGCAGGAGCCTGCGCCAGGGCTTGTACGAACGGGCCACGGCACGCCGGCCGCGGCGCAAGGGTAGAATCCGCCCCCCATTTGAATTGGCAGCCTCATGGCACGACCCGAGACCCCGCAGCGCCTGATCGCAGAGAACCGCAAGGCGCGCTTCGACTACTTCATCGAGGATCGCTACGAGGCCGGACTCGCTCTGCAGGGTTGGGAGGTCAAGGCCATGCGCGCGGGCCGCGCGCAGCTCAAGGAGGCCTACGTCTACCTGCGCAACGGCGAGGCCTTCCTGATCGGGGCACACATTGCACCCCTGCCGGCTGCCTCGACACACGTGCAGGCCGACCCCGTGCGCACGCGCAAGCTCCTGCTGCACCGAAGCCAGCTGCAGCATCTGATCGGCTCGGTCGAGCGGCGGGGCTACACCCTGGTGCCGCTCGAGCTGTACTGGAAGGACGGCCGCGCCAAGGTGCAGGTGGGACTCGCCAAGGGCAAGAAGCAGCACGACAAGCGCGCCACCGAGAAGGAGCGCGACTGGCAGCGCGACAAAGCCCGGCTGCTGCGCGGGCGGTGAGCCGCCCCTTTTCCTTGATTTTCCATAGGCTTGGGGAACTTCGCGGTTCCCTCGAGTGTCTTACGATAGACTGCGAGTGTTTCCTGAGATGGGGGCGACCGGTTTCGACGTGGGTTGCGAACCTTCAGGGGCGTACCGAGGTGCAGTGCCCTCGTAAATCACGCTGCAAATCATAGTTGCCAACGACGACAACTACGCTCTAGCTGCCTAAACGCAGCTGACCTCTGACCAGCTCGTGCCTATGCGACTGAATCAGGGGACGCGTTCATAGGATCGCGCTCCGGCGTGCGACGGGCCGGAGCCGCTAAGAGTTACCGTCTGCTGGCCGTGCGTCTTCCCTGCCACTCGGGTAGCGCAAGGTGAGAACCAAAGAGCCGGCTACGTACGTAGATCTTGACGTCTAGCGCTTGCGGACGGGGGTTCGATTCCCCCCGCCTCCACCATCAAGGCGAGGATTCCCGGCAGCACCGCCGGGAATCCCCCGCACCGGAACCTGCCCGCGCGGCGATTCATTACCTCCGGATGGCGACCCCTGCTGAAGGCCACCCCCCGAGCGAAGCCGAAGGCCCGTCGCTGCGCTCGCTGAGCGAGCTGCACAGTGCCCTCAATGGCTGCCGCCGGTGCGAGCGCTGGCGCCTGGCGACGCAGGGTGTGCCGGGAGAGGGGGCGCCCCACGCGCGCATCATGCTGGTCGGTGAGGTCCCCGGAGATGCCGAGGACCGAGCGGGCCATCCCTTCGTGGGGCCCGCCGGCGCGCTCCTCGATCGCGCGCTCGAGCAGGCGGGTATCGACCGCCGCCTCGCCTATGT
>DATJSR010000281.1:0-15501 GCA_035504015.1 Steroidobacteraceae bacterium
CTGCTCCAACGTCTTCAACGCGCTCGCCGGGCTCTCCGACGAGCAGCAGGCCGCGCTCGAGCAGGAGTCATCACCCGGCGCCGCGTCTCCGCTCGAGAACTCCTCATCCGCGCCGACGACGCCCAGCCCTGACGGGGCGGCTGGCTTCCCACCCCGCGGCCCCGCGGCCGCCCCCGTGGGCGAGTCCCGGGCGCGATCAGCGCCGGCCGCGCCAGCCGCGCCGGCATCGCGCGCACCGCCCGGCGCGAGCGCCACCGCCAGTGGCGGTGCCAATCCGTCGCCTCGTACCCCACCCACGAGCGCACCGCGCCCGCTGGGCGCGGCACCTTCGGGGGGCGCTGCTCCAACGCCCTCGCGAGCGCCGGCAACGACGGGCCCATCGGGTGCTGCAGGCACGGGCTCCGCGCCGGCCGCCCCCGCCTTGCGCACGCCCAGCTCCGTGACGCCCGTGACGCCCGTGACCACTGCGGCGCGCGTAACGCCTGCGGCGCGCCCGGTGCCCGGCCCCAGCGCCGCTGCGGCAATCTCCTCCGCGGAAGAGGATGCTGCGCTCGAGTTCGATCCCACCAGCACCGATGCGTCGACGATCTTCGTCGCCGACGACAGCCAGGAGCCCAGCGGGTCCTTCGAGTCCATCATTCTGAGCAGCGACGCAGAGAGTGCGGAGGCGGAAACGCACGAGTTCGATGGCGGCGAGCTGCACGGCGGCTCCACCGAGGCGCGCGCACCAGCAGCCGTTGCGACAGCCGGCCCTGCGAGAGGCGCTGGCGCTGCAGGTGCCGTGCACAGCGTGCGGGCGAGCCCGACAAGCGGTGCCGTTGCAGAAGCGCGCGCCGCAGCGGCCGCGGCGCCCGCCACGAACAGCGCAGCCACATCACGCCCCGTTGCCGCGCGCACCGCAACCTCGACGGCCGGCCCGCAAGCGAGCGCCGCCACAGCGCAAGCCGGTGCCACCACCGCGCACTCCGCTGGGGCGTCCATGGCCGCTGCACCCGCCGCACCCGCCGCGGCCGCGCGCGGCGCACCCGCCAGTGCGCCGCCAGGCGTGCCATCGGGGAGCCGTATCGCCGCGGACTCACCGACGACGCCGGGCATGGTGCTCGCGCGCGCGCCGTTCACGCGCAGTGCCGCTCATGCGGCGCGCACTGCGCAGACGGCACGAGACAAGCCGCAAGCCGCGCCGATCCCCGAGGCAAGCGCGGCCGCGGCTTCCCCAGCCGAGCGAAATTCGCCGGATACGTCCGCGCTGCAGCCCTCCGCCGCATGGGCCGCAGAGGTGCAAGCGGCCGCGACCGAGCTCGAGTCCCAGGGGCCAACCGAGCTGATACTGCTCGGTGCGCCGGAGACACAAACCGCCAGCGTCATGGGCGTCGGGCACTGGAGCGCAGCGCTCGAGCGGCGCGTGCTCGGCCTGGCCAGTGCGCTGCTCGGGGTGCTGCTCCTTGCACAGCTGGTGCATCACTACCGGGCAGAGATCGCCCCACTCTCGGGTGTCGGTGGCGGGCTCAGCGCGATCTATGCGGCACTCGGCATGCCGGTCACGCCGCGCTGGGATCTGAGCGCCTACGAGGTTCGCCAGCTCGGGGCCGTCGCCGGCGTGCCACGGCCTGGAACGCTCACCGTGCGCGCGAGCATCAAGAACACCGCGACCGTGAGCCAGCCGCTGCCGCTGCTGCGAGTCATCGTTCAGGATCGTTTCGGTAATCGTGTGGCTGCGCGCGACGTGACACCCGCGGCGTACCTGCCCCACCGCAGCGCCACCGCGATGCTCGCGCCCGGTGAGCGCATCGATACCGAGATCGCCTTCGTCGATCCGGGTCCGAGCGCCGAGGGCTTCGAGCTCGATGCGTGTCTCGCGCAGTCCGGCGGGCGGGTGCGCTGCGCCAACGAGGAAGCGCCGGCCCCGTGATCCGCATCGGCCCCTTCGAGCTGCCGGGAACGGCCCTGCTCGCCCCGATGGCCGGCGTTACCGACCGGCCGTTTCGCATCCTGTGCCGCAGGCTCGGCGCGGCACTTGCGGCCTCCGAGATGCTCACCTCCGATACGCGACTGTGGAGCTCGCCGAAGAGCCGCCTGCGCATGGACCATAGCGGCGAGCCCGAGCCGCGAGTCGTGCAGCTCGCTGGCTCCGATCCCGAAGCGCTCGCGGAGGCTGCGCGGCGCAATGTCGAGCTCGGCGCGCAAATCATCGACATCAACATGGGCTGCCCTGCGAAGAAGGTCTGTGGCAAGCTCTGCGGGTCGGCGTTGCTGCGGGATGAGCCGCTCGTCGCGCGCATCCTCGATGCGGTCGTGCGCGCGGTGAGCGCGCCGGTAACGCTCAAGATCCGCACCGGATGGGATCGCACCACGCGCAATGGCGTGGCGATCGCGGCACTCGCCGAGCGTTGTGGCGTGCAGGCGCTCGCCGTGCACGGGCGCACGCGCGCCGATCTCTACGCAGGCTGCGCCGAATACGACACCATTCGCCATATCAAATCGGCCGTGCGAATTCCAGTGCTCGCCAACGGCGACATCGACGGCCTCGCCAAGTCGCGCGACGTGCTCGCCTACACGGGCGCGGACGGCGTCATGATCGGCCGCGCAAGTCACGGAGCGCCGTGGATCTTTCGCACGCTGGCGGGCGGCGAGCGCGTCGCCGCGCTCGCGCCTGCGCAAGTGCGTGCTATCATCCTCGCGCACCTCGATTCGCTCTATGCCTTCTACGGTGAAGAAGCCGGGGTGCGCATCGCACGAAAGCATCTCGGCTGGTATGGCGAGCGGCTCGGTCGATTCGCTCATGCTCGTGGGACCTTGATGGGGGCGGGGAACACCGTCACGCAATTTGCGTTGACGAAGCATTACTTGGACGAGTGGGTCGACGAGGCGGCCGAGCCTTGCGGGGAGCTCACATGACTGCGAGTAAGAAAAACGGTAGGCGCAGGGAATTTGCGGCCAAGTCCAACGGTAAGGAACTGCCGCTGCGCACCTATACGGAGCAGGCGCTGAACGATTATTTCGCGAGCCTGAACGGCCACAGCCCGGCACACCTCTACGATCTCGTCCTGCGCGAGGTGGAGGAGCCGCTGCTCAAGGCGGTGCTCGATTACACCGAGGGCAATCAGGTGCGTGCAGCCGATATCCTCGGCATCAATCGCGGAACGTTGCGCAAGAAGCTGCGCTCGCTCGGACTGTCGGGGTGAGATGAAGCTCGGCTCGGGCATCACGCCGCGATGGCCGATCCACTGCTGATACCGGTACGGCGCGCCCTGCTGTCCGTCTCGGACAAGTCGGGCATCGTGGAGCTTGCGCGCGCGCTCGTGCAGCGCAATGTCGAGATTGTCTCGACCGGCGGCACCGCACGGCTGCTCACCGAACAGGGCGTGCCGACGCGCGAGGTGTCCGCGTACACCAGCTTCCCCGAGATCATGGACGGACGCGTCAAGACGCTGCACCCGCGCATCCACGGCGGCCTGCTCGGCAGGCGCGGCACCGACGATGCGGCAATGGCGCTGCACGGCATTCAGCCGATCGACCTGCTGGTGGTCAATCTCTATCCGTTCGCGCAGACCGTGGCACGCCCCGACTGCCGCTTCCGGGAAGCGATCGAGCACATCGACATCGGCGGCCCGGCGATGCTGCGTGCGGGCGCCAAGAACCACGAGTTCGTCGCCGTGGTGGTCGATCCCGGCGACTACGCCGCGCTGCTGGCGGAATTGCAGGAGCATGCGGGGGGCACCTCGCTCGGCATGCGCTCGCGGCTCGCCGCCAAGGTCTTCGCACATACCGCACGCTACGACACCATGGTCGCGGGGTTTCTCGCCGCGCAGCATCCGCACTCGACGGAGCGCTTCCCGCAGACGCTGCCGCTGGTGTGGGAGAAGCTGGCGGAACTGCGCTACGGAGAGAATCCCCACCAACAGGCCGCCTTCTATCGCGATCCGGCGCTGCGCGGGGTGAGCATCGCCACGGCGCGCCTGCTGCAGGGCAAGGAGCTGTCCTTCAACAACATCGCCGACGCGGACACGGCCATCGAGTGCGTGCGCCAGTTCGAGGCGCCCGCGTGCGTCATCGTCAAGCATGCGAATCCCTGCGGCGCGGCGCTCGCGGCCTCCGCTCTGGAGGCCTACGATGCGGCCTTCCGCACCGACCCAACGTCCGCGTTCGGCGGCATCATCGCGTTCAATCAGCCGCTCGATGCGCCGGCGGCCGGTGCCATCCTGACACGCCAGTTCGCCGAGGTGATCGCCGCGCCGGCGATCACCCCCGCGGCGCGCGCGGTGCTCGCCGGCAAGCCGAATGTGCGTGCCCTCGAGCTCGGGGATCTGCGCAATGCACCCACCGCGGAGCTGGAGTTCCGCAGCGTCACGGGTGGGCTGCTGGCGCAGACTCGCGATGCGGCGCAGGCCCTGCCGCCCTTGCAGGTGGTGACGCGCCGGGCGCCGAGCCCGCAGGAGCTCCTCGATCTGCAATTCGCCTGGCGCATCTGCCAGTTCGTCAAATCCAACGCCATCGTCCTCGCGCATCGACAGGCGAGCATCGGCATCGGCGCGGGGCAGATGAGTCGTGTGCTCTCGTGCCGCATCGCGCTGCTGAAGGCCGACGAGGCGCATCTCGCCACCGAGGACGCCGTCATGGCCTCGGATGCCTTCTTTCCTTTCCGCGATGGCATCGACGTTGCGGCCGAGCGCGGCGTGCGCGCCGTCATCCAGCCCGGCGGCTCGCTGCGCGATGCGGAGATCGTCGCGGCCGCGAACGAGCACGGCATCGCGATGATGTTCACCGGCGTGCGCCACTTCCGCCATTGATCTCGCGATGAGAGTGCTGATCGTCGGATCCGGGGGACGCGAGCACGCGCTCGCCTGGAAGTGCGCCGCATCGCCGCGGGTGAGCGAGGTGCTCGTGGCTCCGGGAAACGCGGGCACCGCGCTCGAGCCACGCGTGCGCAACGTCGAGGTCGCCGCGGACGATGTGCTGCGGCTCGCCGAGCTCGCCCGGGCGCAAGCGGTCGATCTGACGATCATCGGCCCGGAGGCACCGCTCGTTGCCGGCGTGGTGGATGAGTTTCGTGCCCGCGGTCTCGCAGTCTTCGGGCCCAGCGGCGCGGCTGCACGGCTCGAGGGCTCGAAGAGCTTCGCCAAGGCCTTTCTCAGCCGCCACGGCATTCCCACGGCGCGCTTTGCCGGCTTCACCCGCACGAGCTTCGAGCCCGCCTACGTTCTTGCGCAGCGCCCGCCGATCGTCATCAAGGCAAGCGGACTTGCGGCGGGCAAGGGCGTCGTCATCGCGGACACGCACGGCGAGGCGCTCGCCACCATCGAGGCCATGTTCGCCGGTCGCTTCGGCGCGGCGGGCGCCGAGATCGTCGTCGAGGAGTTCCTCGCGGGCGAGGAGGCGAGCTTCATCGTGATGGCCGATGCGCGCCACGCCCTCGCGCTCGCCACCTCTCAGGATCACAAGCGCCTCGAGGACGGCGACCGCGGACCCAATACGGGCGGCATGGGCGCGTACTCGCCGGCGCCCGTGGTGAGCCCGCAGGTGCACGCGCGCGTCATGCGCGAGGTGATCGAGCCCACGATTCGCGGCCTCGCGGCCGAGGGCATGCCGTACGTGGGCTTCCTGTATGCCGGATTGATGATTGCCGCGGACGGCACTCCGCGCGTGGTGGAGTTCAACTGCCGCCTCGGGGATCCTGAGGCACAGCCGCTGCTCGCGCGACTGCGCTCGGACCTCGTGGGGCTGTGCGAAGCGGCGCTCAGCGGCTCGCTGCACACGACCCGCGTGGACTGGGACCCGCGCGCGGCGCTCGGCGTGGTGCTCGCTGCGCAGGGCTACCCCGAGCGGGTGCGCACCGGGGATGGCATCGAGGGTCTCGAGCGCGCCGCCTCACTGCCGGGCAAGATCTTCCATGGAGGTACCCGGCTGCACGGCGGGCGCGTGCTGACCCAGGGCGGCCGCGTGCTCTGTGCCACGGGCCTGGGTGAGAGCGTGCGCGAGGCGCAGCAGCGCGCTTATGCGCTCGTCGACTGCGTGCGCTTCGAGGGCATGCAGTACCGACGCGACATTGGCTACCGCGCCATCGCCCGCGAGCGGGGATAGCGCAGCGTGAGCCGAGCCAGACTAAAAGGAAACGCGAACGAAGGCTTCCGGGCCCTGAATGGCGAGCCGTACGAGGCCCGGCGTGTGGTGCCCCTCGGACTCGAAGTTGGCCCGGAAGTAGGAATCCCCGACGCCGATCGCTAGATTCCTGCGCCAGCGGTACTGGAAATCCCCGTGATAATCGCCGAGCGAGCCGGTGAAGCCCTGCACGGTTCCACCGAGGTACTGCGCGCGGAAGGTGAAGGCAAAGCGGCGCGAGATGCTCCAGATACCATCGAGCGCGCCCGTCGGAAAAGCCGACGACACCGAGGTCTCGTGCTGCTCGAGCAGCGCAGGCGCATTCGCCATCAGATCCGCCTGCAGCAGATGCACGCCCAGGCCGGCACCGAGCTCGAAATGCTCGGTCTGCAGGAAGGCGTAGGTATAGGTGAAGGACATCGTCTTCCAGTCGAGCGTGCTCTGCAGATTGCAGGGCGCCGTTGCGCAGGGGAAGGTCTCGTTGCCGATCACCACCGTGCGATCGAGCGTGACGCTGCCCGAGCGATCGAGTTGCAGATAGTCGACGCGCAGGCGACTGCGCTCGCGCAGCTTGAACATCAACTCCAGAAGCCCGGTGTGATTGCTCGAGGGCCAGCCGAGATCGCGCTCGCCGGAGAGCGGCGTGCCGGCGCCCGCCATGCCGCTCGGATCCACGCGCAGCAGCGTGCGAACGTCCGGCGCAAAAAAGATGGCATCGAGATAGAAGCGATCCGTGATCGGACTCGCGACATCCTGTGGCGCCGCGTAAGGGCTGGCCGGGGGCGGTGCGTCCGCGGCGAGCGCGACGCCACCGCTGGCGAGCGCGGCGCCGAGCGCGCACGCAAGCAAGCTTCCGCGCCACCACTCCACATGGGGCGAGCCCACACGCTGCTGCATGGGTGCCTGAATCTCCTTCCTCGCAAGCTCGCGGCATCTTCTTACATGACAAGCGAGTGCGCCAGCGTCGCGGTAGAGAGACAGCGATCAGTTCACACGCAATATGTCTATGTGATGCACGCACGCCCGGCTGAAAGACCAGGGCGTCTGCAGCAGTCCCCGGTACGCATACAAACCGCCGTTGTGACCGACACAGAAGGGCTGCCAGGAGGCAGCCTCCGTGTCCGTGCGCAGCCTCTCGAGCGAGACGGCCTGCAGCGGCGGCTGCGGATCGGCCTCGCGCGCAGTGAGCAGCAGCTCGCCGCTGTGCAATGGCGAGGCGCGCACGTCGAGCTCGGCGAATCCGTGCCGCTCTGCGTACCACTGCCACCCCCAGTGGCCGCTGGCCCAGGCCCGCGGCGCAGGAGGCAGGGTCCGCGAGAGCGTGGCCGCCTCCTGCCGATAGAACTCGGCGAAGTGCCAGTCCTCGAGCGTGAGACCGGCGGACACCACGACCGTCAGGGCCAGGCCGAAGAGCCGCGCCGCACGCGGCAGCGACTCCCCCCAGCGGGCAAGGAGCCCGAGCAGAATCGCGGGCAGCACCAGCAGTGCGTGGCGGGCAGCCATGAACGGCGCAAACAGCACGTAGAACAGCGACGTCGCCGCCAGCCACAGCGCGACGTAAATGCCGGGCAGTGCGGCCCTCGGCACGCGGCGCGGGGAGCGCAGCCAGGCGAGCAAGCCGAGCGAGGGCGCGAGCGCGCGACACAGCAACAGCGCATTGAGTGCAAAGCCGAGCCACAGCAATCGATCCGACAGAGCCTCGGGAACGACGCCCAGGGCGACGCCCAGCGCAAGCGCAGCAAGCCCGCCAGCCACGCTCAGGTAGAGCGCCAGGGGGCCGTGCCGGTGGCGCCGCAGCGCCCCACTCTGCGCGAGCGCGATCCACCCGAGCGGCGTCAGGGCACCGATGCCGACGGGCCAGGTGATGAGCAGCTTCAGCGAGTGCACACCCTGGGTGCGCGTGAGCACGTGCACGCCGCCGTAGTCGAAGTAGTTGAACACCGACCATGCGAGCAGCGACCCGAGCGGAATCAGCACCACCCAGGCGCGCCTGCGCTGGTGCTCGATCACCAACGACACGACGAGGATGGCGAGCAGCACCAGGCTGCTGTACTTGATGAGCAGTGCCACCGCGCACGCGACGCCCGCGAGCACGTAGCGGCGATTCTGGCGCGGGTCGTCCACCCCACCGATGAGCACGGTGAAGAAGGCGAGCCATGCGGCGAGCAGCGGCACATCCACCATGAGATTCTGCTCGACGATGAAAGCGGGCCCGAGCACCAGCATCGCGGTCGCCCAGAGCGCCGCACCCGCCTGCTGCAGGCGGCACAGCCGGTAGAAGAGAACGATGCACAGGGCCGCGGCAAGTGACTGCGCCGCATGCATCGCAGGCTCCGACAGCCCGAAGAGTCCGGCCCACACGGCCAGCAGATAGAAGTACAGGTGCGGCTGACTCAGACGATAGATCGGCTCGAGGGTGCCCGCCCAGTTGAGCTGCCCCTGCAGCGGATGCCACGGGTGCGCCTGGATCCAGCGCACGATCTCGAGATACGCCGTGTCGTCGATGTGATACGGCTTGAAGAGATTGCAGGCGGTGACGATGAGCCACAGGCCGAGCAGCACCGCCCAGTCACGCGCCAGAGCCCGGCTGCAGGCAGCCCCTTGCGTGAGGGGAAGCGCCCCCGGCGCAGCGGGGACGCCGCTCGCAGAACTGCCCGAGCCCGGCAGCACCGCGCGTTGCGTCAGCGCTTCATCGCCTCGAAGAACTCGCCGTTCGACTTGGTGTCCTTCATCTTATCGAGCAGGAACTCGATCGCAGCGAGCTCATCCATCGGGTGCAGCAGCTTGCGCAGGATCCACATCTTGGCGAGCTCGCCCTGATCGGTGATGAGCTCTTCCTTGCGCGTGCCGGAGCGGTTGATGTTGACCGCCGGGAACACGCGCTTCTCCGAGATACGACGATCGAGGTGGATCTCGCTGTTACCGGTGCCCTTGAATTCCTCGTAGATCACGTCGTCCATCTTCGAGCCCGTGTCGATGAGCGCGGTGGCGAGGATCGTGAGGCTACCGCCCTCTTCGATGTTGCGCGCCGCGCCGAAGAAACGCTTCGGGCGCTGCAGCGCGTTGGCATCGACGCCGCCCGTCAGCACCTTGCCCGAGGAGGGCACCACGGTGTTGTAGGCGCGCGCCAGGCGCGTGATGGAGTCGAGCAGGATCACCACGTCCTTCTTGTGCTCGACCAGACGCTTCGCCTTCTCGATGACCATCTCGGCCACCTGCACGTGGCGCGCGGCCGGCTCATCGAAGGTGCTCGAGACGACTTCGCCCTTGACGGTGCGCTGCATCTCCGTGACCTCCTCGGGACGCTCGTCGATGAGCAGCACGATGAGGTACACCTCCGGCTGATTGGCCGTGATCGAGGTGGCGATGTTCTGCAGCAGCATGGTCTTGCCGGCCTTGGGCGGCGAGACGATGAGGCCGCGCTGACCCTTGCCGATCGGCGCCACCAGGTCGATGGTGCGCGCCGTGAGGTCCTCGGTCGAGCCGTTGCCGCGCTCGAGCTTCAGACGCTTCGTCGGATGCAGCGGCGTCAGGTTCTCGAACAGCACCTTGTTGCGCGAGCTGTCCGGGGAATCGAAGTTGATCTCCCCGACCTTCAGTAGCGCGAAGTAGCGCTCGCCGTCCTTCGGCGGGCGGATGAGCCCGGAGATCGTGTCACCGGTGCGCAGGTTGAAGCGGCGGATCTGGCTCGGGCTGACGTAGATGTCGTCGGGCCCGGCAAGGTAGGAGCTGTCCGAGGAGCGCAGGAAGCCGAAGCCGTCCTGCAGGATCTCGAGCACGCCATCGCCGTAGATGTTCTCGCCGTTGCGCGCGTGCGCCTTCAGGATCGAGAAGATGATGTCCTGCTTGCGCGAGCGGGCCATGTTCTCGAGGCCCATCGACTCGGCGAGCTTCACGAGCTCGTTGATCGGCTTCTGCTTGAGCTCGGTGAGGTTCATGGAGCTGCGCGATTGCGTCAGCTCCTCTGGACTGATGACCTCCGCGTCGTCGCCGCCGTCGAAGACGTCGACGTCATGCATCATCATGTCATCGGCCGGACGACCGTTGCCGCGGTTACCGTCGCGGTTGCCGTGCCGCGGACCCTTGGGCCGGTTGCGGCCCTGATTGCCGAGGTAGCCTCTCATAGGTTGCGCGGCCCGCTGGATGCGACTCGGGTATCGGCGGCTGCGCTCGGCTCGAGGTTGTTCTCGAGGAACGCACAGAGCTGCGACTTCGACAGTGCGCCGACCTTCTGCGCCTCCACCGCTCCGTTCTTGAAGAGGATCAGTGTCGGGATCCCGCGGATGCCGAACTTCGGCGGTGTCTGCGGATTCTCATCGATATTGAGCTTTGCGATCTTCAGCCGGTCCCGGTATTCGGCGGCGATCTCATCGAGGATCGGCCCGATCATCTTGCACGGGCCGCACCATTCGGCCCAGAAATCGAGCAGCACGGGCTTGTCGGACTTGAGAACGTCCTGATTAAAGGTCGCATCGGTGGTATGCACGATGTGCGGACTACTCACGCGGTCAAACCTCCTTAAAGGGGGAGCACAACCAGTTTTTGGTTAGGAATTGCAGAAGGTGGATGGAGCGGATATGCGGGCGGAACGGCGAAAGCCGTGCCAGAACGACCCGTCAAACGGTTACACTACGTCTAGGTGAGTACCGGAATACGCCTATACAAGGGAAACGGGAGTGGCAGGTGCAGACCCCGGCAGCCAGTAAGGGCTGCTATGCGCGGGGCTCGCTATCTTGACTGCCTTTGTAGCGCTTCTGAGCTCTCTTTTCAAGGCCCCATTATGCCACAAGCGACACGAAACCCGACCTAAATGAGTGACCAGCATCCCAGTTCCGTCGCGTTCGACTCCCTGGGGCTCGAGCCTGCGCTGATGCACGGCATCCGCGACGCCGGCTTCGCCATGTGCACGCCGATTCAAGCGCAAACCCTGCCCATCGCGCTCGCCGGACACGACGTGGCCGGACAGGCGCAGACGGGCACCGGCAAGACTGCGGCGTTCCTCATCGCGATGTATCACGCGCTGCTCTCGCACCCGGCACCGCACAGCCGCAACCGCACTTCGATACGCGCGCTGATCGTGGCCCCCACCCGCGAGCTCGCGGTGCAGATCCACCACGATGCCGAGGCCCTGGGCCGGCACACCGGCCTCAGCCACACCGTGGTGTATGGGGGCACCGACTACGAAAAGCAACGCCGGGAGATCGCCGCAGGCACCGACGTGCTGATCGGCACGCCCGGCCGGCTCATCGACTACTTCAAACAGCGGATCTTCGACATGCGGCACGCGCAAGTGCTGGTGCTGGATGAGGCGGATCGCATGTTCGACCTCGGCTTCATCGCCGACATCCGCTACATCCTGCGCCGACTCCCCCCACCCGAGCGCCGCCTGTCGATGCTCTTTTCCGCCACGCTTTCGTACCGGGTGCTCGAGCTCGCCTACGAGCACATGAACAACCCCGAGCTCGTGCGCATCGAGCCCGACAAGCGCACGGTCGATCGGGTACGACAGGTCATCTACTACCCCGCCACCGAGGAGAAGGTGCCGCTGCTCATCGGGCTGCTGCGCCAGAGCGAGGCACGGCGCACGATGATCTTCGTCAACACCAAGCGCATGGCAGAGCGCCTGGAAGGCACGCTGCGCGCCAACGGATTTCATGCGCAGGCGCTCTCGGGCGACGTGCCGCAGCCGAAGCGCCTGCGGTTCCTGCGCGACTTTCACAACGGCGATCTCGCCGTGCTCATCGCCACGGACGTGGCCTCGCGCGGTCTGCACATCCCCGATGTCAGCCATGTCTTCAACTTCGATCTGCCGCAGGACCCGGCCGACTACGTGCACCGCATCGGCCGTACGGCGCGTGCGGGCGCCGAAGGCGATGCCATCAGCTTCGCCTGCGAGGAGTTCGCGATCTCCCTCCCGGACATCGAGCACTACCTCGGTCACAAGATACCCGCGGCGCAGATCGCCCCGGAGCTGCTCAGCGAGCCCGTGGTGCACGAGCGCCCCGCCGGCGGCAGCGAGAGCGGTGCGCGAGCCGCGGGCGGCCGCCCGGGCCGGCACCCGCACCGGCGTGGCTCGCGTGGCGGGCCACCGCGCCAGCGCGGCTCGGATCGGCGCGCGAGGCACTAGGATCCGCCGGCCGACAGGGCTGGCGCCGCACAGCAGAGGGGTGCCCGCGCGTGCCCGACGTGGCGTTGCCGGGGCGGCTCCGTTAAGCTACGTGCCTGCCCTGCAGATCCCTGCAACCGGGGCCGGTTGCGGCGGGCCCGCGAGCCGTGCAGCTGTCTTTACCGGCTATGGCGGACATCGAAGACAACGTCGACCGTGAGCTGTTCCGCAACGTCGAGAAGCTGCGGCAGCTGCGTATCGAGCACCGGGATCTGGACGAGGTCATCACGCGACTCGCACTCGACATTCACGTCGATGAGCTGCAACTGAAGCGCTTGAAGAAGCGCAAGCTGATGCTGAAGGACCAGATCACGCGGCTCGAGAGTCAGCTCATCCCAGACCTCAACGCGTGAGCGCTCCGCCAGATCCTCTCGTCGGGAGCGCCGACAGCGCATTCAGGAATTTCTTCGTCCAGCTCGCCTCGCCCCAGACCCTGACGCAGGTCATCGTGATCCTGAGCGCCGTGCTGCTGGCGCTCGCCGGCGGGCAGGCGATGCGCCGCCGACGACGACGCCAGAGCGAGCTCGCCGAGCCCGCCAGCTGGGTCGCGCATGTGATCGAAGGGGTGCTGATCGTCGCCCCCATCCTGCTCGCTCTGGTGCTGCTCCTGGCGGGCCGCGGCTTGCTCGCGCTCTTCGGCGAGCCGGTCGGGGTGGTCGAGACCGCCCTGCAACTCACCACCGTGCTGCTCTTGGTGCGCATCGGGGTCTACGGCTTGCGACTGCTGCTGGGCTCGGAGACCTGGTTCGACGCCTGGGAGAGCCGCATCGCCACCATCCTGTGGCTCATGATCGGCTTCGAGCTGGTCGGCTGGTTCGACAAGTTCGAAGGCACGCTCGAGCACATCAACCTGATTCCCGGCCGCAGCACCTTCACGCTCTGGGCGCTGCTCAAGGGCGTCGTGGTCGTCACGGTGTTCGTCTTCGTGACGACCCTCATCGCCCGCACCATCGAGCGGCGCCTCATGCGCCTCGATGCCATCGCACTCTCGACGCGTATCGGCATCTCGAAGTTCAGCTACTTCCTGCTGGTCGGCATCGGCGTGTTGCTCGGCATCAATGCCGCAGGCGTCGACGTGACGACGCTCAACGTGCTCACCGGCGCCATCGGCCTGGGCCTCGGCTTCGGCCTGCAGACCATCGCCGGAAACTTCGTGAGCGGGTTCGTGCTGCTCATGGACAAGTCGATCAAGCCGGGGGACGTGATCAGCTTCACCGGCCATACCGGCACGAGCACCGAGAACTTCGGCTGGGTGCAGGAGCTGCGGGGCCGCTACGTGGTGGTGCGCGACCGCGACGGAGTCGAGACGCTGGTGCCGAACCAGAACCTCATCACCAACTCGGTCATCAACTGGAGCTATTCCGACCAGCGCGTGCGTATCCGCCTGCCGGTGATGGTGAGCTACGATGACGATCCGGAGCTCGCGCTCAAGGTGCTGCTGGAGGCCGCTCGCGACCATCCGCGCATCCTGCGCGAGCCACACCCGGTGACGCGCCTCATGGCATTCGAGGATTACGGCATCCGTCTCGAGGTGCGCTTCTGGATCGCCGACCCCATGAACGGGGTCAACAACGTGCGCTCGGACGTGAACCGCGCCATCTGGAGGATGTTCCGCGAGAATGGCATCACCATTCCGGTGGCGCAGCGCGAGATCCGGGTCGTCGAGCCGCAGGCGGCACGCCAGCGCCGCGCGCTGCTCACCGAGCGAGACGTAGACCCGGACTGAGCCGATCGACCCATGCCGCTCGTCATCGCCGCAGGCATCGTCATCCCCGACAGCGACTGGTCGGTGAGCTTCGTGCGCGGCTCCGGCCCCGGCGGGCAGAACGTCAACAAGGTCGCGACCGCCGTGCAGCTGCGCTTCGAGCTGGCCGCCACGCGCGCGCTCGATGAGGCGGTCAAGCAGCGCCTGCGCGCACTCGCCGGCCGGCGCGTCAGCGACGAGGGCGCGCTACTCATCACCGCGCGCAATCACCGCACCCAGGAGCGTAACCGCAGCGAGGCGCTCGACCGGCTGCGCGATCTGATCGAGCGTGCGCTGCAGGCGCCGCGTCCGCGTCACGCGACGCGCCCGACACGCGCCTCGCGCGAGCGGCGTCTTGCGGGCAAGAATCTGCGCTCGACGCGTAAACAACTGCGCACGCGGGTGCGCCTGGATGACTGACGGCCCGCACAGGCTGGAGCTCTATCATTTCGGGGCCGTGGCCAACTCGCTGAAACCGCTGCTGTGCCTTGCGGAAAAGGGACTCGAGTTCACCAGCCATCGGCTCGAGGGCGCCAAGTTCGAGCAATACTCGGCGGCGTTTCTCGCTATCAATCCCCTGGGGCAGGTGCCGGTGCTGCGGCACGAGGGGCACGTGATCAGGGAGTCGACCGTGATCAACGAGTACCTCGACGAGGTCTTCCCCGTGCCGGCGCTACGCCCGACCACGGCCTACGACCGTGCGCAGATGCGCATCTGGACCAAGTTCGTCGACGAGTACTTCTGTCCGGCGCTCACGATTCTCGGTGCGCACAACGCGCGGCACTACGCCCGTCAGATTCCGCGCAGCGAGCTCGACGCGGTGCTCGAGCGCATCCCCCTGAAGGAAGTCCGGGACAAATGGGCGACGATCGCTGGCGACTCCTACAGCGACACGGAGCTCGAGGAGGCGCGGCGCAAGCTCGGGGTATGCGCACAGCGCCTGGAGCAGGCACTTGCCACGCGCACCTGGCTGCTCGGGGGACGGTACTCGCTCGCGGACGTGAGCGTGTTCTCGATGGCGATTACGCTGCCGAACGTCCTCCCGGAGCGGGTGAACGCCGCTGCGACGCCGCAGCTCATGCGCTGGCATGCCGCGATGAGCGAGCGTCCCGCCGTGCGCAAGATGTTGGCAGAGCATCCGCGCCGTGGGGCGCCATCGGCCCCGTCAGCTCCCGATGCGTGAGGCGTCCTGCGCGCCGAGCCGCGCAACCTCACGCACATAAGGTCGCACCCCCAGCCAGACGCACAGCAGCGCCAGAGGTCCGACGATGGCCGAGAGCGTCATGAGCGCGTAACGCAGCTCGCTCTCGGCGTGAAATACCCGATCCGTCAGCAATGCGGTCGCGTAGGGACCGATCCCCAGCCCGATGACGTTGTACAGAAACAGATAGAGTGCGGTCACCTGGCCTCGCATCTGATTGGGCGTCACGATCTGCAGCGCCGCGTTCTGCGACGCGCCGCTCACGCCGATGGACCCGTAGACGATGCCCTGACA
>DATJSR010000282.1:0-5755 GCA_035504015.1 Steroidobacteraceae bacterium
GCGCACGGAGCGCACCGTGCGCGGGTCGATCTCCGGCGGCACACCGGTCGGGTACGAGCGCAGCCATACCTTTTGCACCGCGCCTTATAGCACCGCGCTGCGCGACGCCGCAATGGCATGTGCGCTACGCTCGTCGCATGCGGAGCGGGCGGCGCAGTCTTGATACGGCGTCGGTCGGGGTTGCCGAGCACGGTAACTCGGCGGTGCTCGTTACGCTCGCGCTCGACGGTCGTCTCCTCGATCGCCGCCGCATCGACCTCACCGAGAAGCTGCCGACCCATCCGCACCATCACCAGGGGTCCTGGGCAGTCGGGCGCTATCTCAATACCCCGGGTGCGCGCGCACTGTCACTCGCTGAGGCCGTCGCGCTCGTCGAGCGGGTGCATGCGGCGGCCGCGCAGGGTGCGCGGCAGGCGCTCGAAGTGCTGGCCGGCGCCGTACCGATGCGGATTGCTCGCATCGCGATTCGTGTGTGTCCCCCATTGCCACCCACGATCGAGGCGCGCATTGCCGACAATCGCGCGCAGACAGTCGCCGACTCCGTCATGTACAGGCAGGCTCTCGCGGGTGCCGCTCAGTCGCGCGGCTGGTCGGTGCAGTGGTATACCCGCGAGCGCGTATTCGGCGACGCGGCCGCGGCCCTTGATGGCAAGGACGTCGAGGATTTCCTGCGCGCCATGGGCCGCGCGCTCGGGCCGCCCTGGCAGGCGATTCACAAGCTCGCGGCGGCGGCAGCGCTGGCGGCTGGAGCGTCCAGGCGTGCCGAATGATGGCGAATCAAACGCCCATCACGTCTACGCCTGCTCGTGACGCCGATGGAACCGGGCGGATGATGTGACCGAGGCGTGCAGCGGATGCAGTCGCAAGATGTCGGCCTCGGGATCTATCAGCCATGCCGCCACCACACCCAGCGCGGCGACGAGGATACCGGCGCTCACGAATCCGATGCGAAAGCCCCGCAACGGATCTGTGCCCGCATCCACCAGCATGCCCATGGCGAGGGGCGCGATCAGACCCGCCAGCGTATGAATGGAGTTGGTGATGCCGAGTAGCGCACCACGCTGACTCCCCGGACAGATCTCGGCAATCAGCGTCGAGCCGAGGACGAAAATGACGTTGCCGATCGAGAAGGCGACGCCGATGATCGCAATCCTGAGCGCATTTTGTGGGACGAGCGGTAGCCCAGCGGTGAGAGCACCGGCGGTGATCACGCACAGGCAACCGAGCATGCCGCGCGCGAGCCGGCTCGAGTAGCCGGCTCGCGTGAGCCGCTGCGAAAGCCAGCCCAGGCCGATGCCGAGGACAATCTGCATCGCCGAGGGCAGTGCAATCACCCAGGCAGCGGCCGAAGGCGCGAGCTGCATGGACTTGATGAGGAAACTCGCCAGCCACACGAGATTCAGGGCGATGAGCCAGTACGCGGCAAACCCCGCGATGAAGACGCCGAGTGCGGTCGGGGTGAGCAGCAGTCGCCGGTAGGGAACCCGGGCCTGCTGGGCAATGCGGCCGCCCGCTTCGGCACCGGAGGCTCCCGGGCCGCTCGCGCCGAGCGGTCCATCGCTTCCCCAGCCGAGCCACACCAGCGTCCACAGCAGTCCCGCGGCGCTCAGGGCGGCGAAGGCGGCGTGCCAGCTGTAGGAGACGATGAGCCAGGTGATCAGGGGCGCGATGAGCCCCGAGCCGAAGGCGGCGCCGGATGCGACGATGCCGCTCGGCAGCGCCCGGTAGCGGTCGGCGAACCACTGATAGATCGCATGCATCGACAGCGGAAAGGCAGGACCTTCTGCGGCACCGAGCACGACGCGGCTGCCAAGGAGCACGGGGAATCCCACGCGGCCGCTCATCGGCAACAGTGAGACGGACCAGATCGCGCTCAGCGTCAGCATCAGGCGCCTGGTGCTCACCCGGTTGGCGATGAATCCGCCGATGACACCCGAGAGGGCGAACAGCCAGAAGAATGCGCTACCGAGCAGGCCGAAGCGCGTGGGTGTGAGGCCCAGCTCCTTCATGATCGCAGGCCCCGACAGACCGATTACCGCCTTGTCGGCGAAGTTGATCAGCATGAACAGGAAGACCATGGCCACCGCAAACCACGCGTGGCGCGCATTGGGCTGGGCGGCCGACGTGCTCACCTTCGATACAGCAGCATCTGGCCGATGCCTCGTGCTTCGGCCTTCTCGAGCATGGCAGCGCCCAGCGCAATGTCCGAAAGCGATAATCCACGGTGCCAGAAGAGGATCGTCTCATCCGGACTTTCCCGGCCGGGCTTCAGGCCCGCCGCGATCTGCCCCAACTCGGCGTACAGCGTTGCCGCCGAGAGTCGCCCGCTGTCGACGTGGGCTCGCAAAGCACCGAAGGGGCCCGCGCCCGCCTGGCCCCAATCATCGACCACGACCTTATCCATGATGTCCGTGAGGGAAAGCTCCACGGCGCTCATGGTGCCGTAGGGAATCACGCACGCGCCCTTTGCAATCCATTCCGTCCTGAGCAGCGGCATCGGCCGCTCGAGCCGCGAGGCCTCGACGATGATGTCGGCGCCGCGTACGCAAGACTCCCAGTCCTCGCTCACCGTGATCCGAGTCTGCAGCTCGCGCTGGAGCTGCGCGGCGAAAGCGCTGCGACTTTCTGCGCGTCGCGAATGCACGCGAATCTCCTCGAATCCAAACACGTGGCACAGCAGCCGCACGTTCCAGTAGGCCGTTCCGCGGGTGCCGATGTGTGCCAGCACCCTGGAGTCGCGCCGCGCAAGCAGCTTCGCTCCGATCGCCGTCATGGCCCCGGTGCGCATGTCAGTGATGTCGGAGGCGTCGATGATGGCAAGCGGCGCGCCCGTCGAGGGATCGAAGAGGTTGAGGAGCGCCAGCTCCGAGGGCAGTCCCGCCTCGTAGTTGCGATAGAAGTCGCCGACGACCTTGACACCCGCGAGCCGCAACGGTCGTATGTATCCGCGCAGCACGTTGAAGTGGCCGGGAACGTCGCGCTCGGGAATGAGGTGCACGCGCGGCTCGATGACGGTGTCGCCGAGGCCCTGGGCGCGCAGCGCTGCTTCGACGGCAGCCAGGATCTCGGCATCCGTGATGCCAAGCGCGGCGACATCCTCGTGATTCAAGTAGCGAAGATGCAGCTCGCTCACATTCGATTCCGGGGAATCATGGCGGTCCTCAGCCGGCCGGAAGGCCGCCGCTCACGGTTGGGATGGATTCTGCAGCAGCGGCCGCAGATAGGGCCACACCGTCTCGAGCACCGGTCCCTCGCCCGCTGCGTCGGGGTGCAGGCCATCGGACTGCATCAGCGCAGGGTCGAGAGCCACCTTCTCGAGCAGGAACGGCACCAGCGGCACGTGATACTTTGCGGCGAGCTCGGTATACAGCTGCGCGAACTCTCCCGAATAGCGCGGCCCGTAATTGGGCGGCAGGCGGATGCCGAGCAGCAGCACCTTGGCATGGGCATGCTCGGCGAGCTCTATCATGCGGATGAGATTGGCGCGCACCGTGGCGAGGGGCAGTCCGCGCAGGCCGTCGTTGGCCCCCAGCTCCAGGAGCACGATCGCGGGGTGGTGTAGCGCAAGCGCGCGCGGCAGGCGCGCCAGCCCTCCGCCCGAGGTCTCTCCGCTGATGCTGGCATTCACCACCGTGTATCCGTACCCTTGACTCCGTAGCCGCTGCAGCAGCAGCGCCGCCCAGCCCTGCTCGGGCCGCAGGCCGTACGCAGCGCTCAGGCTGTCGCCGAAAACCAGGATGTTGCGCGTCGGTGCGGCGAGCGCGCTCTGGAGCCCGATGAGCAGTAATGCCATTCCGAGCGCGCAGGCGCCGGCCACACGTGAAGTCGTTCTCACAGCCGTCAACCTCTCCAAGCAGGTTAGCAGCCCCGAAGGCCCGCTGACCATTGTCCACGATGTGTCTTTCGAGATTGTCGCGGGGCAGTCCGTGGCGATCGTGGGTGCCTCGGGCGCCGGCAAATCGACGCTGCTCGCGCTGCTCGCGGGGCTCGACGAGCCGAGCGCAGGGCACGTGCGCCTCGCCGGCCAGGATCTGACGGCGCTCGATGAGGATGGCCGGGCTCGCTTGCGAGCGCAGCGCGTGGGCTTCGTGTTCCAGTCCTTCCACCTGATTCCGGCACTCACGGCGCTCGAGAACGTGATGCTGCCGCTCGAGCTGGCCGCCCGCGCGGACGCGCGCCGGGCCGCACTCGAGGCGCTCGAGCGGGTGGGCCTGAGAACCCGCACCGCGCACTACCCCCGCCAGCTCTCCGGGGGCGAGCAGCAACGCGTCGCGCTCGCGCGCGCATTCGTCACGTCCCCCGCGGTCCTCTTCGCCGATGAGCCGACCGGCAATCTCGATGCGGCGACCGGTGAGCGGGTGATCGAGCTGCTGTTCGAGCTCAATCGCGACGTGCGCACCACGCTGGTGCTGGTGACGCACGAGCGTGCGCTCGCCGCGCGCTGCGAGCGCATCTTGCACATGGAAGCCGGACGCGTGGTGGCATGAACGCCCTGGCGCTCGCCTTTCGCAGTCTCATGCGCGAGTGGCGCTCGGGCGAGCTCGGGGTGCTGTTACTCGCGCTCGCGACCGCCGTCGCGGCCCTGACCGGCGTCGGTTTTCTGGTGGATCGCATCGGGATCGCCGTCGATGCGCAGGCGACCGAAGTGCTCGCGGCGGACCTGCGACTGGGCTCCACACGCCCGATCCCCACGGCCTACTTCAGTGAGGCTGCGCATCGCGGGGTGCAGACGGCGAGCATGGCCTCGCTCCTCAGCGTGGTCTTCTTCGGCGATGCCAGCCAGCTCGCCGATGTGCAGGCGGTGTCTGCCGGCTACCCGCTGCGCGGCAGCGTGCGCGTGGCGCAGGAGCCCTTCGCCGCCGGCACGCCGGCCCGCGGCATACCGGGACCCGGAGAGGTGTGGGCGGGCTCGAAGCTGCTGGCGACCCTCGGGGCGCGGGTGGGCGCGAGGCTGGCAATCGGTGCCGCGACGTTTCGCGTCACGCAGGTTCTCATCGCGCGGCCCGATCAGAGTGCCACGTTCGCCGAGCTGGCGCCGAGTCTGCTCATCAACATCGAGGACCTGCCGTCCACGCAGCTCGTGCAACCCGGGAGCCGTGTCAGCTATCGGGCGCTCTTCGCGGCCGACCGCAGTCGCATCGAGCGCTTCAAGGGATGGCTGCTCGATCACAAGCGGCCAGAGGAGCGGCTGCGCGACATCACCGAGGCCAGTCCGCAGATCAAGAATGCGGTCGATCGGGCAGGGCGCTTTCTCGAGCTCGCGAGCCTGGTGAGCGTGCTCTTGTGCTCGATCGCGGTGGCGATGTCGGCGCGGCAGTACGTGCGGCGGCATCTGGACACCGTGGCGTTGCTGAAGACGCTCGGCGCCACACGGGCGCTCACGCTGACGGCGAGTCTCTTGCAGCTGCTGTGCGTGGCGCTGATCGCCGCGGTCGCAGGCTCGTTGGTCGGATACGTGGCGCAGGAGTGGCTGCTGCACGCCGTGCGTGGCCTCATCAACGGCGATCTGCCGCCGCCCGACGTGAAGCCGCTGCTGATGGGATTCACTGCGGCGATCGCGGTGCTCGGCGGTTTCGCACTGCCGCCGTTGCTGCAGCTCTCGCGCGTGCCGCCGCTGCGGGTGCTGCGGCGCGACGTGGGCCCGCCGCCGCCGCTCGTGTTGCTCGCGTTCGGGCCGGCGGTGGCCGTGGTGGCGGCGCTCGTTTTCTGGGCGGTGCGTGAGCTGCGCCTGTTTCTCGATTTCCTGGTGGGACTC
>DATJSR010000283.1:0-5386 GCA_035504015.1 Steroidobacteraceae bacterium
GAGTTCCGCGGCTATGCGGCGGGCTCCAACGCGCTTGCGAACGAGATCAAGGGACAGCTGCGCCGCGGCGATGTGTTCGTGAGCGCCAACCCCAAGGTGAACCAGTCGCTCGAGGGGCCTGACAACGGGGACTGGGTTCACTGGTACGTCATGTTCGCCGAATCTCCGCTCGTCATCGGCTACAACCCCCACAGCCGCTTTGCCGCCGACTTCAAGCGCAAGCCCTGGTATCAGGTGTTGAGCTCACCGGGTATTCGCATCGGACGCACCGACCCGAAACTCGACCCCAAGGGCGCTCTGACGCTGACCCTCATGCAGCGCGCCGCCGAGCTCTATCACGAGCCCGGCCTCTCGCAGCACGTGCTGGGCGCCCCCGACAATCCCGCTCAGGTGCTCCCCGAGCCCACGCTCGTGGGGCGTCTGCAATCGGGTGAGCTCGATGCCGGATTCTTCTACTCGACCGAGACCTCGACCGCGCACATCCCGGCGGTGAGCCCGCCGGCGGAGATTGCACCGAAGGCCGAGTACACGGTGACGATTCTGCGACAAGCCCCCGATGCCCAGGCGGCCGTGCAGTTCCTGCGCTTTCTGCTCGATGCCCCGGGGCGCCAGTTGCTGCGGGAGCACGGACTCAACCTGCGCGCCCCGACACTCATCGGAGCCGAGCAGGACGTCCCGGCGGGCATTCGCGCGCTGCTGCATTCCGTCCCGTGATGCGGCGTACGCCCGCGCCACTTCCGTGGCTCGGGGCGCTGCTCGCGCTGTATCTGGTGGCACCCTTCATCGCAGGGGTGCCGCAAGCCTTTCTCGCCGACTGGCGCTCCGTCGATCCTCATGCGCTGCTGAGCGCGACTGGGGTGTCGGTCGCGAGTGCGACGCTGGCGACCTTCATCATCGCGCTGGGTGGCATCCCGCTCGGCTATCTCCTCGCGCGCACCTCCCGCCGGGGCCTGCGCGTGCTCGGCTTCGTGGTGCAGCTGCCGCTCGCTCTGCCACCGCTCACCAGTGGCGTCCTGCTGCTGTTCCTGCTCGGCTATCAGTCGGTGCTGGGCCGCGCGACGGGCGGCAGGCTCACCGACTCCTTCGCCGGAATCGTGCTCGCGGAAACCTTCGTGGCGGCCCCGTTCCTCATCATCGCCGCGCGCTCGGCCTTCGCGGCCATCGACCCGGTGCTGGAAGGCGTTGCCGCCACCCTCGGCCGCCGACCGCTCGAGGTCTTCTGGCGCGTGAGCCTGCCGCTTGCGTGGCCTTGGTTGCTGTCCGGCATGCTTCTCGCCTGGCTGCGCGCCTTCGGCGAGTTCGGCGCGACCGTGATGGTGGCCTACCATCCGTACTCGCTGCCGGTGTACACGTACGTCGCCTTCGGCTCCCAGGGACTGCCGAGCATGCTGCCGATCCTGCTGCCGACACTGCTCGCCGCGGGCATCATCATGGCATCGAGCGGGCTGCTGCTGCCGGATCTGAGCCCAGGCGCACGCGGCGCGGCGACCCAGCACGCGCCGACGCTTGCGCGCGAGCCGGCTGCCACGGCGCCCGGCGTCGTCCTCGAGCAGCGCGTCGTTTCAAACTCAGCGGCGCCTGCAAGCATCGCCGACACGACGCTCTCCAGGGACCCGGTGCAGCCACACGGGGCACGCGCGCCGGCGCTCGATGTACGGCTTCGCCGGCGCCTCGATGGCTTCGATCTGCAGGTCGAGTGGCAGACGCCCTCGCGACGGCTCGCCGTGCTCGGACCTTCGGGCTCCGGCAAGACGCTGACGCTGCGGCTCATCGCAGGGCTCGAGACGCTCGATGCAGGCAGCGTGCGGCTCGGGGGGCAAGCGCTCGAGGCCCTCGAGCCTGCGGCACGACACCTCGGCTACGTGCCGCAGAACTACGGGCTCTTTCCGCACCTGACGGTCGCTCAGCAGCTGTGCTTTCCTGCCGGAGCGGATCCGCAGGCGGCACGCCGCTGGCTGCAGCGTCTGGAGCTCGCAGGTCTCGAGGGGCGGTGCGCCGCGGCGCTCTCGCTCGGGCAACAGCAACGCGTGGCGCTGGCGCGCGCGCTGGTGCGACCCGCCCAGGCACTGCTGCTCGATGAGCCCTTCTCCGCGCTCGACACACCCCTGCGCAGGCGCTTGCGCCAGGAGCTGCGGCAGCTGCAGGCGGAGCTGCCGCTCCTCACGCTGCTCGTGACGCACGATGCGCAGGAGGCGGCGCTGCTCGCCGAGGAGCTGCTGCTCCTCGAGGGCGGGCGCGTGCTGCAGATCGGTCCCATGGAGAGTGTGTTCCGCCGCCCGGTGAGCGAATCGGCCGCACGGCTGCTCGGCGCCGAGCAGAGCGCCATTGGCACCGTGCGCGATGCCCACACGCTCGAGCTGGGCGATGGCGCCAGCATCGATGCGCCCGGACCGGCACTGGTGCCGGGCATGCCCGTCGGCTGGAGCTTCCCAATCGCCCGTGGGCGACTGAGCGCGACGGGGCAGTATGCCGGCAGCGTCGAGTCGGTGGCGACGGCAGGCACCGATAGGCAGGTGATGGTGCGAGTCGGTGGCACGCGGGTGCGGGTACTCGCCGGGGCCATGCACCCGGCACAGGGCAGTCCCTGCCGCTTCGATATCGATGCGCAGGCCGTGCAGG
Organism: Steroidobacteraceae bacterium; assembly: GCA_035504015.1. Taxonomy (GTDB): domain Bacteria; phylum Pseudomonadota; class Gammaproteobacteria; order Steroidobacterales; family Steroidobacteraceae; genus JASHUC01. Next base: position 2,620 of record DATJSR010000283.1, read on the forward strand.
TGTGGCCGCTGCCACGCGCGATGCCCCCCGGAGGCTGAGCCTTTGCCTAAAATGCCAGCCATGTCCCGCCGGCTGCTCAGCGTGCTGTCCGCGTTCTTGCTGCTGCAGGCGGCCGCGTGGCGTTGCGCCTGGGCCGGCCCGCAGGTCGTCGCGGGGGATTTGTGGGTCGAGCCAACGACGCTCGTCTCGGCCGGCTTCGAGTGGCGCATCGAGGGAGACGACAACCGCAATGCAAGCGTCGCGGTCGAATACCGCGAGCAGGGTACGCAGGTCTGGCGACGCGCGCTGCCGCCGCTGCGGCTCGATGGTGAGGAGGTGCGCGGCGGCATCGCGCGCGATGGCGGCAACGAGCATTTCAATCACTATCGGGCACCCAACATGTTCGCGGGCAGCCTGCTCAATCTGCGTCCGGGCACCAGCTACGAGGTGCGCCTCACGCTCTCTGATCCGGATGGCGTCGCGGGAGCTCGCGAGCAGCGAGTCACACTGCGCACGCGCGCGGAGCCGCACCCGGCCCCGGGCGGAGCGGTCTATCACGTCTATCCCTTCGGCTATCAGGGCCCGAAGCAGCAACCCGCGTTCACGGGGCTGCTGGCAGCGTATTACATGGGCTCGGATGAGTCCGATCACTCCCGCGAGATGCCCGCGCGCGTGCGCCCGGGCGACACCATCCTGGTACACGCCGGGCTCTACAAGGACAACCGCTTCGTCTACAGCGGCTTCGATCGCAGCCTGGCCGCCTACGGCACGCCCTTCGACGGCACCTACTATCTGACGCAAAGCGGCACCGCGGACAAGCCGATCGTCATCAAAGCGGCAGGCGATGGCGAGGTGATCTTCGACGGCGATGGGTGCGACAACCTCTTCAACCTCATGGCCGGCAACTACAACTATTTCGACGGCATCACGGTGCGCAACACCCAGGTCGCCTTCAAGCTCGGTATCAAGGCGATCGCGGGCGCGAGCGGCTTCACCCTCGTGCACAGCCGCATCTACGACGTGGGCCGCGTCATCGAGGCCGGCTGGTCGGGCTCGAAGGATTTCTACATCGCCGACAACGTGTTCATCGGCCGCCACGATCCGCGCAAGCTGCAGAGCTGGTTCACCCCGGAGGTTTGGGGGAAGTTCCCGGGCTACCCGGCGCTCATCACCTCGGAGTACGCGGTGAAAGTCTATGGCCAGGGGCACGTCATCACGCGCAACTACGTGGCCAACTGGCACGATGGGATCGATGTGGACACCTACGGTGACCCGGACGGCACGCCCGCGGAGCTGCGCGATCGGGTGCCGGTCTCGATCGACATCTACGAAAACGACATCTACAACGTCGCCGACAACTGCATCGAGGCCGATGGCGGTGCGCACAACATCCGCGTCTTTCGCAATCGCTGCTTCAACTCCACCGGCGGAGCCTTGAGTGCGCAGCCGATCTTCGGCGGTCCGCTGTACTTCTTCGAGAACCTCGTCTACGGCGCCACCACCGGCGGCTTTCTCAAGCTGGTCGATACGCCGGCGGGAGTGCTCGTCTATCAGAATACCTTCATCGGACAGGTGCGCTTTTTCGGGCCGGCCTCGAACGTGCACTTCCGCAACAATCTCATCTTGGCGGACGGCTGGGGGTCGCAGGTCTTCGGCCTGCGCAGCTACGACAACCACTCGAGCTCGGACTACAACGGCTTTCGGCCCAACCCGGACGCACAGGTGCTGTACGAATGGGACTCACCCCCCTCGGGCGTTGCGGCCTCCTATGATGTACCGCTCGAGATGCGCCGCTTCCACACGCTCGCGCAGTATCAGCGCGCAACCGGGCAGGACCGCCATAGCCGGCTCATCGACTACGACGTGTTCCGGCGCGTGAGCATGCCCGATCACGCCGATCCGCAGCGGCTCTACGATCCCGAGGATTTCGATTTTCGCTTGGCCGCGCACTCGGCCGCGCGCGAGGCGGGCGTCGAGCTGCCGAGCATCACGGATGGCTTCAGCGGTCGCGCGCCCGACCTGGGTGCTTACCTCTCCGGGCAGCCGCTACCGCATTACGGGCCCAGCCGCATGCCCGTCGGGGAGTTGGCGGCGGATGCACCGCGCTCCCTGCGCGGGCCGCCGCCGGGCAGCTGAGCGCTGCGGAGCGCTCTGCGTGTGCCTCAGGCAGGCTCCATGCCGTAGCGACGCTTGACGTCGGCATTCAAGGGAGAGGCAAGGAACTCGAGCAGCTCACGCGCCTGCGCCACCTGTGCGCTGCGACTTGCGATGCCGCCGGAGAACACCGTCAGGGTTTGAATGCTCTCGGGCAGGGGACCCACGACCTCGATCCCTTCGACGTTGATGAGCTCGCTCAGCTGCTGAAAGCCGAGCTGCGCCTCGCCGTCGGCGATGAGCGAGCCGACGGGCGTACCGGGCGGTGGCACCACGATGCGCGCGCGGATCTGCGCGAGGATTCCCCAGCGCTCGAAGAGCTTCTCCAGGTACACCCCGCTCGGGCCGGTCGAGTAGCTGAGCGTGCGTGCGGCGAGCACCGCCCGTCGCACGGCAGCCTCGTCCGATATGTCGGGCTTCGCGGACCCGGCAGGCACCGCCACGGCAACCCCCGAGCGCACCAGATCCTGGCGGCTGCCCGCAAGGGCATGCCCTTCCGCGATCAGCTTGTCGATCGCCGAGCTCGAGAGCACCACCACATCGAGCAGCTCGCCGCTCTGCACGCGCTTGGCCACGTCGACGCCGCCCGCGGCCTCGCGTTGCACGATGCGCCCGGTGGTGCGCTCGAAGCGCG
>DATJSR010000284.1:0-2823 GCA_035504015.1 Steroidobacteraceae bacterium
GACGCTCGGATAGCACCGCCGGCACGGCTGCGCGACGCGGACGCCGGGGCAGGGTTGCGCGACGCTCGGGCAGGACGGCGGTCCGGCGGCAGGCGTCTCATGCGGCACCGATAAGTGAAGCGCGCCACTCACATTCGTCAGGCGCGCACCCCGCACAGGAGACTCTCATGGCTCGACTGCTCGCAATGATCTATGGTGCTGCGGCCTACGTCACCTTTCTCGCCACGTTCCTCTACGCCATCGGTTTCGTCGGCAACGTCGCGGTTCCCAAGTCCATCGACTCGGGCGGCGGTGGCTTCTCGTGGCAGGCGCTGCTCGCCGATGCGTCGCTGCTAGGCCTGTTCGCCATCCAGCATAGCGTCATGGCGCGCCAGGGCTTCAAGCGCGTGTGGACGCGCATCGTTCCGCAGAGCATCGAGCGCAGCACCTACGTGTTGCTTGCGAGCCTGTGTTTGCTCCTGCTCTTCTGGCAATGGCGCTCCATGAGCGAGGTTGTGTGGAGCGTGGGAGGTCTCGCGGGTGCGCGGGCTCTCACCGCGCTGGGTGCGCTCGGCTGGCTGACCGTGCTGGCAAGCACCTTCATCGCAAGCCACACGGAGCTCTTCGGGCTGCGCCAGGCGGGGTTGTACGCTCTCGGGCGCGTCTACACGGCTTTGGGGCTGGAGACGGGATCGCTCTACCGTCAGGTTCGGCACCCGATCTATCTGGGCTTTCTGCTCGCCTTCTGGGCGACGCCGCGCATGACTTTGGGACACTTGGTGTTCGCGATCGCGACCACCGGCTACATCCTCATCGGCATCCAGCTCGAGGAGCGCGACCTCGTCGCCGCCTTCGGCTCGGCCTACCGTCAGTATCGCGAACGCACACCGATGCTCATTCCGTTCATGAGGCGCCGCGCCCGCAACACACGGCTCGCCGGAGCGCCTTCGAACCTCCGAACGCCGGGTTAACGCACTGTCGCGGGTACCGTCTCCACGAAGGAGCGCCACTGCAGAGCGCGCGCTGCGCAAGGCGCTGGCTGCCTGAGCGGGCGTCCATCGGCGCCCGCGCCGTGCGGGGCGCAAGCGTATCATTGCCGCACATCCGCCGGTGCCGGGGGCAGCATGGGTCTCGATGTCATCGGTGCCGGGCTCGGGCGCACCGGTACCAGCTCGCTGAAGCTTGCTCTCGAGCGGCTCGGCTTCGGGCCTTGTCACCACATGACCGAGCTCATCGCGCACCCCGGGACGGCGCTATCCTGGGAGCGGGCGGCCGACGGCGATGCCGTCGATTGGGACGAGCTGCTCGGTGGCTATCGCGCTACCACGGACTGGCCCGCCTGCACGTTCTATCGCGAGCTCGCTGCCTACTACCCCTCGGCAAAGCTGATCCTCACGCGGCGCGATGCCGAGGGCTGGTTTCGCTCCACGCAGGCCACGATCTTCAGCGATGCGCACCTCGGCGCTACCGAGCGGCGCCCTCACGGGGCGTTCGTGCGCAAGGCCATCGTCGGCAGCTTTGCGGGTCGTATCCACGATCGCGAGCATCTGATCGCGGCATACGAGCGGCACAACGCCGAGGTGCTGCGCGCCATCCCGCGCGCGCGGCTGCTGGTCTACGACGTGCGCGAGGGGTGGGCCCCGCTGTGCCGGTTCCTCGGCGTGCCGGCGCCGCAGGAGCCGTTTCCGTGCGCCAACACGACTGAGGATTTTCGCCAGCGCAGGGCCATCTCGTCCCCGCGCTAGGCCGCTACTCCGCCAGCACCACGCCCGAGCCTCCCATCTCCTTCGGCATGTCCTTGAGCTTCGGTTTGCCGTCGCGGATGGGCAGGACGCTCTCCTGGTAGTGCACGTGCAGTGCGGGCTCGAATTTCAGCTGCGGCAGCAGCGCCGCATAGATATCGACGAGCTGGAAGCTGGGGTGCTCGGTGAACAGATGTCCGCCGCAGCGCGTGCACCACTTGCGATGGCTGATCGGGGTCTTGTGAAAGGTACCGATGCTGGCACCGCCGCGCTTGATCGTGAGAGACTGCGGCTGCCAGAGCGTGAATGCATTCACGGGCCCGGCGGACCAGTGACGGCAGGACTCGCAGTGGCAGTAGCCCATCGCCACGGGCTCGCCGCTCACTTCGAATTGCACCTCCCCGCAGAAGCAGCTGCCAGACAGTGTGCTCATGAGAGACCTCCAGTACCATTGATTCGCTCGATCAGGGCAGCACTCTAAGGAGCCGCTGCCCTGCCGCGAATGATCGTTCGTCCGCCCCTGATGCTCGAGCGTCCGAGGAACGACCATGGATGCACTGTCGGATGTGTTGCGCGCGGTCAGCCTGCGGGGGGCGATCTTCTTCGACGTGCGCGCCTCGGATCCATGGGCGGCCGAGACACCCGCGGGCAGGCAGATCGTCGGGCGCATGTTTCCCGGGGCCGACCACCTGATCTGCTATCACGCGATCACGCGCGGGGCTTGCTGGGCAAGCCTCGCCGGCGAGGCACCCCTGCAGCTCGGCGCCGGGGATATCGTCGTGATCCCGCACGGGGATGCGCACGTGCTGTCGACGGCGCCGGGCATGCGCGGCGCCGAGGATCTCGAGCGCTACCGGGCCCCGAGCGAGGTCGAGCTGCCGGTGCGTCTGTCGGTGGGCGCGAACGGCCAGGAGTCCGCCGGGTTCGTCTGTGGCTTCCTCGCCTGCGATGCGCGTCCCTACAACCCGCTGCTCGGGGCGCTACCGCGTATCTTCAAGATAAGCGATGCGGTCGATGGCAGGCTTGCGGCCTACGTGCAGATCGCACTCGCCGAATCCAAGCGGCCCCGCATCGGCAGCGACGGCGTGCTGGGGCGGCTGAG
>DATJSR010000285.1:0-2909 GCA_035504015.1 Steroidobacteraceae bacterium
GCGCACGCGGAGCCCCTCTGTACCTGCTCGCTCTTCGGGTGTGGTTGGCATTGGTGTTGACGCTTGCCGGTGTTTCGCGGGCAGGTGGGCCCCCCGAGGGGCCGTTCCATGCCGCAATTCAGCTATTGCCCTATGCTTCTGCGTCTCCGCTACCACTCGGTCTTGCACCAGTCGCGGCGGCGGCATTGGCTGCAGGACTCGCAACTCGATACGTTGCGGCAGGCTTGATCCTCCATGCGAGCGTCGGAGCCATGATGGGCCTGGGGTTCAGCGGCGAGCTGTATTGGGTGTTGGGGCTTGTGCTGCTCGCATTCCACGGATCTGGCTCGTGGTCTGTCGATCGGGCGTTTCGCGCGCGCCTGCGGCTGCGCTATCCCGAGAGCGCAGGCTTGCCAGCCTTTACGCTGGCCGATGTTCCGCACGTCGTCATCGTCGGCGCAGGATTCGGTGGGCTGAGCTGCGCAACGGCCTTGCGTGGCCTGCCGGTCCGGGTGACACTCATCGATCGCGCCAATCATCATGTATTCCAGCCACTGCTGTATCAGGTAGCCACGGCCGCCCTGTCGCCAGGAGACATCGCCGCTCCCGTCCGGCCACTGTTCCGGGACGCTCTCAATATCGAGGTTCTCTTTGGCACCGTCACCGGTGTCGACACGCGCGCGCGCGAGGTGCAGCTCGGCCCCAAGCGTGTCGGCTACGACTACTTGGTGCTCGCTACGGGAGCGACGCACGGCTATTTCGGCCAGGATATCTGGCGCGAGTACGCACCGGGCCTGAAGCGCCTGGAGGATGCGACCGAGATCCGCCGACGGCTGCTGATGGCGTTTGAGTACGCAGAGGCGACGGAAGATCCGGCTGAGCGTGCGGCCCTGCTCACCTTCCTCATCGTCGGTGGTGGACCCACCGGCGTCGAGCTCGCGGGCGCTATCGCCGAGCTCACACGCTACGGCATGCATAAGGATTTCCGGCGATTCGATCCCGCGAGCGCACGGATCATTCTCGTACAGGCGGCCCCGCGAGTGTTACCGACGTTCCCCGAGCGGCTATCGCTGTTCGCCAGGCGATCGCTCGAGCAGTTGGGTGTCGACGTGCGCACCGATTGCCGCGTGGAATTCATCGATCGCTTGGGGGCACGTATCAACGGCGAGTTCATTGCGGCGCGCACGGTGCTCTGGGCCGCTGGTGTCGTCGCCTCACCCGCTGGGCGGTGGCTGAGCGCAATGACCGACCCTGCGGGAAGAGTCAAGGTCGACGGCGAGCTGTGTGTCCCGGGTTGTGCCAACGTCTATGCCGTCGGCGATACGGCGGCGAGCGACGCCTGGGCGGGGAAGGCGGTGCCGGGCCTGGCGCCCGCCGCCAAGCAGGGCGGGCGCTACGTCGCCGCGCACATCATCGCGCGTGTAACCGGGGAGCGGCGGCCGCCTCCGTTTGCCTACCGCCACCTCGGAAGCCTCGCCACCATTGGACGCAAGGCTGCGGTCGTCGACTTCGGTCATGTGCAGCTCTGGGGGGCGCCCGCTTGGTGGTTATGGGGATTGGTGCACGTCGGCCTGCTAGTGGGGGTGCGCAACCGTCTTGCCACACTGGTCAATTGGTTCTGGGCATATCTCACCTTCAGCAGTGCGGTTCGACTGATCACGAGCTACGCCATGGGCACCGCGGCGGAGGGAACTGAGGCAGCCAGCGCTCCCGAGCCCGCTCGCGGGGCTGACGTTGGGCGGTAGTGGCACGTGAGCGTCGACGTACGGCTGACTCGCGGTCAATTTGCATCTGCGCAATCGTCGCTGACGCTCGAGTGGCTCCTCACCAATGGTTTGGGTGGCTTCGCCAGCGGTACGGTCGCCCAGGTCAACACCCGGCGCTATCACGGTCTGCTGGTAGCCGCGCTGCACCCACCGGGCGGCCGCGTTCTGATGCTGAGCAAGCTGGCGGTGACTCTTGAGTATCGCGGACGGCGCATCGAGCTCGACAGCAACGAATTCTCGGATAAGACGCTCTCGCCGCGCGGCTTCGAGCATCTGCACGATTTCGCCCTGGAGTGCGGTTTGCCCGTGTGGCGTTACGCATCGGAGGATGCCCTGCTCGAGCAGCGTATCTGGATGCCTCAGGGGCGCAACGTCACATGCATCCAATTCTCACTGGTATACGCCGCGCACGGTGCCACACTCGAGTTGCTGCCGCTCTGTGCCTACCGCGACTATCACTCGCACGCTCGCGGCGGCGGCTCGGTCGAGGTGGTCGCGGCGCCCGATGCGTGCCAGATTCTAGCCTTCGCCGGTGCCACTCCCTATCGACTGTCCCTTCCCGGCGGACACTTCCTTCATGACTTCGACTGGTATTGGCGTTTTCACCATCGACTCGAAGCCGAGCGCGGGCTCGATGCAGACGAAGATCTGTTCCGACCGGGTAGATTTCGCTTGTCGCTCGACCCTGGCGCCAAGGCGGTATTCATCGTCTCCGCCGATACCCTTCCTACCGGCGCACTGTCGGATTCTCATCGCGGAGAGCTGCGACGGCGCCGAGCGTTGCTCTCCCAAGCCCCGCCATCACCGCACTGGATACATCGCCTGCGGCTCGCCGCCGATGCCTTCCTGGTGCGGCGGGCCGCGGCTGCGGGGCCCGGTCACACGATCATCGCGGGTTACCATTGGTTCGGAGACTGGGGCCGCGACACCATGATCGCACTGCCGGGCCTGACCCTTGCCACTGGCCGAGCATCTCTGGCAGCGGAGATTCTGCGCACCTTCGCTCGATACGTCGATCGCGGAATGCTGCCGAATCGATTTCCGGATGAGGGGGAGCGAGCCGAATACAACAGCGTGGATGCGGCGCTGTGGTACTTCCACGCAATCGCCTGCTACCTGGAGGAGACCGGCGACACGGGTCTGCTTCGCGAGCTGTTCCCGGCG
>DATJSR010000286.1:0-7249 GCA_035504015.1 Steroidobacteraceae bacterium
CCGCTCTCCACTCGCGCTGGCCTCCCGTGTAGCATGACGGAAAAGTGAATAACGCCTAGAGCGTAGGAGTACTCGTGAACGCAGCGGAGGACCGTCTCGCCCCCAACTCATCTGGCCGCCTCTCGGCGGAGGGCACCCTCGTACGGCGGCTCCTGCACCTCTTCGGCGATCCGCCCATCGAGGTGCGGCTCTGGAACGGCGATCGGATCGCGCCCCCGCAGGCGCCGGCCGTCGCGAGCATGCTGGTCAAAGACCGGACCACCCTGTATGGGCTGATGCGCGACCCGAATCTACGCTTTGGCGACTATTATTCGGATGATCGGCTCCAGATCGAGGGAGATCTGGTGCAGTTCTTCGAGACGATCTATCGCGGCAGGGGCAGCGCCGACTCGGCACGCCCGGTCCTGCGGGCGCTCTCGGGCCTGTTGCATCGGCCGCGACACAACACACTCGCGGGCTCGCGCGACAACATTCACCACCATTACGACATCGGCAACGAGTTCTACTCGCTCTGGCTCGGCCGCACCATGGCCTACACCTGCGCGTACTACCCGCGGATGGACGCAAGCCTGGACGAGGCGCAAATCGCGAAGATGGACCATGTTTGCCGCAAGCTGCGGCTGCGCTCCGGAGAGCGCGTGGTCGAGGCAGGCTTCGGCTGGGGCACCCTGGCGATGCACATGGCGCGCCACTACGGGGTGAAGGTGCGGGCGTTCAACATCTCGCGCGAGCAGGTGCAGTACGCCAGGGAGCGCGCCCGGGCCGAAGGTCTGGAGTCGCAGATCGAGTACGTCGAGGACGACTACCGCAACATCTCCGGAAAGTTCGATGCCTTCGTCTCGGTGGGCATGCTCGAGCACGTGGGAGTCGAGAACTATCCCGAGCTCGGGCGTGTGGCGCGCAGCGTGCTCGGCAGCCACGGCCGTGGCCTGATCCACTCGATCGGACGCAACCGCCCGGCGCGATTGCAACCGTGGATCGAGCGGCGCATCTTCCCGGGCGCTTGCCCACCCTCGCTCGGGCAGATGGCGCAGATCTTCGAGCCCTGGGACCTCTCGGTCCTCGATGTGGAGAATCTGCGCCTGCATTACGCGCAGACCCTGCGCGGCTGGCTGGCCCTTTTCGAGGCGAACGTCGAGAAGGTGCGCGCCATGTTCGATGAGCGCTTCGTGCGCATGTGGCGGCTGTACCTTGCCGGCTCGGTGGCAGGCTTCACCACGGGCACCCTGCAGCTGTTCCAAGTGGTGTTCGCGCCACCGGACAACAACGACATTCCGCTCACCCGTGACTATCTGTACCCGAGTCCGAGCGCGCGCCCGTAGGATGGCGGCCGCCACGTGAAGCGCTGGGACGTGGTGGTCGTCGGCGGCGGCCCGGCCGGCTCCTCGGCGGCGTGGAGGCTGCGCCAGGGCGGTGCCTCCGTGCTGGTGCTCGACAAGGAGCGTTTCCCGCGCCTGAAGCTGTGCGCAGGCTGGATCACGCCCGAGGTGGTGCGCGACCTCGAGATGCAGGTCGGGGATTATCCGCATCGCTTCCTCACCTTCGGGCACCTGCACGCGCACCTGAAGGCCCTGCACCTGCGGTTGCGCACCGTGCAGCACTCGATCCGCCGCTACGAGTTCGATGCCTGGCTGCTCGAGCGTGCGGGAGCGCAGGTTCTGCAGCATCAGGTGCGCGAGATTCAGAGCGACGCGGACGGCTACCTGATCGACAACGAGATCCGCTGCCGCTATCTGATCGGTGCCGGGGGCACGCGCTGCCCGGTGTACCGTACGCTCTTTCGCGAGGTGAATCCGCGTGCGAGCGAGCTGCAGACGGTCACCCTCGAGCACGAGTTTGCCTACGACTGGCAGGACGCCGATTGTCACCTTTGGTTCTTCCAGAACGGCCTGCCGGGCTACGCCTGGTACGTGCCCAAGGCGAACGGCTGGCTCAACGTCGGCGTCGGCGGCATGGCCGGGCGCATGAAGCAGCGCGGTGATGACATCAAGCGCCACTGGGCGCTCTTCACGCGCCAGCTCGAGCGCCGCCTGACGCGCGGCGCCGAATACGAGCCGGCGGGCTACAGCTATTATCTGCGCGGCAACGTCGAGGTGGTGCGTCTCGGGAACGCCTTCATCACCGGCGATGCCGCCGGACTTGCGACGCGGGATATGTGCGAGGGGATAGGTCCCGCCGTGCGCAGTGGGTTGCGCGCGGCGCAGGCGATCCTCACGGGCGCGCCCTACGGGCTCGAGGACGTGACGGGCGCGAGCCTGGGCGGTGGGCTCACGAGCCGCGTGCTCGACTGGGCGTTCACACGCGGAGCCGTCGCTGGCGCCCGTGCCAGCTGAGAGTCATTAGCAACGCTGCGGAAGGAGCCTCGCGATGGCATCCTCGGACAGGCCGATCATCATCGGGGCTGCGGTGGCGGTGCTCGCCGTGGCGGCGGGCTTGTATTACTACTTCTACGTGTACCGCGAAGCTGCCGCCACCGCGCCGCATGCCACGGCGGCGCTGCATCTGCCGCCGCCCAGCGCAGCGAGCAGCGCCCCCGCCATCGAGCATCCGCTGCCACCGAGCGCGACGACGGGTGCCCAAGCCTTGCCGCCGCTCAACGACAGCGACCAGCCGCTCGAGGGGGCGCTCACCGCAGTGCCCGGCGCCGCGCCGCTCGAGAAGGTGCTCGTGCCGCAGAACCTGGTCCGGCACATCGTCGCGACGATCGACAACCTGCCGCGCAAGAAGGTGGCCGTGGAGCTGCGTCCCATCCACCCGACGGCCGGTGAGTTCGCGGTGGACAGCGCGGGCGATCATGTGACCATCGCCGCGCAGAACTATCGCCGCTACGCACCCGTGATGGACATCGTGCGCGCCACCAGCGCCCAGCAGCTCGCCGACGTCTATCTGCACTTCTATCCGCTCTTCCAGCAGGCCTACGAGGATCTCGGCTACCCCTCCGAGTACTTCAACGACCGCGTCATCGAGGTCATCGACAATCTGCTCGCGACCCCGGATGTGAAGGGTCCGATCGAGCTCGTGCAGCCGAACGTCATGTACCTGTATGCCGATCCCAAGCTCGAGAGCCTCTCCGCCGGGCAGAAGACGCTGATTCGCATGGGGCCGGCCAACGAGGCGCTCATCAAGGATCGCCTGCGGGCGCTGCGCGCCATCCTGGCAACGCACCCGCATGCCGCCGCGCACCCCTCGTCCGCGGCGGCCTCCGCGGCGCAGTCTGCGTCCGCGCCGTCCTCCTCGGCGCCCTGATCGAGCACGGCAGGCGCATGAACGCGACGGCCGAGGACGCGCGCATCCGCTCGCGCGCCCATCTGCAGCGCTACCTCGACCACTTCAATCATCATCGCTACGAGCAGCAGATCGCCTACTACGCCCCCGATGTGCTCTATCGCGTGGGCACGCTCACGCTCGAGACGCCGCGGCAGATCGCCGAGTTCTACGCGGACTTCCACCAGCACTGTCACGAGTTCGTGCAGATTGCGCAGTTTGCTCTGCAGAGTGATGTCTGCGCCGTCGTCATGCCATCGCGCTTCGAGCCCTTCCGTGACTACCATCGTCACGGCCTGCGCTTCGATGCCGGCCACCCCGTGGAGTTCGTGAGCTTCATCTTCTACACCCTGGCCGAGGGCAAGATCCGGCGCATCCGCGTCGCCCGCTACGGCGGCAGCGCCGCGGATTTCAGCTAGCGAGCGGGCACACGGCCGCGCCGGCGCGCAACGCCAGGGCGCGGGGTGTATCGTCGCACTCCGACATTTCACGAGAGGGCGAGAGCCATGGCCGCGAAGCTACGCAAGATTGCCGTCGAGGAGGCCTTCTCCATCCCGGAGGTGGCGCGCGAGCTGCAGAAGGTGGCCCGAGCACCCGGTGACAGCGCCGACCTGCCTCTGGTGCGCGGCATTTACGACGCGCAGCCCGGCTACGGCAGCATGAACTTTCTCGAAGGGCTGCTCGACATCGAGGGCAAGCGCCTGCGTGAGATGAACGAGCACGGCGTCGACATGCACCTTCTGTCGCTCACCGCACCGGGAGTGCAGATGTTCGATGCCGACACCGCGTGCGAGCTGGCAACCCTCGCCAACGACCGCCTGGCCGAGGTGATCCGGCGCCATCCCACGCGCTTTGCAGGGCTCGCGAGCTTCGCCCCGCAGTCGCCGCGGCGCGCGGTCCAGGAGATGGAGCGGGCAATCCGCCACCTGAAGCTCAACGGCTTCATCCTCAACTCGCACACCCACAGCGAGTATCTCGATGATCCGAAGTACTGGCCGGTGCTCGAGGCGGCCGAGGCCCTCGATGCGTGTATCTATATTCACCCTCGCGGGGCCTCCGACGGCCTCAAGGGCCCGTTGCGCGATTACGGCATGGACTCCGCCATGTGGGGCTACGGGGTGGAGGTGGGAACGCACGCCGTGCGCATGATGGCCTCGGGGCTCTTCGATCGCTTTCCGAAGCTCAAGATCTGCATCGGCCACATGGGCGAGGCGGTGCCGTTCTGGATCTGGCGCATCACCTTCATGAACAGCCGCGCGCAGCAGATCGGTCGCGCCCCGAAGACCCAGCTCACGATGGCCGAGTACCTGCAGCGCAACTTCGTGATCACCACCAGCGGGGTCGAGGATCCGCTCGCACTCGAGTATGCGGTGAAGAAGCTCGGCGCCGACCACGTGCTCTGGGCGATCGACTATCCGTACCAGCCGACCGCCCCTGCCGTCGCCTTCATGGACGCGGCACCGCTGTCCGAGGGCGACAAGGCCAAGGTATACGGGGGCAACGCCGAGCGGATTTTTCATATCGCACCGCGTTGAGCGCCCGGGCGCGCCTCGGCGCGCCCGGAGCGCGCGCAGCGCCCGGACGCAAGCAGCGCACGCGCCGAGCGCGCAACGCGGGAGGCATGCTCGGTGGGGTCTGCGCCGCCGCAGGCGTGGGCGTGCCTTTTCGGCGCGCCCCGCGCTCGGGTATCGTGCTCCTTCGACACTGCGACGGGTGGGTAGAACATGAGCGCCAGAATCATCGACGGCAAGGCAGTCGCCCGCAGGCTACGGGCAGAAGAGCAGCAGCGCATCGAGCAGCTGATCGCGCGGCACGGCGTGCGCCCCGGGCTCACGGTGATCCTGATGGGCGCGGATCCGGCCTCGCAGGTCTACGTGCGCAACAAGATCGCCGCCTCGCGCGAGGTCGGTATCCACTCCGAGCTGATCCAGCTGCCGAGCGAGACCACGCAGGCGGAGCTCCTGAAGCGCATCGATGCGCTCAACGCCGATTCCGCCGTGCACGGCATCCTGGTACAGCTGCCGCTGCCCGCGCACATCGAGATCCATGCGGTGCTCGAGCGCATCTCGGCCGAGAAGGACGTGGACGGCTTCAACCTCTACAACGTCGGCGGCCTGGTGACCGGCAATACCATCTTCCCCCCGTGCACGCCCTTCGGAGTGCAGAAGCTGCTCGAGCACGAGGGCATCGATGTGGAGGGCCGCAACGTCGTGGTCGTGGGCGCCAGCAACATCGTGGGCAAGCCGATGGCGCTCATGCTGATGCAGCAGGATGCCACGGTGTGCATCTGCCACAAGAAGACGCGCGATCTCGCGCAGTTCACGATCCTCGCGGACATCCTGGTGGTGGCGGCCGGGGTTCCGGGCCTGATCACGCCGCAGATGGTGCGCACCGGTGCCGTGGTCATCGACGTGGGCATCAATCGCCTGCCCGACGGGCGCATCACGGGCGATGTCGACTTCGAGGGCGTGCGGCAGAAGGCCTCCTACATCACGCCGGTGCCTGGGGGCGTCGGACCGATGACCGTGGCCATGCTGATGCACAACACGATCCTGTCCGCCGAGCGCGCGGTCGGCGAGCGCAGCCGCGTCAAGCTGTCCGTGATGTAGCGCGCCATGGCGGCGGGTGCCGACACGGTCGATTTCGTGGTCGTGGGCGCCGGCACCGGTGGCTGCGCGCTCGCGGCGCGCCTGGCGGAGGCGCCCGGCACGCGTGTGGCGCTGCTCGAGTCCGGAGGGCCGGACCGGCACCTGTTCATCCGGGTGCCTGCAGCCGTGGCGGCGGCCATCGGCCGGCCGCATCTGAACTGGCGCTTTCTCACCGTGCCGCAGCCAGCGCTCGCGGGCCGGCGTATCCCGATTCCGCGCGGCCGGGTGGTCGGGGGCTCGGGCTCGATCAACGGGATGGTGTACTTTCGCGGGCAGCCGCGCGATTTCGACGAGTGGGCCGAGGCCGGCAACACCGGGTGGAGCTATCGCGAGGTGCTGCCGTACTTCATCCGCAGCGAGGCGAATGCGGACTTCGCGGGCTCGCCCTTTCACGGCAGCAGCGGGCCGATGCGCGTCACCCACATTCGCCGGCCGAACGCGCTCAACTACGCCTTCCTCGAGGCGATGCAGGGGCTCGGCTTTGCACGCTGCGCGGATTTCAACGGCCCGCATCCGGAAGGCTACGGGCTGCGCCAGGGCACGATAAGGGATGGCAGGCGCGAGTCCACGGCGACGGCCTATCTGCGCCCGGCGTTGAAGCGCGGCAACCTGCAGCTCATCACGCATGCGCACGTCAGCCGCGTGCTCATCGAGGGTGGGCGGGCGGTCGGGGTCGAGTGGCGCGGACCGGGCGGGGAGCCACGTCGCCTGAGCGCGCAGCGGGAGGTGATCCTTTGCGCCGGGGCGATTCTCTCGCCACAGATCCTGATGCTCTCCGGGATCGGCGATGCGGCAGAGCTCGGCGCCTTCGGCATCCCCGTGCGCCGGCATCTGCCCGCGGTCGGCAGCCATCTGCACGATCATCTCGCCGTCGCCGTTCTCATGGAGATGCGCGACAGCACCTCCTACGGCATCTCCGTGCGCGCAGCGCCCCGCGGCGCGTGGAATCTGCTCGAGTATGCCCTTGCTCGCAGGGGGCCTTTCGCGAGCAACGTGTTCGAGTCGAATGCCTTCGTGCGCAGCGCTCCCGGCCTGGACCGGCCGGACATCCAGGTGGTGTTCCAGCCGGCGCGGCGCAACCGCTCGCTGTTCCCGTTGCCGCTCGGTCATGGTTTCGCCGTCAGCATCGTCGGGCTGTATCCGCGCAGCCGCGGGCGCGTGCGTCTGCGCAGCGCAGATCCAGCCACGCCGCCCGACATCGATCCGAATCTGCTCGCGGTGGCCGAGGACATCGAGCCTCTGGTGCGCGGCCTCGAGCTGGCGCGGCGCATCGTGGCCGCGCCCTCCTTTGCGCGCTACCGCGCGCGCGAGGTCGCCCCTGGCGCCGAGGTGCGCGA